>JAJPZA010000090.1 GCA_021204625.1 Clostridia bacterium | reverse complement strand
GAGGCAGCCGATGCCCCTACCCTTTCCGAGCCTGAGGTGGAGGTGATTGGAGTTTACCATGACAATGAGAGCGGAGCGAACTTGGGGGGTGTGCTTGTCGATGGGCAGGGGGTGATTCTCATCGATGTAGATGGCGACCATACTTTTGATGGATATGCGGCCGACTTCAACCATGACGGGGTTTTGTCGCCGAACGAGTTCAGGGGGATTCCCGACGATCAAAGCCTTACCGTGGAAGATTTGGGCGGCTTTACGGAGCCGGATGACAATCTTTACGCAAGCGATGACGGCATTGATTACACACCTGATGCCCTTGTGTGATGCATATCTGTGAAAGTAAAATGGATGATATAATTAAATTGGGGTGCCCCGTTTGTGGTACGGTCCTGTCTGTAAGGAACCAAAACGGCATTGAATCGAAAAGCGTCACCTGCCCCGTGTGCAAGACGAAATCGCCTTTCAGGAGCTTTAAAAGGATATCGAACGGGTATGGGGATGAGCCGACCGAGTACCCTCAAGAAGGTAATGACCCGAATGCTGACCAAACGGCCATAAACGATGGTGTAAACTATATATTGGGACGGATAAGTGTGCCGGCTGTTTCCCTCTCCTTTCAGTTGAGATTGGGTAAGAACGTCATTGGCAGGAAAGGAGAAGCGTCGTCGGCGGGGTGCCAGATTCCCTGCACGAACAAGCGCATGAGCCGCGAACACCTTGTCATCGAGGTCAAGAAGGTGCCCGGCAAGGGTTTCGTGCATTATGCTTCTTTGTTCAAGGAGAAGGTAAACGCCACGTATGTAAACAACCACTTGTTGGAGTATGGCGACAAAATCGTCTTGAAGAATCACGATGTGATTAAGCTACCCGACGTGGTGGTACACTTCGAGATACCAGACAGGGATGAAACGGACTTTTGAATCGGCAAACCATAATTGACAGCACATGAGATTTAAACTGAAAGCATATAGCATTTGGGATTGTGGAAAGCGTGTGGATGCCAATGGAAACCCTCATCAGGAGGACAGTATGTTCCCCGCGCATAACGAGGCCAAAGAGACCGACCGCTTGTTCATTCTTTGCGACGGCATGGGCGGGCACGATGCCGGCGAGGTGGCAAGCGCCACCGTGTGCGAGGCCATGAGCAAGTCCATCCTTGCGGCGGTGCCCGATGTGGAGGGTGATTTCCCGGAAGCGGTGCTGAATAACGCGCTTGCCGATGCCTTTGCCGCTCTTGATGAGAAAGACGACGGTACGGCCAAGAGGAAGATGGGCACCACGATGACGCTCTTAAAGCTGTACGACAAAGGGTGTTGCATCGCCCATATAGGCGACAGCCGGGTTTACCACATCCGCCCGGGCAAGCGTGCGGAAGACACGAAAATCCTCTTCCGTACCGAAGACCACTCTTTGGTGAACGATTTGATCAAGATAGGCGAGCTTACCGTGGAGGAAGCGAAACATTCCCGACAGAAGAACGTGATTACCCGCGCCATGCAGCCCCATACGGAGCGGCGCCCCAAAGCCGATGTGTACCGCACTTCGGATATCCGCCCCGGCGACTATTTTTACCTCTGTTCCGACGGCATGCTCGAGAACATGGAGGACTACCAATTGTGTTACTTCTTCTCGCAGGCGGCGGGCGACGACGAGAACAAGCGCAAGTCGTTGTTGAAAGCGACCGAGGAGAACAGGGACAACCATTCGGCCATCATCGTGCACATTCTGGATGTGAAGAATCCTGTGGCTGTGACGGATAATGCGGCCGGTAAGTCGGATTCTGCGGCTGTAAAGTCCGCCGGTGCACCTGTTGTGAACCATACGGGCAAAGCCCGGAAAAAAGGGACGTGCATTGTATGGGCGGTTGTTATTGTAGTCTTGTTGTTGGCTGTAGCCTATAGCATAGTTTCCGATAACGCCGCCAAGTCCTGCCGCGAGCGTCAACCGGAAGAAGTGTCCGAGCCTTCAACGATTTCCAAGCCCGTTATTCCCCGCAAAAACCTGGCATCTGTCAAAGCTGTGCGGCACGCTGCGTCACAGGCCGGTGAACAACCAGTAAACGGTGCAATGGATGGGAAACAGAATCAACCCAAGGCTGCGACAAGTGTAGATGCCGAAGCACCGGAAGTGGCGGCTTCGGTCAGTGCCGAAGAGCAGGAAGTGGCGGCTTCGGTCAGTGCCGAAGAGCAGGAAGCGGCAACTTCGGTCAGTGCAGAAGCATCGGAAGCAGCGGCTTCCGGTGATAAGACAAATGAAGGATCCTCAACCGTTCAACAGGAAACGGATGCGTCAATGGAACAATAGTAAGAGCAGTAATAAGAAACAGCATGAGAAAGATAAAATGTATTATATGTTTGGCCGCACTTCTTGCGTGCACGGCATCGGCTTGTGCGCAGGGTGTGATAACCAAGCCTGTGAAGCCGGTAAAGGCTACGGGTACAACGGCTTCAAAATCGGTAAGTACTTCTTCCAACACAGAATCTTTGTCTGAATTGGACAAACTTAAGC
>JAJPZA010000063.1 GCA_021204625.1 Clostridia bacterium | reverse complement strand
CGACTTCCTCGACCCTGACCGCACCTACACCGCCACGATCTACTGCGACGCCCACCCCGGCTCCCTCGCTGACGATCCCGACGTGACCCTCATTCACGGCGATGACTCCGAGGCCGATTACGAGACCAACCCGCAGGCCTACCAGATCTACTCCAAGACCGTCACTTCCGCCGATTCCCTCGCCTTATGGTGCGCCCGCGGCGGCGGCTTCGCGATTGAATTTACCGAACTCTAATCCTTTGATTGAATATCTTCAATTGTCAATTCGGGGTGAAGGCCCCAATTGAAATAGTGTTAGTTGTTGTAATGGGGGTCAGGCCTTCGGGTCCGGCCCCCTCTTTATCTCCAAAACCGTCTGCCGCCCCCGGTAATGAAAAGGCTGCCGGGCGGGATTGCGCGGCAGCCTGATGATTGCTATGCTATTGTTCGCCGGGCGGATTGACTTCACCCGGTTTCCGTCAGTCTGTTAATACCACCCTGAAGGGAGGTCGTCGTAGTCCGCCATGTTGGTGCATTCATTGAAGGTTTTGGCATGCATTGATATGTGAGAGAACTCATCCGGGCAATTGTCTCTCTCGTAGAGGTGGATCTTCTCTCCGTCGACCATGGTGTAGGGAGACTCTCCGGTCATGGCCGTGCATCCCATGAAAGCGTATTGGATTGTGGTTATCAGCTTGCAGTTGTCAAAGAGGCTCGCCGGGACGCTTTCAAGCGAGGTGCAGTCCCTGAACACACTGGTGAAATTCACCACATCTCCCATATAGGCGAACAGATCCGCATCCACGTCGGTCAGGGCAGAGCAGCCGTAGAACATTTCGTTGCAGGCAGTGACATCGGCGAAGGATCCCTCGGTGTCTGCCGGCACTTTCGTCAGGGCCGTGAAGTTGATGAATGCATCGGTAAGGTTGGTCAGACCTGTCAGCCCCCACTGGACGACTTCGGTAAGATTGGCTTTGCCAAACGACACGTTGCTGCCTTTAAGGGCAGTCATGGTTCCGGACACGGTGACCGTGTACTCGCCGCCGGCCGAATAGGCGTGCGCGATGTTGTAGGAGGTCAGGTTCTGAAGGTCGCTGCCGTCTCCCCAGTCGACCCAGCAGTCAATTGTGGCCGAGGTGGAGAAGGGAAGCTGAACGTTGCCGCCGCCGTCCGGCATCGTGTAGAGGAAAATCATCAGGGAAGGGTCAACCGCAGGCTTTCCGTCCTGAGTGACGGCGACTTGGGCCTGAGCGACATTATACGCCCCGTCCGAGGCGGTAAGAAGGACAAAGCCCTCGCGCGCGTCCTCGCTGTCATTCGCTTCGGTCGTGACCGTCAAAGTGCTGCCGCTGCCGGACACTGCGATCCAGCTCTCGGAAGACGAGGCTGTCCAGCTGTAGTTGGAAGTCACGCCCACGGATGCGGTCGCGCCGGAATACTCAAACTCTATGGACTCGCTGTCCACGGTTATGTAGGCCGCCGCATCCTGTGTGACTGAAATCGTGGCAGTGTCGGATGTGACGCCGTCAGTGCATGTTACAGTCACCTCTGCAGTTCTCTCCTCGGTCGCGGTGTTCTCGGCGGCCGTAAGGGTGAAACTCCTTGCGGCAGTCTCTACCGTGATCCATGACGCGGAAGTCTCGACGCTCCAGTCCGCATTGAAAGTCACATTTATCGTGGTGGAAAGGTCGCCGACCGCAGGAACATGCCACGAAGTGGCGTCTATGCTGAGATCAGGATGGGTGTAGGCATTCTGAACGATGTTGATCGTGGCGAATCTCACTTCTGTCTCGGCCGTCGCGAGGGTAAGGGTGGCATTCTGGTCCTTTTCGACCGTGCTCTGGCCGGCGGAAATGCTGACGGTACCGGCACTGACGCTGTACGATACGGTAAGCCAGTCGGTGTCTTCCTCGATCATTGTCCAGTCCGTTCCGCAGTCAACGCTGAGAACGGCCGAGCCGCCCTCTGCGCCGAAGGTTACGGTACCTCCGGTCTCGTCGGCAGTGAAGTAGGAACTGTCGGAAGTGACGGTTGCATGTCTTGCGTAATCCGCCTCTCCCTCCTCATTCGTGCAGGCCGCAAAGACTAACATCGCGGCCGATGCAAAAAGGAATAGTTTCAATGTTTTCATCATGTATAAATTTGTGGTATTGTCTTCTGTGTCTACAAATACGGCGCATAACAACCGTTACTGCAAATTTATGAAAATTTAAACCAGTTCTGTTGTCCGAACCCCAGTTTACAGCACCGTCCATCCCCGATTTCCCCCCCCTTATCTCCCACATTTGACCTTTTGTCCGAATTTTCCTGCCGTTCGTCCTATTTTTGCTCTTGCAGCGATTTGATTCTCAGTATAGTCTGTTTGCCGAAGGATTATTATCAAATTCAGAGGTTGCTACCACCAATGAGTATCGGGGACTGAACATTCGGAGCGCAGGTTCCAATTGAAATAGTGTTAGTTGTTGTAATGGGGGCCGTTCCTTCCGGTTCGGCCCCTTCTTATAGCCCTCTATGCGAAAAAACCTGATGAACCCTATCTC
>JAJPZA010000213.1:32156-38368 GCA_021204625.1 Clostridia bacterium | reverse complement strand
ACAAGATGGACAAGACCGTTGTCGTTGCCATTGAGGAAAAGTACAAGCATCCCCTTTACAAGAAGACAGTCGTCAAGACCACCCGCTTCAAGGCGCATGACGAGAACAACGAATGCGGCAACGGAGACAAAGTCCGCATCGTTGAGACCCGCCACCTTTCAAAGGACAAGTACTGGCGCGTGGCTGAAATAATAGAAAAGGCGAAGTAATGGCCACAGGGGCATGATTGCCCTTCGCGGCGCAGCTTCAGGCCTTGCGGCCGTTCTCCAGCCCAGAGGGCTCGGGACGGCGCGGCTGCTGCGCAAGGGGGCAATCCTCTGCAGCGGTTGTAGGTGATAACCAAAAACCCATTGCCGTTTTACGCGGCCGGACCCTACGGCCCGGACCCCTGAAAGGGGAGGGGCCGAATGACCTGACGAGGGATATGGCACGGTAAAACGGAGATCACACAGCATTATAAAAAGGAGTTTTTATGATACAACCTCAGACGAGGCTCAAGGCGGCTGACAACAGCGGAGCCAAAGAGCTCATGTGCATAAAGGTTCTGGGCGGATCATGGCGCAAGGCCGGAAACATCGGCGACGTCATAGTATGTTCCGTCAAGTCCGCGAATCCCGGCGGCGCCGTGAAGAAAGGCGAGGTTGTCAGGGCGGTCATCGTCCGTTCCAGGAAGGGTCTCATCCGCAAGGACGGAACGACGATCAGGTTCGACGACAACGCAGCGGTTATAATCAACAATAACAAGGAGCCGAAAGGCACCCGTATCTTCGGACCGATCGCGAGAGAGCTTCGCGAGAAGAACTACATGAAGATAATATCCCTCGCACCCGAAGTGCTTTGATTTAAGGAGACGGCAAAATGAACGTTAAGATTAATGACAACGTGCTTGTCATCACCGGAAAGTACGAGGGCAGGACAGGAAAGGTCAAGGCCACATCCCCCAAGAACGGAACCGTCATCGTTGAGGGCGTGAACATTCACAGGAAGGCCAAGAAGGCAAGAAAGGCGAACGAAGTCTCCCAGTTCGTGGAGATTGAGGCGCCCATAGACGCGTCAAACGTCATGGTCATCTGCCCTTCATGCGGCAAGGCGTGCAGGGTGAAGATGGACATCACAGGAGAAAAGAAGGTCCGCGTGTGCGGCAAGTGCGGAGCGGTGCTTGACAAGGCAGCCGGCACCAAGGCCGCAGCGAAGGCTGCAAAGAAGGCCGCTGAACCCAAGAGGCGCGTGCGCAAGCGCGACAGGAAGGCAGCGGAAGACAAGGCTGAATAAGGAGTAAGATAATGGACAACGAAAACGCTCTGCCGAGATGCAGAGTCCTTGAGAACTATAAGGCTGAAGTCGTTCCCGCGCTTACTGCGAAGTTCGGCTACACCAACCCCATGCAGGTTCCCAAGATGGTGAAGATAGTCATATCGACCGGACTCGGAGACATCAAGGACAACCCCAAAGCCATACAGATGACACAGAACGAGCTCAAGCAGATAACCGGACAGCAGCCGGTCATATGCAAGGCGAGAAAGTCCGTCGCCAACTTCAAAGTCCGTGAAGGAATGATCGTAGGCCTCAAGGTCACGCTCAGAGGACAGAGAATGTATGATTTCTATGACAAGCTTGTGTCCATCGCCCTTCCGAGAGTGAGAGACTTCAGAGGAGTGCCTTCAGAGAGCTTCGACGGCAAAGGCAACTACGCCATGGGCCTCAAGGAGCAGCTCATCTTCCCTGAAATCGTGTATGACCAGGTTGAGAAGGTCAGAGGCATGGATATAAACATCGTCACAACGGCGCAGACAGACGAAGAGGCAAGAGAGCTCTTAAGGCTTCTCGGAATGCCCTTCAAGAAGTGAGGTGAAGCATGGCAAAGAAAGCAATGGTAATGAAACAGCAGAGACCCCCCAAGTATTCCACACGCGCGTACACAAGGTGCACACGCTGCGGAAGGCCTCATGCGGTTCTGCGCAAATACGGCGTATGCAGAATATGCTTCCGTGAGCTCGCATACAAGGGACAGATTCCCGGCGTGAGAAAGGCAAGCTGGTGAGGAGGGCGCAATGACAGATCCTATAGCAGATATGCTCACACGCATAAGGAACGCCATAATGGCCAACAAGGACACCGTGGAAGTCCCTTCATCCAAGATGAAGGTTCAAATCGCGGACATCCTTCTGGACGAAGGCTATGTCTCAGCTGTTGCGTTTGACGGGGAAGGCATCTCAAAGAAGATAATAATAACCCTCAAGTATGTCAACAAGCGCGAGTCCGTCATCAACGGTCTCAAGAGAGTCTCCAGGCCGGGACTGCGCATCTACACGGATGTGGAGAACATGCCCAAGGTCCGCGAGGGGCTCGGCACCGCCATCCTCTCCACGAACAAGGGAGTCATGACGGACAAGGCTGCCAGAGCCAACAACGTGGGCGGCGAAGTGCTGCTCTACGTATGGTAAGGAGGGCGCGATGTCAAGAATAGGCAAACTTCCGGTGACTGTGCCCGCAGGCGTGACCGTCACGTACGAAGACAGGGTACTCACCGTAAAAGGCCCCAAGGGCACGCTCACGCAGAGCGTGGTCGGAGCCGTTGATTTCAACATAGAGCCGGGCGTAGTCCACGTTGTCACCACAGCGGACACCACGGACGCCAACGCAAAGCACGGCCTGTACAGGGCGCTCCTTCACAACATGGTTGTGGGCGTCACGGAAGGATACAAGAAGTCTCTCGTAATCGCCGGCGTAGGCTGGAAGGCCGAGCAGCAGGGAGAGAAGGTTGTCATCCGCGTAGGCTATTCCCATCCCGTATACTTCACGGCCCCCGAGGGCATTTCCCTCTCCGTTCCCGCGCAGTCCGAGATAGTTGTGTCCGGCATAGACAAGGTTCTTGTCGGACAGGTAGCCGCAGAGATCAGAAAAATCAGGCCCCCTGAGCCCTATCACGGCTATGGCATCGCATACAAGGGCGAGCACATAGAGCGCAAGGAAGGCAAGACCGGAGGCAAGGGCAAGAAGTAACTCTTGTACAGCCGGCAAGCCGCCTGTATGTGAGGCCGCCTGACAGATTCCAGGCCCTCATCCGGCGGCCAGCCATAAAGCGCCCGTCCGGGCGCGGCCGGAACGAAGAGTTTGTCCGAGGAGTCAATATGATTAACAAGATAGACAAGAACACAGAGAGAAAAAGAAGACACGAAAGAGTGCGCAAGAAGATCTCCGGGACCGCTGACTGCCCGAGGCTCTGCGTATTCCGCAGTCTCAACCACATCTATGCGCAGGTCATAGATGACGTCAAAGGCGTGACCCTCTGCGCGGCATCGACTATGGAAAAGGACATTGCAGCCCAGGTTGCAGACCTTTCAAAGACGGATGCGGCGAAGGTTGTCGGCAAGGCTGTCGGCGAGAAGGCCAAGGCTCTCGGAATCGAGACCGTGGTTTTCGACAGGGGCGGATATGTCTACATGGGGCGCGTCCAGGCGCTCGCGGACGGCGCAAGAGAAGCCGGTCTTGATTTCTAAGGAGAGCTTATCATGGAAGAGAAGAAAGAAAGCAGAGGAAAGAGAGAGTTCAACAAGAGAAAGCAGGAAGACGACGGGCTTATCAAGAAGACCATCCAGGTCAACAGAGTCAGCAAGACGGTCAAGGGCGGCCGCAACATGAGGTTCGCGGCACTCATCGTGGTGGGAGACGGACAGGGCCATGTAGGAATCGGATCCGGCAAGAGCCGCGAAGTTCCTGAGGCCATCGAGAAAGCCACAGCCCAGGCCAAGAAGAACATGAAGACCATAAGCGTCACCGGCAACACCATTCCCCACACGATTATCGGAAAGTTCGGCAAGGGCGCGGTCATCATGATGCCGGCTGAAGAAGGAACCGGAGTCATCGCGGGCGGTCCCGTCCGTGCCGTCATGGAAGCGGCAGGGATAAAGGACGTCAGGACGAAGTCATTCGGAACGACCAATTCCATCAACTGCGTCAAGGCGGCTCTTGAGGGCCTGTATGCGCTCAAGTCCCCGGAGCAGGTGGCTGCCGCGCGTGGCAAGACTATAGAGGAAATCTTAGGCTGATAAGGAGGCTTGAAATGGTAAAGGTAACACTCGTCAAGAGCCCCATCGGCCAGATAGATTCCGTTAAGGCCACTCTTTCGGCGCTCGGCCTTCGCAAGATACGCCAGTACGCCGTTCTTGAAGAGAACCCCGCCAATCTCGGACAGATCAGAAAGGTCTCTCATCTCGTCAAGGTAGAGAAGGTGGAAGGAGAGTAAGCCATGAGAATAGATACAATATCCCCCGCAGAGGGATCCAGAAAAGAAGTCAAGAGACTCGGCCGCGGCATTGGCTCAGGCCATGGCAAGACGGCCTGCAAGGGCCACAAGGGCCAGTGGGCAAGGTCCGGCGGCGGAGTGCGTCCCGGATTTGAAGGCGGCCAGATGCCTATCGCCCGCCGCACCCCGAAGCGCGGCTTCCACAACAAGTGGGAGAAGACTTACACGATCGTCAACCTTACGGCGCTGTCCTCTCTTCCTGCAGGAACGGTTGTGGACCTCGACTACGTTCTTATGAACGGACTTGCCAAGCATGTCAAGAAGTCTGCCGGACTCAAGGTTTTGGGAAACGGCGAACTCAGCGTCGCTCTCAATATCAAGGCGGCAAAATTTTCTGAAAGCGCCAAGGCGGCTATCGAGAATGCAGGCGGCACAGCCGAGATAATCGAGTAACATCCAGTCTGGTCTTTTGAGGATGTCTTATGTTTGAAACAATAAAGAACTGCTTTAAAGTCAAGGAAATAAGGAAGAAGATCTGGTTTACGCTTCTTCTTCTGCTTATATTCAGAATAGGGTGCTACATCCCTGTTCCCGGAATAGATCCCACACAGTTCGGCGATGCCATCACCAGCAACACGTTCCTGGATCTCATGTCTTCCATAACAGGAGGCTCTCTCGGGAACGCAACGCTGTTCGCTTTAGGCATAAGCCCTTACATCAACGCATCCATAATCATGCAGCTGCTGTCCGTGGGAATTCCGGCCCTTGAGAGACTTTCCAAGCAGGGTGAAGACGGAAGGAAGAAGATTTCCCAGATTACAAGATGGGTAACCATAGCTCTTGCAATCGCCCAGGCCATAGGAATCATCGTCAACTTCGGAGTCCAGAACGACGCGCTCAACCTCAACCTGTTCGGCGGCGGCACAATCGGCCTCATATCCGATACCGGAGCGAAGTGGATGGCCGGCATATTCCTCACAGTGGTTTACACGGCAGGCGCAATGCTCGTTATGTGGATCGGCGAGAGAATCACGGAGTACGGCGTATCCAACGGCATCTCCCTCATCATCTTCATCGGCATACTTTCATCCGCAGGACTTGCAATCGTTGACAAGTTTGAAGAAGCGGCTTCCGGCAACCCCATGGTTCTCTGGATCGTGCTCGGATTCGTGATACTGACGATTCTCGAATTCGGCGCAATATGCGCCGTAGACCTTTCGGAGAGGCGCATCCAGGTAAACTACGCAAAGCAGGTCAAGGGCAGAAAGATGTACGGCGGCCAGTCCTCCGTCATCCCCATCCGCATTTCCGGATCCGGCGTAATGCCCCTCATCTTCGCCTTTGCGCTCATCTCATTCCCCAACATGATCATAAGCCTGTTCGTATCCGCAGACAATCCGGCGCAGGAGGGAATAACCAACTGGTTCTCCGGCTCGTCCCCTTACTGGTACGGACAGCTGATATACATGGTGACGCTGTGCATCCTCATCTTCGCGTTCTCGTTCTTCTACTCGTCGATGCAGTTCAATCCTGAGGACGTATCAAAGACAATTCAGCAAAACGGCGGATTCATACAGGGAATCCGTCCCGGAAAGCCAACCTGCGATTACCTGAAGAAGATTAACAACAGGATAACGCTGTTCGGAGCCATCTACCTGACTCTGGTTGCGTTCATCCCTTCCATCCTTTCCATGATCCTCACGGCAGTGGGAGTGGAGGACGTGTCGCTCCTGTCGGTCTTCTCGACAACAGGCATTCTGATTGTAGTATCCGTCGCTCTGGACCTCCAGAAACAGCTGGAGTCACAGCTCATGATGAAAAACTACAAGGGCTTCCTGAAATAACAGACTCTTTTCGCGGTCCCGCGGAAACCCCGCGGGCCTGCGGATTTGCATATCAGCCCTGCAGAGCCTGTCTGCAGCCATGGCTTCCGGGCCATGGGAAACACCCGCGGCCATGCGGGCAA
>JAJPZA010000213.1:0-32056 GCA_021204625.1 Clostridia bacterium | reverse complement strand
TGGAAAACAGTTCAGACATCCCGCGACCATGCGGGCCACGGAAAACAGTTCAGACGTCCCGCGGCCATGCGGGCAATGGAAAACAGTTCAGACATCCCGCGACCATGCGGGCCACGGAAAACAGTTCAGACATCCCGCGGCCATGCGGGCCACGGAAAACAGTTCAGACGTCCCGCGGCCAGGCGGGCCCGGGCATAAATCTGAATATCCTGCGGATTATCCGCAAAACACCGTCTGTTCCTTTTGCTTTGGAGCAGCCCGGATTGAACCGGACAGCGGGTTACAGCTTAAAAGACGGCAAATGAAAATCGTTCTTCTGGGCGCGCCTGGCGCCGGCAAAGGCACTCAGGCAAGCAAGATCACCGCAAAGTACAACACGCTTCACATCTCCACGGGAGACATCTTCAGAGCCAACATAAAGGCCGGCACTGAGATAGGAAAGCTTGCGAAGTCCTATATGGACGCCGGCAAGCTGGTTCCGGACAAAGTCACATGCGAGATTGTCAAGGACAGGCTCACATGGGATGACGCGAAGAACGGCTACATGCTGGACGGGTTTCCCCGCAACATATTCCAGGCCAAAGAGCTGGACAAGTTCGCGGACATAGACCTCTGCCTCAACATCAACGTTGACATAAATCTTCTTATGGACAGAATCTGCGGAAGATGGATGTGCACGTGCGGAGAAAGCTACCACGTCTCAATGCTGGGCTCAAGCCGGGTATGCCCCAAGTGCGGAAAACCCCTGTATCAGAGGGCGGACGACAATCCCGAGACAGTGAAAGCGCGCCTGGACACGTATTTCAAGGAGACAGCCCCTCTTGTGGACTACTATGAAGGAAGAGGCAAACTCGTCTCCGTGACGAGCGGCGCCGGATCTCCGGATGACGTGTTCGTCCAGATTGTAAAGGCTTTTGAAAAAAGGCATCTGGTATGATTTCGATAAAGAGCGAGAAAGAGATCGCTTTGATGCGTGAGAGCTGCGCCGTGTGCCGCGACACGCTCCTGTTTGTGGAGAAAGAGATTCATGCCGGCATGACCACGCAGCAGGTGGATGACCTGGTATACAAGTACATCACATCCTGCGGAGCCATACCCACGTGCAAAGGATACTGCGGCTTCCCCGGAAGCGCGTGCGTGTCCGTCAACGAAGTGGTTGTCCACGGAATCCCCGGAGACAGGGTCATAATGGACGGGGACATCGTTTCGGTGGACATAACGGCCGGCAAGAACGGATACATCGGAGACGCATGCAGGACTTTCTGCATAGGAAACGTGAGCGAGCAGGCCAGAAAGCTCGTGAGAGTGACCGAAGAGTGCTTCTGGAAAGGCATTGAGGGCATAGGCCCGGGAACTCCTCTGTTCGACATAGGCAGCGCCGTGCAGAAGCATGCCGAAGAGAACGGGTTCGGCGTCGTAAGGGCGTACGTAGGGCACGGAATAGGCAGGGACATGCACGAGGACCCCTCGGTTCCCAACTACGGCAGAAAAGGCACAGGCATAAGGCTCAGGGAGGGAATGACCATCTGCGTGGAGCCCATGATAACGATGGGCACATGGAGGGTCATCACGGACCGCAAGGACGGCTGGACAACCAGAACCGCGGACGGCTTATGGGCGTCGCATTACGAGAACACCGTCCTGATCACTGCGGACGGCTGCGAAATCCTCACCCTTTGATCCGGTCCCGGACCCGGCAGCCCGGACCACAGTCCGGACCCGGCAGCCCGGACCACAGTCCGGACCCCCTGGCCCTGAAATCCTGCTCCTTTCAGGCGGATGAAAAAAACGGCGGACGGATACGGGAGACATTATGAAAGTGCAGGAGCCGCGCCCCGGCATGCTGTGCCAAAGCACGCAGGGCAGGGACAAAGGCAGCTATTATATAATAATGGCTGTCGAAGGAGCCGCAGTCCTGGTTTCGGACGGAAGGCTGAAGACAGTCGCTTGCCCCAAGAAAAAGAATCTCAAGCATGTGAACCTGCGCCCCGCTGTGGCCGAGGGCATAGCCGGAAAGATAGCCGAAGGCAAACCGGTATATGACCATGACGTAAAGGCGGCCATAAAAGGGCTGACGGAAGAATATCGAGGAACGTAATCCATGTCAAAAGATGACGTTATTGAAACAGAGGGAAAGGTCATTGAGTGCCTTCCCAATGCGAATTTCAAGGTGCAGCTCGCCAACGGGCACGTAATCAACGCATATATTTCAGGCAAGCTCCGCATGAACTATATACGCATTATCGAAGGGGACAACGTGAAGCTTGAGATAAGCCCGTATGACCTCAACCGCGGCAGAATCACCTGGCGCACGAAGTAAGCGGCCGGCTCCCCAAAGAGCGGCGTCTTTCTCCGGCGCGGACAATATACGGCAGGCTCCGGCCTGAAACAAGACGGCAGGCCATGGCCTGTAAGGGAGTTAATCATGAAAGTTAGACCTTCAGTAAAGCCTATGTGCGACAAATGCAAGATTATCAAGAGAAACGGAAAAGTAATGGTCATCTGCTCCAAGTACAAGAAGCACAAGCAGCGCCAGGGCTGATCCGTCCGGGCTCCGGAACCCTCCGGGGCCATAAGGCATGCATTGCGCCGGGATACGCTTTGCGCATCCGCTGGGCTGCATGAGAGAGTGTTTCCGCAAAACAGCAGCGCATATGCGGCGTCTGGGGCCGCATGGCAAAGCGGCTTTCAGGCTGCGAAGAGCGTGCGGCATCCGGCCGCATGAGTGACTTTTGAAAATAAACGCGCGCGTGGGCCGTTCCCATTCCAGAAAGAGGCTCCGCGCACGGCTGGATATATAATATTAAATTTATAGAAGGAGTATCTGTATGGCACGAATTGCCGGTGTTGATCTGCCCAGAGAGAAGAGGGTGGAAATCGGACTGACGTACATTTATGGCATAGGACTCACCACATCCAGGAAGATCCTCGCGGATACGGGCGTGAACCCGGACACGAGAGTCAAGGATCTGGACGAGGCCACTGTATCCAAGCTCAGCAAATACATAGATAACAACCTCCATGTGGAAGGCGCTCTCCGCACAGAGGTTTCAATGAATATCAAGCGTCTTATGGAAATAGGATGCTACCGCGGCGTCCGTCACAGAAAGGGGCTCCCCGTTCGCGGACAGTCCACCAAAACCAATGCAAGAACCAGAAAAGGCCCCAGACGCACAGTCGCAAAGAAGAAGGGCGCAAAGTAAGGAGACAGTATGGCACAGCAGAAGAGACAGGTTAGAGTTAAGCGCAAGGATCTCAAGAAGGTTGACAAAGGCCAGGTCCATATCCACGCTTCCTTCAACAATACAATCGTGACAGTCACTGACATGCAGGGCAACGCCATCACGACATGCTCCGCCGGAGCCCTCAATTTCAGGGGATCCAGAAAGAGCACTGCGTTCGCCGCTCAGCAGGTTGCCGAGAAAGCCGTAAACGCCGCAAAGGAGCACGGCCTCCGTTCAGCAGAGGTCTACGTGAAGGGCCCCGGCGCAGGCAGAGAGTCCGCTATAAGAGCCATAGCGGCATGCGACGTGGAGATCACATCCATAGCCGACGTATCCGGCGTGGCTCACAATGGCTGCAGGCCGCCTAAGCGCCGCAGAGTATAAGGAGGTAACATATGGCAACTTACAGAGACGCAAAGTGCCGCCTGTGCAGAAGGGAGAACTCCAAGCTTTTCCTCAAGGGCGACAAGTGCTACATGGCAAAGTGCCCCTTTGAAAAGAAGCATACGGCTCCCGGCCAGCACGGCGCAGCGGCAGCCAGAAAGAAGACTTCCGAATACGGCAGGCAGTTCAGAGAGAAGCAGAAAGTCAAGAGGATTTACGGAGTGCAGGAAGGCCAGTTCAGGGCATACTATGAAAAGGCTGACCGCATGAAGGGCATCACGGGCGAGAACATGCTCTCCCTCCTCGAGCGCAGGCTTGACAACGTCATCTACCGTATGGGCATCGGCGTGAGCCGCGCGCAGGCAAGGCAGCTCGTAAACCACGGGCACTTCCTCGTAAACGGCAGGAAGGTCAACATCCCCTCATACATCGTCAAGGCGGGCGACGTCATCGCCGTCAAGGAAAACAAGACAGACAACAAGTTCTTCGAGAATGTGAAGACCACAAAGGTCGGAAACCTCCCCAAGTGGCTTGAGTTTGATCCCGAGAAGCTGGAAGGCAAAGTTCTGGCGCTTCCTCAGAGAGAGGACATCGACAGCCAGATCTCAGAGCACATGATCGTCGAGCTTTATTCGAAGTAATTCGGTCAGTACTCCGGATATCATCTATAATTTGAAGGAGGAAGTCACATGATCGAAATGGATATGCCCAAGATTTCAGTGGAGGAAAGTGATTCGCACGCATATGCGAAGCTTACTGTAGAGCCGCTGGAGAAGGGCTTCGGTCTTACTATAGGCAACTGCTTAAGGCGCATACTTCTTTCCGCTCTTCCCGGCGCAGCGGCGCAGGGCATCAGATTCATGGACGGGACCGTGAAGCACGAGTTTTCCGCCGTACCCGGAATAAGAGAGGACGTGCCTGAGATCATCCTTAATCTCAAGACACTTGCCATAAGGACAGCCATAACCGACTCCGATTACACGAAGGTTGTCCGCCTCTACAAGGAAGGCCCCTGTGAGGTAACTGCGGCAGACATCCAGTCTGACGCCGAGATAGAAATAATAAACAAGCGCCAGCACATCTGCACGATAGATGAAGGCGGCAAGATAGACATGGAGATAACGATTGGCCGCGGCCGCGGGTACAAGCCCGCCGACCACACCAGGTCCGAGCTCATAGACTACATCCCCATCGACAGCATCTACACTCCTGTCAAGAAGGTCAACTACACCGTGGAGAACACGCGTGTCGGCCAGAACACAGACCTGGACAAACTGATCCTCGAAGTCTGGACGAACGGAGCGTTCGGCGCAAAGGAAATCGTATCCCTCGCCGCCAAGATAATGCAGGATCACATCTTACTGTTCGTCAATCTTTCAGACTCCATCAAGGACATCGACATCCTTGTGAAGGCCGAGGATGATTCCACGCAGAAGATACTCAAGATGCAGATAGAGGAGATGGACCTTTCCGTCCGCTCATACAACTGCCTCAAGCGCGCGAACATCCACACCATCGAGGATCTCACCAAGAAGACGGAGGACGAGATGCTCAAGGTGCGCAACCTCGGCAGAAAGTCCCTGGACGAGGTCATAATCAAACTGGAGTCCTTAGGGCTCTCATTAGCACAGAAGGAGGACTAAAATCATGGCCGGCAAATTACAGAGACCCGCACAGCAGAGAATGGCTCTCATACGCAACCAGGCGTCAGAGCTGCTGTGGTACGGCAAGATAAAGACCACAAAGGCAAAGGCCAAGGAAGTGCAGTCTTACGTTGAGAGAATCATCACGAAGGCCATCAGGGTCTATGATGACAACATAGAGTTCGATATCGTCAAGAAGGATTCCAAGGGCAGGGACATCACCGTGAAGGGCGTAAAGGATTCCGCCCGCAAGCTCGCCGTACGCCGCGAGCTCATGGGGAAGCTCCGCGACCTCAAGGAAGTCAAGGCTTTTACCGAGAAGAAGTCTGACTACAAGAAGCGCACGCAGGACATCCAGCATCCCCTCATGGAGAAGCTCTTCAACGAAATCGCTCCCAAATACGCTCAGCGCAAGGAAGAGACAGGCCAGGGCGGCGGATACACCCGCATCTACATGCTCGGCAACCGCCGCGGAGACGGCGCCGAGGAAGCCATCATCGAGCTCGTCTGATCCCCGCCAACCCAAAGCACACAGCAAACCAGCCGGAACATTCCTGTTCCGGCTTTTATTCACCAGGCAAGCCGCAGAGCCTTTCCGCATTGCCCGGCCCTGTTCCATAGCCCTTTTCCCCTGTGGAAATCTTGATTATGACTCAAGCAAGTGCTATAATTGTAACCGGCCTTAAGACCCCGGCTGAAGGACAGAAGTTATGAGTGACAAGAAAAAATTGCCAATAGGCGAGATATCATATGCACTGGCTTCATCCATGTATTATGTGGACAAAACTCTTTTTATCAGGGATTACATAGATAAAAGAGACAAGGTTACGCTCATAACGCGCCCTCGCCGTTTTGGCAAGACACTTACCATGAACATGGTCAGAACCTTCTTTGAAAAGACGGAGGAAGACACATCCGTTTATTTCAAGGATAAGAAGATATGGTCCTGCGGAGAGAAATACATAAAGGAACAGGGAAGCTGTCCTGTAATATGGCTGACTTTCAAGGATGTGAAATATTCAACCTGGGACAAAAGCCTGACAGAGATAGGATATCAGATAGCAAAGGAGTTCAAAAGGCACAAGGAACTTGAGACAAGCACCGCTCTTAACAGTCAGGACAAGCAGACATACAGCATGTTCGTCAATGAAGAGGCTCCGGAGAACAAGATTATACACTCCGTTGAAATCCTGTCAAAGATGCTGCATGACCACTGGAAGAAAGCTCCTCTGGTAATAATAGACGAGTATGACACCCCGATATCTTTCGCATATTCAAAGGGATTTTACGATGAGGCCATAGAATTCATGAGGAACTTCTTCTCGTCTGCTCTGAAGGACAACGAGGATCTTGGATACGGGCTTCTTACAGGAATACTTAGAGTTTCCAAGGAAAGCCTGTTCAGCGGCCTTAACAACTTTATCCCGAATTCAATACTCAGCACCGATTATGACCTGTATTTCGGGTTCACTCCTGATGAAGTGAAAGAAATGTTGTCATACTATGGCCTGGAAAGCAAACTGACTGAGGCATGCGAATGGTATGACGGCTACAAGTTCGGTGATACGAAAATCTTCAACCCATGGTCCGTATTGAATTATGTGAAGTACGAAGGAAAGCCTGGCATTTATTGGGGCAACACATCTGATAACGCCGTTGTAGGAGAGATGCTGAAGACATCTGACTATCAGACAAGGGAGAAAATCAGAGGCCTTCTTGAAGGCAGGCCTGTTGCTGCCAGAATCAATGAGAATCTCACATATCCTGAACTGAGATCAAAGCGGGACAACATATTCAATCTTCTGTTCCTGTCCGGATATCTTAAAGCTGCTGATGGCATAGCGTACATGTCAACCGGAACAGATCCGGCCACAGTATATGAGCTGGAAATTCCCAACAAGGAAGTGAGATGCATCTATGAGGATGAGATTATCGGACTGTTTGAGGATGCAGACGCTTCACTGCATGACATATGGGGCGCCATCGTTGCTGAGGATGAAAAGACTGTACAAGATAAAACAAGCAGCTTTCTGTCCAATTCAGGCAGTTATCAAAACTCAGGGGAACTTTTATTCCAAGGATTCGTTCTAGGCTTGATTGCGTTCAAAAACAGGGAGTACTTTATCAGCCGGGAGAGAGAGTCCGGCTTAGGCAGATATGATTTGGAGATGGAACCCAGGGACATGAGCAAACCAGGCATTGTCTTTGAGGTTGAATATGCCTCTCCGGATCAAATGAGCAAGGATGCAGGCATTCTCTCCAAACTTGCTGTGTCCGCAGTCAAACAGATAGATGACAGGCATTACTGCTCAAATCTCAAGCTGCACGGTGTGAAGAAAATACTGAAAATTGGCATGGCATTCAGCGACAAGCAGGCGTCCGTCAGAATAATGCCGGAAGTTTGAACATCAGATAAAAGCAGAAAGGGGTCCCTTTCATCAGCGGTCAGGTTAACGGAGGCAGATATGGAGACTTTAAAGGCTATATACTCGCGCAGGAGCGTCCGCTCCTTTGACACCCGTCCCGTGGAGGACGAAAAGATACATGAGCTCCTGAAGGCCGCCATGAGCGGCCCCTGCTGCGTGAACGCAAGGGAGTGGGAGTTCATCGTGGTCACGGACAAGGACATTCTTTGCCGTATGGCGGATGCAAACGGGCGTCCGGCGCAGCTCCTCAAAAAAGCCCCTTTAGGCATCCTCATATGCGCCAACCTAAACGAGGCCTTCAGGCCCGCTCCGGAATACTATGCCATAGACTGCGCCATAGCCGCGCAGAACATCTGCCTTGCGGCTCATGACTTAGGTCTCGGAGCCTGCTGGCTGGGCACCTGGCCCCAGATGCACCGCGCTTCCGCCCAGGCCGAAATCCTTGGCCTTCCGGACTATATCCTGCCCCAGTCCATAATCGCCGCAGGATACCCGGAGAGCGGCGGAGCACCATCTGAGGAGAGGGACCTTTATGACCCGGCCAAGGCTCATTTCGGCTCATGGAATGAATAGGTCTCATAGGCAAAGAGGGTTGATTATGGCGGTTCTAACGGCTTTCAGGCCCGGCTGTGTGCCGTACAGGGATGTTAGCCGCGAACATTATTTATGGATATGTGCAATCTGTGCCCCCGTGGCGCCTTGCGGTGAAAGAAATATTGACAATGCATTTTTTTTAATATATAATGCACATGTAATCTTGTGATGGGAGTATGGATATGGAAATGAAAGAATTCATTGATATTGTTAACAAACTCCCTCTTGTTGCGAAGATACTTCTTTGCATACCGTGCGTTGAGATCTTCTACGGTGTCTGCCGCATAATACAGGGAGTAAACAAGAATGATGTCATCTGGATTGTTTTGGGCATTCTTACGATCATACCCGGCGCATTCTTCATGTGGATTATCGATGTGATCTGGGTGCTTCTGTACGGACATGCCATTTTGCTTGGCGAAACGCTGTTTGGCTGAAAAACAGCCGCGCTCAAAACTTCAACCCCGGGCCTGGCACCCGGGATTTTCATTTTCCGCTCATCCGCATATGCCGCGCGGCAATCCGGCTAAAAACGCATATCTTGTGCGAATTTGATAAAAAAGTACAATATATGCTTTCATACCCTTGACATAAACGGCAAAAACATTATAATAGTGGTATAAATTATTTCAGGAGACTGGTATCATTATGACAAAGTTTGACGGCGTTACATGGTTCAACAAGTTACCTCGTCTTGCACAGTTCATCCTTCTGCTCATCCCTGTAGTAAGCTGGGTAGTCGAGATCGTTGTAAGATGGGGAACATTCCTCAAGACCGGCGGAATGGTTGGACTTGTAGTTGCTATAATCTATACCATCTTCGGTTGCATCCCCATTATCGGATGGATCGACCTCGTATGGGTTCTTCTTTTCAAGAAGCTGTTCTTACAGTAATTGCAAAAGACCAGCCGCCTGCGGAAAATAACGCGGGCGGTTTTATTTATGCCTTGAAGGCAGAGTATGGCCCGGGATGCTTTTCCAACCCGCTTTTTTAAAGCTCATTTAAAGCTCATTTAAAGCTCATTTAAAGCAGGCTCTGCCGCTTGCAGTCCGGCTCCGACAGGAGTATACTTGAGGCATGAAGCTGCTTGTTCCCGTGGCTTTCGGCCTGGAGGCCGTGGTCAAAAGACAACTCAGAAAGCTCGGCTATGACCGCGCGCCGGCCACGAACGGCCGCCTTGCCGTGGAGGGGGGCTGGGAGGACATATCCCGCCTCAACCTTTGCCTGCGCTCAGGGGAGAGAGTGCTCATAGAGCTGGCCTCGTTCCATGCCGGGACCTTTGACGAGCTCTATGACGCCGCATACGCAATACCCTGGGAAGACTGGATGACCCCGCACTCTGAAATCCTGCTGGACGGCAAGAGCGCAAGAAGCGCGCTGGCTGCCATAAAGGCAAGCGGAGGGGTGATCAAGAAGGCCATAATATCGCGCCTTTCAGACAAACTGCGCCTTAAAACACTGCCGGAGGACAAGGAGCGTTTCACCGTGGGCTTCTCCATATACGAGGACGAGGTTTCAATAACGCTGGACACCACAGGGGACAGCCTGCACAAGCGGGGATACCGGACGCTTGCATACACCGCTCCGCTCAAGGAGACCCTTGCGGCGGCCCTTATAGACATGACGTATTATTTCCCGGAGAGGGCGTTTGCGGACCCCATGTGCGGCAGCGGGACGCTCCCTATTGAGGCGGCCATAAAATCCCTCAACATAGCTCCCGGCAAGAACCGGGATTTTGACTTCCTTCACTGGCCCTGCTCGGACAAGGCCGCATTTGCCAGGGCAAAGGAAGAGGCCCTGGACAGCGAGATCCGAAACGCTCATGTGGACATCTTTGCCGGTGACATAAATGAAGACGCCATATCCCTTGCCAGATATCATGCAAAACGCGCGGGCGTGGACAAATGCATACGCTTCAAGGCCGCGGACATGAAGGATTTTGCGTCCGCACGGGACCATGGGGTGCTGATTACCAATCCCCCGTACGGGGAGAGGCTGGAGGATGAGGCCACCGTGCGCGAGACGTGCAAGGCCCTGGGGCTCATGGCAAAATCCCTTCCGGACTGGAACGTGTATGTCCTTTCAGGCTTCCCGGGCTTTGAGAAAGCATACGGCCGCAGGGCGGAGAAGGTCCATAAGGTATACAACGCCAACATAGAGTGCGGCTTTTACTGCTATCCCAGCAAGTCTTAGGCCGGCAGCAGCAGGAGCGCATTATGCGGCTCATGCAAGCCATGAAGTCTGTGCAAAGCAAAACCCGTCTGCTCCTGGCAGGCGGGCGTTTTAAACTGTATGGTTTATTCCGGTGCCCGTATGGGCGGCTTGCGGCCTAGACGGTTACGGAGTCGAACTCCTTGCCGCCGCTGACCGTCTTGAAGGTGAAGGTCCTGTTCTCGTACACGATGTACGCCCTCTTGGAATATTCCTTGGGAAGGGAAGGTGAGCCGGGATTGAGATGGCGCACGCCGTCTTCATCCGCGTTGAGCTGCACATGGGTGTGCCCTGTGATGTACACGTCCCCGGGGCTCATGGGAGGAGCGTCCAGATGGCCGTGCGAGAGCACGATGCGGAGGCCGTCCACAAGGACTTCGGCGTACTGGGACATGATGGGGAAGGGGAGGACGCACTGGTCCACTTCGCTGTCGCAGTTGCCCTTCACATATATGATTTTCTCCTTGTATTCCGAGAGCATTTTGGCCACGTCCGCCGGGCAGTATTTCTCCGGCTGCGGATTTCTGGGGCCGTGATACAGCGTGTCCCCCAGAAGAATGAGCCTGTCCGCATGCTCTTTTTCATATGCGTCCAGGAGCCTTTTGCAGTATGCCGCAGATCCGTGGATGTCCGATGCGATGAAAAGTTTCATGATGCCTCCTTGATGCCGTGGCCGCGCAGACGGCGGCGCAGGGATATGTGCCGTATGTAAGCCGGCGGGAAGCCGGCCTTGAGATGGCCCGGTTAAAAGACTCTCTTTATGATTGTGAGCTTGTTTGCTTTAGAGAAGGATGCGTTCTGGTTGCGCTCCTCAAGGATGGGAACGGGGTTGTATGACTCGTCCGTAATTATCTTCTTCTCGAAGAAGTCCGTGTTTATGACGCCTCCGGTGAGAATGCGTATGGCCTTGTTGGTGTAGCCGTATGACGTTGTTATCGCCGTTATGGTGAGATGCTTGTCCAGGATGTCATGCACGTGGATGTCGTTTGCGCTGGAAGAGGCACTGCTGTTTCCGGAAGTGTTGCTCTTTGTGGAGGCGGGAGATGTGAGGATAAGTGTCCTGCCGGGAGCGCAGATGCGGATCGCAAGGTTCGGGGAAAGGTGCGTGGGCGCGCAGTATATTACGGCGTCGCACAGGTTTCCGCTGGTCGCGCTTGAGATGTTGGCGTCCAGATCGTCGTCCGCATAGAAATTGAAGAACACGCCTGCCGCTTCGGAGCGGCGGAGATTCTCCTCGCTGTTGTCTATGGCGATAGGGACTATCTTGTGGTATTTGAGGGTCTGGGCGATTATGTTGCCGTAGAAGCCCATTCCTATGATGGCCACTTTGTCTCCCGCGTTGAGGGAGAGCCTCTCGTATATCGCTTCCGCCATTCCCACGGCCTCTATGCACAGGGCGTGCACGTCGTCAATGAGGTCCGAGAGATACACGACGTCGGATTCCTTGCAGACTATGATATCCCTCATGAATCCGTCGAAGGTCTTTCCGGCGAGAAGGGGGGAGATGCACTGCTCCGGATGCCCGCTCTTGCAGGCGTAGCATTTTCCGCATGCTTTGGCAGGCTCCAGGTAGACTCTCTGGCCTTTCGTGTATGAGTGCACGTTCGCGCCCGTCTCAGCTATAACGCCCAGCCCTTCGTGGCCAAGCGTCTTGGGATATATCGGCTCAATGTCCCCGTTGAAAAGGAGAGCGTCAAAATCCGTGACCAGGATATGAGACACCCTGACCTTTATCTGGTCCGTCCCCACTTTGTTGGCCGGGCTGTTCTTGTCTATTTCCTTGTTTATGAGCGTCCTTACGCTCATCAGTACCCAGTTATCCATTCAATGAAACCCTGTTATCCGTAAGTGCTTTCATTATACCGCCCGTATTCGCGATTTGCAAGAGAAATTTGATTTTGCCCCCGTGGTATCCTTTAAACATGGGCGTTTCCCGTCCGCGCGGCCGCATTTCCCCGTTTCCGGGCGCCTCCCGGGCCCTCATACCGGCCGGGCAGGGCCAAATTTCACATGCACGGGTGCCCATTTTGGCCGAAAGTCACATGAAAAACGATTGACGAAAGTTTTCTGATGCTATATAATGAACAAGCATCCAGCGAATAATGAGGTGAATTATGAAACCTGATATACATCCCGAATATCATGAGGTCACGGTTATATGCGCCTGCGGGGCAACGTTCAAGAGCGGAACGACTAAGAAGGGAGATGTCATCAAGGTGGACATCTGCAACAAGTGCCATCCTTTCTTCACGGGCAAGCAGAAACTGGTTGATACAGGCGGCCGTGTAGACAAGTTCAAGAAGAGATACAACATGTAAATGTAACGGCTTCTCGTACCGGGGGGCCGTATTGTTTTATATACAGGCAAAATGCCGCCGGCCCGGAAAAAGGGCGGCGGAAAGACGCGTTAGCGCGACAGTAAAAGCGCAGGGCAAAGTTCCGGATGAGCAAGGAAAAGCCGGCAAAGGAAATGCCGGAAGAGGAAAAACACAGGAAGAAAACTTGCCGCACGTACATCGGGGGGCAGGCCGTGCTGGAAGGCGTGATGATGCAGGGCAGGACCTGCACTGCCACAGCCGTAAGGGACCAGGACGGCAACATCCAGGTGGAGACCACGCGCGTAAAGCGCAGCGCGGCCGGCAACCGCGCCCGCAAGATACCCTTTGTCAGAGGCATTGTGAACATGTGCATGTCGCTTGTCAGCGGCATAAAGATTCTCATGCGCTCAGCCTCTGTGTACGGTCAGGACGAGGAGGAAGAGGCCGGCAGGTTTGAGAAGTGGCTTGCGGAGAAGTGCAAGGTTAACCTCATGGACGTTATAACCACGGTCTCCGTGGTCATAGGCGTGGTTCTTGCCGTCGTGATTTTCATCCTCCTTCCCAATTTCCTCGTGTCCCTCATAGACAACGCTTTCCCCAGCATAAACGGCTCCGGCTGGGACTATCTGCTTTTAGGCGTCTTCAAACTGGTAATTTTCGTGGCCTATCTGGCCCTCATCCTGCTGCTCAAGGACATCCGGCGGCTGTACCAGTACCACGGCGCCGAGCACAAGACCATAAACGCGTACGAATACGGCTACGAGCTCACTCCCCAGAACGTGAAGAAGGTCTCCCGCATCCATGACCGCTGCGGCACGTCCTTCCTGTTCCTGGTGGTTATCATAAACATCCTCGTGCTTTCGCTCATAAACTGGGCGATAGGCACGGGAAGAATAGAAAACGCATTCTTAAGATTCCTTGCACGCGTGGGAGTGGAGGTTGTGTTCCTCCCGGTCCTTATAGGCATCTCATACGAGGTCCTGAAGCTCCTCGCCCGCTTTGACAACTGGTTCGTGACCATCTTCAAATCCCCTGGCATGCTTCTGCAGAGGGCCCTCACCACCCGCGAGCCGGACGAAAGCCAGATAGAGGTTGCCATAGCTGCCTTCAACAAGGTCCTTGAGATGGACGCGGATCCCTCGCTTCCGGAGACGAAGTTCGTTACCGGCGGAATTCTCACCAAGATGCTGGAGGAGACGAAAAAGGAATTCGCGGAACTGGGCATAGACGAGACGGACGCCGAATGGATCTATTCCATAGTCCTGGACATACCCCGCTCAGACCTCACAAAGGAGCGCCAGATAAAGCCTTCCGAGGCCCGCAGGCTCAACGAGATAATAGACAAGCGCAAAGAGGGCAGGCCCCTTTGGTACGTCATAGGAGACACCCAGTTTCTTGACTGCACCATAAAGGTGGATGAGCGCGTGCTCATTCCCCGCCCCGAGACGGAGCAGCTGGCGGATGACGTCATAAAGACGGCGGAAGAGGGGGACAAAATCCTGGATCTCTGCACCGGCTCCGGATGCATAGCGATAGCCATAGCAAAAGGCTGCGCATCCCGCGGCGTCAGCGTAACCGTCACAGCCTCGGACGTATCGGACGCGGCCATAACGCTGGCAAAGGAGAATGCGGAGCTGAACGGAGTTGAGATAAACTTCGTCTGCTCGGACATGCTCGCCACGGTGCGCGGCCGCTTCAACACGATAGTCTGCAACCCGCCCTACATCAAGAGCTCCGAAATCTCCGAGCTCCAGAAAGAGGTCCGTGACTACGAGCCCCATATAGCTCTGGACGGCGGAGAGGACGGCCTGGATTATTACAGGCGCATCTCTGAGGACATCCGCAAATATCTCGCCAAGGACGGCATGCTCATTATGGAGTGCGGCGAAGGCCAGGCCAATCAGATTCTGCAGCTCTTCCCGAAGCGCGCGTATGCCGTTGTCTCAAAAGACCTGGAGGGCGTGGACAGGTACATCAAGATTGCCTTCTGACCAACCCCTGCGCTCATCTCAGACATCCCGGTCCGCTCTTCCGGCATCCCGGCCTGTTCTACCGGCATATCCGGCCTGTTCTTTCGGCATCCGTGCCCGTTTTGCGGGCATATCCGGCGGGCAGACATGCCCGCATCGAAGGCATTCATACATCGTATCATACAGAGTATCATACGGCGGCACATAATATGGCCGCCAAAAATTTCGCAGGAATCTTTGGAGGATTGCTCTTCAAACTTGTGAAACTTTTCATCAAACATCCGCAGATATGCCGCGTTTGCGCATAGAAAAGAGGTTATATGCAGGACAGCATGATATCAAAACTCAAGACCATATATGACAGGTACCATGAACTGTCCATGAAGCTTGTGCAGCCGGAAGTGGTGGCGGACTCCGCCCTGTTCGCGAAGACCGCCAAAGAGGCGTCTGACTTGGAGGAGGCAGCGAGGAAGTACGAGGAGTACACGGACATGGAGCGGCAGATGAGCGAATCCGCCGCGGCCGCGCAGGGGGAGGAAGACCCCGAGATGAGGGCCATGTTCGAGGACGAGGCCTTCGCCTGCAAAAAGAACCTGGAGCGCATCCGCGAAGAGATAAAGATCCTGCTTCTTCCCAAGGACAAGAATGACGAGAGGAACTGCATCCTTGAGATCCGCGGCGGTGCCGGCGGAGACGAGGCGGCGCTGTTTGCGGCGGACCTGTACAGGATGTACATGTATTATTGCGAGCGGCACAGACTCAAGTACGAGGTTGTGGACATCAATGAGACGGAGCTCGGGGGCATAAAAGAGCTGGTGCTTTCCATAAGCGGGAAAGGGGCGTACAAGCTCCTCAAGTTCGAGTCCGGTGTGCACCGCGTGCAGCGCGTTCCCGAGACCGAATCCCAGGGCAGAATCCATACCTCCACAGTAACCGTTGCCGTTCTGCCGGAGGCGGAAGACGTGGACGTGGAGATAAGGGATGAGGACATCCGCGTGGACGTGTTCCGTTCATCCGGAGCCGGCGGGCAGAAGGTCAACAAGACCGAGACCGCCATCCGCATAACCCATTTCCCTACAGGCATCGTTGTCTCCTGCCAGGACGAGCGCTCCCAGCTCAAAAACAAGGACAAGGCCTTCAAAGTGCTCCGCTCCCGCCTGTACGACTATTACAGCTCCAGGAGCCAGAGCGAGTATGACGCCCACCGCAAGAGCCTGGTCGGCCGCGGAGACCGCAGCGAGCGCATCCGCACGTACAACTTCCCCCAAGGCCGCGTCACAGACCACCGCATAGGCCTTTCCCTCTATTCCCTGGACTCCTTCATGATGGGCGACATGGATGAGATGATAGAGGCCCTCACCGTGGCCGAGCGCGAGGCCCTCCTTGCCGCCGAAGACGAGCAGTAATTCCAAACCCCCGCATGTATTGCGATTTCAAGGACTCCCAAACTTTCCGGGAGCCTTTTTTTTGCCGTCCAGGCGGGGGCGGAGGCCCTTTTTTGCTGGAATGGATTTTTGCACAAACAGTATATGTTTGTGATTTTTACCAATAACGATCCTTTGCGGCCTGTTGTTTCGGTAGTATATAAATGGCCGGATATATTATCAATTTTGATAAAACGCATTATAAATATTCCATGAGCATTGATTTTACGCAGGAAAACATTGTCTATGCTATCGGCAAAACGACTTTCTAGTCTGCTATCCCGGCAGTATATAAATGGCCGGATATATTGTCAATTTTGATAAAACGCATTATAAATATTCCATGAGCATTGATTTTACGCACAATAATGCAAGAAAAGGCCCTGCGATGCAGAGCCTTTGGAAAGCCATATGGAGTTTGCGGCGGGGATCACCATTTGAGGGTTACGGGGTCGAAGCCGAAGACCTGTACAAGCTCCACGTTGGGGGAGCTGGCTATGTCTTTCGGAAGCACCAGGCAGCCGCCGTTGGGGTCGAGGTCAATGCCCTGCTGCATGTATGAGTACCATACAAGGTGGGCGCACTGGGTGCCGTGCTTCATGCTGTTCTTTTTGGAGAAGATGCCCACGAGGGCATTGTAATCCACGCCCTTGCAATCAAGGGCCGTGTCGGCGGCCGCTTCGCAGACGGAATCGTCTGCCTTGGGCCTTAAAATCATGAAGTTGATGCGGCTGGTGAAGTATGAGACGGAGCCCTCGTATGTAGGGGTGCCGTACGCCATGGCCTGCATGACTCTGCCGCTCTTCGTGACTATTCCGCAGTGCCCCATCTTCCAGCCCATGATGTGGGTGGAGGAGGAGACGAAGATGTCCCCGGGCTCCAGGTATATGTTGGTAACGTAGCCCACGTCCTCAAGGAAATCCGTGCACACGAGAGGAACGTCAAACTTGTCATGCTCCACGGTGTGCTGCGTGAAATAATTGGTCTGTATGGTCTTGAGCTTGGTAATCCCTGAGGCCCCGTATTCGAGGGCTCTGTCCACGCCTATCTTCGTGACGCCGGTCTGCTCGTACAGGGTTTCGTAATCCTCGTCCGTGAGCTCCTCATGGTCCGTGACGGCTTTGCTTAAGATGGGCTCTATGTCCACCTGCTCATAGTCCGGGTGCCAGACATATGCTGTGTTGTCCACATGAAGGAAAGTTATCCAGCCAACGAAGAGGGCGGCCAGGATCACGAAGATGAAACAGCCCACGACAATGAGCGCAATGGCCCTTTTGGTGAGCCTGCGCTTTTTTGCCTTGGCTGCGGAAGAGCCGTCTTCCGGCCCTGCCGAATCTGCTATGCCGTATTCTTCGTCTTCGTTCATAAGCCTCTGTTATTCAGGTCCGGCCTCGGTTTTTGTTTTTCTCAGCCGCAGAGCCGCTCTATCGCGAGCTTGTATATTTCAAAGCACTTTGAGATCTTATCAAATGTAATGTATTCATCCGGCTCATGAAGAGGGCAGTCCTCGCCCTCGTCCTCCGGGCCGAAGCCCGCGCCGTTCTTTAATGCCCTGGCGTACGTGCCTCCGCCGATGGCAATGGGCTGAGCGTTCTTTCCAGTCACTTCGTTGTATACGGCAAGGAGGGTGGAGATGAGCTTCCCGTTCCTGTCATTGTACAGGGGAGCCTGGAAATGCACGGTCTCGTACGGGATGCCTGAGGCATCCAGGATGGAGCGTATGCAGGAGTCCTTCATTGTGGCGGGGTAGCGGATGTCGCAGGTTACCGTGAGGTCATCCCCGTCCTGGCGGATTATGTTCGGAGAGAAGGTGAGGGGGCCGGTTTCATCCTCCAGGCCTTTGAGGCCGAGATATGTGTCAAACAGCTGGCTTTTGATGTCATCAAGGCCCAGGTATTCAAGCATTGCGGGCATGGCGTTCACGCCTTTTTCCGGAGTGGAGCCGTGGGCGGCTTTGCCGAGGGATGTGACCATTCCCGTCTGATCATTGTATGTGAGGCCGAGAGCTTTGAGTTTCTCTTCATCCTTGGGGGCGTACGCCTCGCATCTGGAGCATACCATGTTGGTGGCGCTGCCGCCGAAAAGGCACTTGAAACGCGAGGACGCGCCATTTATATGGAAAGTGAGGTCTATATGAAGTATGCCTTTCTCCGCATAGATTACGGGGAAGTCCGCGTCCGGGGAGAAGCCCTCGTCCGGCATGTGGGCCTGCTCCGTGTAATACTCTATGCATTTCCAGCCCGTCTCCTCATTGCACCCGGCAATGAGCTTTATCCTGCGCTTGGGAACGAATCCTTCGTCCTTCAGGGCCTTCATGGCGTACAGGACAATTATCGCGGGACCCTTGTCATCCATGGTGCCCCTGCCCCAAATGCGCCCGGAAGCTTCGTCTATTTCGCCGCCGAATGGGTCATGGGTCCAGCCTGTGCCTGCGGGAACTTCGTCCATATGGACGAGGATGGCGAAATCCGTGCCTGCGCCCCAGGTTATCTCGCCCGCATAGCCGTCATAGTCCCTGGTCTCAAAACCGAAGGATGATGCGAGGGAGAGGTAGTAGTCCAGCGCGTCCCTTACGCCCTGCCCGAACGGGGACTGGTAATCCCCTGGCCTGGAGGAGTATGAGGAGTCATACTTCACTATGCCGGATATATCCTTTATTATGCCGGAAATGACGGATTTCATATAAGCCTCACATAATTTTTGTCACAAAATCATTATACAACGAATCAAAAGTATGTTACAATGATTTTCAGAAGTTATTTTGGTGAAAAAGACATGCCTTTCAAGCGCCCGGAATTCGAAAAAGTGGCTGACAACATCATAAAATACGTGCAGTACGCTCTCATCATAGTGCTGGTCATAACGGTTGGCCTGGCTATTGCGGATGCGGCCGGCAGCTACATGGACTATGATATTGCGCCCAAAATCGCCATAATAGTCAGCGTGTGCCTGTGCGGCGTGGCCCTCGTCATCCTCGAGAGTATAAGCATGTACCTTGTCAGGGCGTTCAAAATCAAGATGGTGTTCTTCTCATTCGAGTGCCTCACCATGGTGATTCTGGGCATTCTCACCGGCAGCGTCCTTGTGGTCATCCTCTTTTGCACAGTGCTCACAGAGTGCTACATGAATCTTGAGAAGTTTGTGGACAAGTTCATAATGCTTGTCTGCTCATGCGCCTTCTACATAATCTCGTACGTCATTGGCTGGGTATTGATAAACGCGGGCGCGTCCGTTATGGACAGTGTTGTAAACATCTTTTCCGGCTGCCTGTACGGCATCATAGCCCTCGTCATAGACTTCATAATAGTCGAGATCCTCATGTACTTCTACAGAAAAAACGTGGAGCTGAGGCACGCCCTCAAGGAGGCCGAGGATTCCAAAGCGGCTTTAAGGGAGGCATACGCCAAGCTTGCGGAAACCTCCGTGTATGAAGAGCGCAACCGCATAGCCCGGGACATCCATGACAACGCCGGTCATTCCATGACGGCCGTCATAATGCAGACGGAAGCCGCCAAAGTCAATATGGACACGGATCCGGAACTTGCAAAGCGCAGCATAATAGCAGCGAACATGCAGGCCAAAAACGCCCTGGAGCAGATGCGCGCCAGCGTACATCTTCTTGCCGGACGCACGGATGATCTGGCTCTGAAGACGGACATAGAGCAGATCATAATGGAGACTGCAAGCGGAACTGACATCAAGATCCGTTCAGACCTGGATGACATCGCCGTTCCGGAATCCGTCTTCCGCTACGTCTCCAACACCGTAAAGGAGTGTCTTTCCAACGGCCTGCGCCATGGCGGCGCCACGGCCTTTTACGTAGAGATGAAGCAGGAGGGCTCCGCCCTTCATCTTCTCATCTCGGACAACGGCTCCGGCATCCCGGGAGACATCCAGGAAGGGTACGGCCTCAAGGGAATCCGCGAGCGCGCCGCTGAGCTAGGCGGCAAATGCACCTTCACAACGGAAGAGGACGACGGATTCGAGACAGACATCATTCTGCCCCTGCCTGCGGCTCCGGCTGCGCCTGCAGCATCTTTCCATGCCGATTCGCAACCCATGAGCCCGGCTGCCGCCGCATCCCCTGCGGCATCTTCCGAGGCATCCCCTGCGGCGCCTTCCGCAGTGTATTCAGACGCAGGAACACCGGCAGTATCCGCTGCCGTGCCTGAAGCTTCCACAGATGTTTTCGCATCTTCAGACAGTGCCGCCATGGCGGCCACAGAGACATTGGACGCGACGTATGTTGCATCCGAGGCGATAGAGGAGGAATGAGACAATGATAAAGGTTATGCTTGTGGATGACCAGATGCTTCTTGCCGAAGGCATAAAGGCAGTCCTTAAAACCAGCCCGGACCTGGAAGTCATAGCCATAGCGGCGGACGGGGAGCAGGCCCTCGCCATGTGCGCGAAAGAGCGCCCGGACGTAGTGCTCATGGACATCCGCATGCCCAACATGAACGGCGTGGTGGCCACAAAGAAGATCAAAGAGTTTGACGAGTCCATCAAGGTTCTCATCCTCACGACCTTCGATGACAGCGACTACATCCTCAGCGCCATCAACAACGGCGCAAGCGGCTACCTTCTCAAGGACGTGGGGGCGGAGGCTCTCATAAACTCCATCAAGAACGCCTACGCCGGCGACACCATTCTGCCCTCCAAAATCGCCAGAAAGATTACGGACGCCGCGGCCATGGTGGCCTCGGACCACGAGCTCAGGCTCCGCAACACATACGGTTTCTCGGACCGCGAGGTCGAAATCGCTCTCATGATAGCGGACGGATTCACCAACCGCCAGATAGCCTCAGCCCTCAAGCTTGCGGACGGCACCGCCCGCAACTACATAAGCACCATCTATCTCAAGCTCGGCGCGGACAGCCGCTCCGCCGCCATCCAGAAGATCAAGAACGCCGGCTGATTTTCCCGCTCAGGCCGGCTTTTCCCCAATCCAATTTTCCCACTCAAAAAAGGCAAATCAAAGGGCGGCCCCATAAAGGAGCCGCCCTTTAAAACGCGCGCAATTTCAATATTCCGCCATGTCATCCACAGGCACAAACCGTATCTCCAGCGTGTACCCAAGGGCCTCGGCAAGTGCCAGGAGCTGTTCCAGCGTCGGATCGTAATCCGTGTCTATTTTTATCATCCTTTGAATGTCCGGAAGGGAGATACCGCTTGCCTCCGCAAGCTGCACATCTGTCCACCCAAGTCTGTCCAGTCCTTCATATATAGCTTTTGCTATCTCATAATAAGGCTGCAGGCAGTTCCATTCTCTTCTAAATTCCGGATCTTTAAGCTGTTCTTTCAGATACGCTTCGAATGTATTCTCTTCCATATTCTTATTTCTCCTGCGATGCACAATGGAGCCTCATTATATGCAGGGCAGGAGGGGAAGTCAAAGGAAAAGCAAGCACTAATTTCGTATAATCCGTATATATTCCGGGTCCTTTTGCCCATACAGTTAATTTGGCACTTGCAAGTGCCAGAATTCCACGGGGAGGATCAGTCATCCTCTTCGCATTCAAACCCGTATGAAATGATTTTCAGCCCGTACTCGGCACAGAATGTGTCAATCCAGTACCTGCAGTATTCAGAGTAGTCCTCAATCACAGGGGGCTTGTCATCATCCACATCGCAGTAATCATCGAAGTCGGCATTCAGCCTTCTTTGCATCTCATCATCCAGGAACCGGCGGATGGCGTCCTCTGTCGTGAACGGATTCTTTTCAAGCATCGGCTCTATGGCCTTAAGCAAAGCCTCCTGGCTGCATACCTCAAGGTCCAGGCTCACGGAGCATGAGCGTTTCAGGTATCCGTGCCCGGAATCCCAGACCGCATCGCCGTCCAGATCAAAATGCCACTGGAATTCGCAGAACTTCCGGAATCCTTTCCCGCTGTTGTTTTCCCATTCCATGCGGTTGTTTTCGCAGAGCAGCTCGGCATATATGCCGGCCATCTCATTTGCCGCAGACTCCGTCAGGCAGCACGCCGTCTGGATGAATGAGGAGAGGGAAGAGGCATTGAGGGTTTCCTGCCTGTGCGCCCCGGCCAGAAGTGTAATGAGAATCATCCTGGCTGACTTTTCGTCTGTGGCTTCATTTTTAAGAAGCTCCGTGTATACGTCATAAGCGTTTGTATCCAGATATCCCAGTCCTTCACGGTCTATTATGGCCTTTATGGCTTCTGCAACTTTACTCATAGCGTCTCCTTGTCCGGTCCAGGCACATCCATTGTCAGCCGGCCCGTGCATGTCCAGTATAGCATAATTTGGAAGGGATAGCAGCGGTTTACAGTCATTTTCTACGATAAATGACTGTAAATCATGCATATGGCAAGCCGGATTATTTGGCTCTTGCAAGTGCCAAAATGCCACGGGGAGGATCAGTAATCTTCATCGCCTTCGTAGTCAAAGGAAAGAAGCTTCAGCCCGTAATCCGCGCAGAAATCGTTAATGGCATCATTGCAGATATCGCCGTATTCTTCCTCGACGTACGGGGGATAGTAATCATCCACGTCACAGTATTCCTCAAAATCGTCATCCAGCTTCTTCTGCAGCTTGCTCTTAATGAATCTGTAAATCTCGTCCGCGGTTGTGAAAGGGTTTTTGGATAACAGCTTCTCCAAAGCTTTATGAAGGGCGTCCGCCTCATCCACGGCAATATCCATGTTTACAGTGCAGCTGCAATCCATGTGCCGGCCGCGGCTGTTCCATTCAGCAGAGCTGTACAGCTCATAGCTCCATTCATTGTCGCAGAACTCCCGGAAGCCTTTTTCCGCATTGTCTTTCCACTCCTTGCGGTTGTCTGCGCTTAGCAACTCGGCTAATATGCCGGAAATATCATCTGCATTGGATGCTGACAGGCCGCACTCCTGCTGGATGAAAGAGGAGAGGGAAGATGCGTCACGCTTCTTCTGCCTGTGAGCTCCGGCCAGCAAAGCAATGAGTATCATCCTGGCGGTCTTCCCGTCAGCAGCTTTGTTTTCAAGCAGCTCCGTGTAAACGGAGTATGCATCCGTGTCCAGATATCCCAGCCCTTCACGGTCTATAATGGCCTTTATGGCATCAGCAACTTTACTCATAGCGTCTCCTTGTCCGGTCCAGGCACATCCATTATTAGCCGGCCCGTGCATGTCCAGTATAGCATAATTTGGGATGGCATAGAAGAGGTTTGCAGTCACTTTCCGGAATAAATGACGGTAAATCACCTATAGAACAGTCTTCAAGCCAAGTTGGCATTTGCAAGAGCCAAAATTCCATGGAGGACCCGCAGGCTCATAATATGATCAGTTTGCCATGCCATGTTGATATTCCGCAGGATTATAGGATTTGCAATATGCAATGGGGATTGCGTCATGTAAAATGAAAATGCAGGCACAAACAGGCGGCATTATGGCATTTCTAAATCGTGGTAGAGAGTGGAATATGAATGGGGTGAACATAAAGGAAGCCGCCGCGGACGTAGCCGCAAGCAAGGAGGGAGATAAGATTGCGCAGGAAAGCATTCTGGCAGGGCATGACGCTTCTGTTCGTGTTTCTGCTGTGCTTCGTTGTTGTGGTAATGGTCATACTGGACAGGTACAGCTTCACTGTGGGAAGCTACCTGGGGTCGGTAAGCACCGTGCTCACATCGGATGATCCGGAAGGATTGTACGAAGCATTTACTCCGGATGAAAATTACGTCGAAACGGATGCAGACGGCAACATTACATCCGGAAAGTCAAAGGCCGTGATACAGGGGGCCATAGACCAGGGCCACCAGGAAGGAGCGGAAGGCACCGTCCTTTTAAAGAATGACGGCGCGCTGCCTCTCAAGTCCGCAGACGGAGACCAGAAAAAGGTAACGCTTTTGGGGCTCCGCTCGCATATGCCCCTTCTGGGAGCAGGCATGGGCGTAAAGGTAGCCGGTCCGGTGATTACCCTTGAGGATGCTCTCTCCCGGAATTCCACAGACTGGACCAACCCGGCAAAATGGACGTCCGGAAGCGTGGGCTCGGACATGGATGTCTTCGAGTTCACCGGCGCCAATTATTTGCTCAACCAGACGGCCATAGACTTTTATGACAAGTGGAACGGGACGGCGGGATACGACTACGGGGATGCAGTGTTCGACTCCGGCATAAACATCAAGGAGCCGTCAAAGGAAGAGCTTGTGTCCGCTCTTGGGGAAAGTTTCAAGGAATACAATGACGCGGCCATAGTGGTCATAGCGCGCAACGGCGGCGAGACCACGGATTATCTGCCGGGAAATGTCACGGAGGGACAGGGGAACAGCGAGCCCCTGGAGCTTACAACAAACGAAAAGGACATGATCCAGGTGGCCGAAGATAACTTCAGCACGGTCATAGTTCTTGTGAACTGCGGCTGCGCGATGGAGATAGACGAGCTCAAGAATGACCCGGGCGTGGACGCCATCCTGCACATAAGCTATCCCGGATGCTACGGCATGCTGGGAGTGGCGGACGTCCTGGACGGAAACGTTTCCCCTTCCGGAGGCCTTCCGGACATATATGCCGCAAAGGACATGTCCGCTCCGGCAATGCAGAACATGGGGGATTATTCCTTCACCAACACGGATTCCATCTCACGCGCCCAGAGCTACAACTACATAATCGAGGCCGAGAACATCTACACAGGATACCGTTATTACGAGACCCGCTATGAGGACGCCGTCCTAAACGCAAGCTCCACAAAGGCATCCGGAAATTACGGCGTGTACAATGCTTCAAACGCCGGCGTCTGGGATTACAGTGATGAGGTCTCATACGGCTTCGGATACGGCCTCTCATACACCACGTTCACGCAGGAAATGGAAGGGGAGCCCGAGGTTGTCCATGACGGCCACACCTTCACCATGACCTTCAAGGTAAAGGTCACCAACACCGGAGATTATGCCGGCAAGTCCAGCGTGCAGATATACGGCCAGGCTCCGTATGTGAGCGGCGGCCTTGAGAAGTCCTCCGTACAGCTTCTTGCATACGGCAAGACCAGGACCCTGGACCCCGGTGATTCCCAGACCCTTGAAATAACCGCGGACCTGCAGAACCTCGCGTCTTATGACAGCTCTGTGGACAACGGAGACGGCACATGCGGCACGTACGTCCTGGACGAAGGGGATTATTATTTCGCCATAGGGAACGGCGCCCATGACGCCCTCAACAACATCATCCTCACAAAGGACCCGGAAGCCCGGATAGAGAGCGAGGACATAGACAAGACGGGCGCGGACGTCTCAAAGCTCGCATATGAGTATACGTATGACGTTGCGTCAGGCGAGACGGACACGGAGACCTTCTCCGTAACCAAAAACGGCCAGCAGGTTTCAAACCAGCTGGAATATGCGGATTTCAACTATTATTATGAGCAGGATCATAACGGCGAGGACTTCGTGACATACCTCACCCGCGCGGACTGGAGCACATTCCCCGCGGAGTATGATAATGTTGCGGCTCCCGCATCCATGCTGGATGACCTGGACGGCAAGTATTACACCGTGCAGACAGATGAGGATACGTCCGGGTTCACATGGGGAAGCACGGAGACCAGCCACAAGCTGTATGAGCTCACGAACGCGTCTTGGGATGATCCCATGTGGGATGACCTTCTGGACCAGCTTACAATAAACGAGTCCATGTATCTTTCGGCCTTCGGCGGCCCCGTGCTTCCCGAAGCGCAGAGCATAGGAATATATGAGTTCCTTATGACAGAGAATGACGGAAACGGCATAGTGCTCTCCATTGGCGGCTCAATGGATCCGGACGCTCCGTGGGCCATACCTTCCTCGGACAAGAACTCAGCATGGTGCGGGCAGTGTTTCGGAGCAAGCCCCCTGCTTGCCGGAGCCTTCAATCCGGAGCTTGCCCTCCGCAGGGGAGAGCTGGTAGGAAATGAGTCTCTGTTCATGGGCGTGCCCATTATCTGGGGACCCGGCCTCAACACGCACCGCCAGGCATACAACGGCAGAAACTGCGAGTATTATTCGGAAGACCCTGTCCTCTGCGGCATAACCGCGGAATATTACGCATACGGTGCCGGTGAGTTCGGGCTTCTGGCCGCAACGAAGCATTTCGCGTTCAATGACCAGGAGACAAACCGCCAGGGCGTAGCGCCGTTCATGACGGAGCAGCGCGCCCGCGAGGTAGAGCTGAGGGCTTACCAGATAGCGGTGGAGTGCAGTGACAAAGAAGCGATTGCCGCCCTTGCCGTTCATCCGAATGCATCATATGAAGGCCTGTTCGGATGCATGACATCGTTCTCAAAGATAGGAGCGGTGGAGTGCACCTGCAGCCATGGCCTTCTCACAGGCATCCTCAGGGATGAGTGGGGCTTCCACGGATACGTCGTCTCGGACATCCTGGATGACACGGACCTGTACAGCTGCGTGGTATACGCGGGCCTCACCGGATATGACATACGCGGCGCCGAGCAGCTTGAGTCCTCCACGTCCCTGTCCAATTACGAGCTCTTCCGCAAGGCTGTCCAGAAGGACGGTGTGGAGCTGGACGAGAACGCGTACAAGGGAGACGCCACAATGATGCAGGCCCTTAAGAGCAGCAACAAGAACCTGCTGTGGGGGCTCGCGCACACGAATCTTATGAACCGCTACAACGCCACGACCCATACGGAATCCCGCTCCACGTCCATAAACAGCATGCTCACGGCCGTTGTGGCTGTGCTTGGAGTCCTCACGGCCGTATGCGCCGTTCTGTACGTGATTGCCGTAATCCGGTACAGGAAAAAATTCAAGGGGGTGAAGTGATATGAAGAACGTAAAAGAAGCCGGATTCATCAAGCGTCAGAACGGAGCCTTCTGGCTCACAGTCATAGCCTTTGTGTTCACTCTCACAGGCGTGATTCTCATGGCCCTTTCCAACTCCGTGGACGGATACTCCCTGCAGAACATAGGCGTCATCATGTGGCTTTCCATAGGCGCGGACGTGCTGCTCCTCGTGCGCGCAATCTTTTCAGACCTGCTCGGCGCGCAGAGCTACTTAATTGCCGTCATAAACATCATAGTCATGTGTCTCCTCATGGCGGCATTCTGCAATGTTCTCATGAATCGCGTCGTCCTTCTTATGCTCCTTGCCACATATGACAAGTACAACACAGCCGGCTGGACCTCGCTCATTGAAAGCCTCGCCGCCATTGCGCTGTTCTTCATTTCCGCGATATTCATGATCTTCTGCGCCTTCAACAAGGACAAGAGAGACCGCTGGATGGAAAAGGAAGCCCGCCGCGCCCGCAAGGCCGCGCGCAGGGCAAGAGCATGATACAGCCCTGTGCGGCATCTCCGGATGCCGTGCAGAACAAGAGCGAGAAGGAACGGCCCTGTCTTCCCGGACGGGGCCGTTTTCACGTCTGCAGGCAAAATAAAAGCAGCACTTCCGGTGCTGCTTGAACTTGCTGTATGCGGGCTTCAACGCCGAATTCAAGGGCTTTGAGCTCTGCGCGGGAATCAGAGGTCGAAGGCTATTACCGTCACGTCATCGCTTTGCTGGCTGGAGTAGGAGACGAGAGTCTCCTCCAGCTTCTTTATGAAGACGTCCGCGGTGGGGGAGACGGAGAGGGTCTTCATCACGCCGTCTTCGCCGAACATTTCTCCCCGGCCGTTGCGGCACTCCGTAACGCCGTCCGTCAAAAGAACGAGGATATCGCCCTTTCTGTACGGGATGGTATCATCGAAATACTGCGGATTGTCAAACCAGCCGGAGACCGGAGGGGCCGTGAGGGTTATGCGCATTATGCTGGATCCGGACTTCAAAAGGATGGGCGCGTTATGGCCTGCCATGGAGTAGGTTATGGAGTACTTGTCCACACGCACGGCGGACATGGTTATATAGTTCCTTTCGTCCAGGTTGAGCTCCCGGAACTTGGCGGCCAGCTTGGAGATGGCTGCAGCCGGAGAGGGCTCCTTTTTGTCATATGCGGCCTTCACGAAAGCGGAGAGCATCCCGGCGGATATTCCTTTGCCGGAGACGTCCGCTATCATGCCGCAGGCGGAGCCGTTAACCTCGTACACGTCCGGAAGATCGCCGCCTATCTCGCGGCAGGGGATGTATGTGAATGAATATCTCTTTCCGCCGGCCCATTTCCCGGCAGGAAGAAGACGCTGCTGGATGTTCCTTGCATTGCGCATTTCATGGGCTATCTCGAGCTCATACGCGTCATCCACGGAGCACATGCAAAGGCCCCCGCCAAGAGGGTTCACGGTTATGGAGTACGAGACCTCCGTGGTGCCGTCATCCGTGGAGACCTTCTGGTATATTCTTCTGCGGACTTCGGAGGAGGAGTAGAAGGCGTCTTCAAAGGCGTCTGCGAGCGGGCATCCCCTGCAGCTTTCATCCTTGCCGCAGTTTTTGACGGCCCCCGCGCAGCGCGTCACTTCGCCCAGGGTGCCTTTTTTGCCGCTGTAGCTGAACAGGGAGCAGAACGCCGGGTTGGTGAGGTACACCTTGAAATTGGGGCCCACCACACAGATGGCCTGCTTAACCTTGTTTATTATGCTCCTGTAGTACTTCTCTATCATCCGCTGTCCTTATAAGGCCGGTCCTGCAGTCTGCGCTGCCGGCGCACGCCGCGCGCCGGGCACGGCTCTTATCTGCTCTCTTCCGCCGCAGGGGGCAGGACGAATTTCAGTCCGCCTTCCACGATATGCGCGTCTATTATCCTGTTGGCGTATATCTCGCCTTCCGCCTGGATGGTCCAGTTCTCCGTCTGCGGGATGAGCTTCGCGCTCTTCACCCTCAGGTGCGTTGTATGCTTAACCTTGTTTATCTTGCCCATCATGAGCTTTATGAAAGCTCCGACCAGCTTGGGCCTTGAGATATAGTCCACGACCAGCAGATCCAGCCATCCGTCCGTGAGGCAAGCTTCCGGGAACAGCTTGATGCCGCCGCCAATCTGCCTGCCGTTTCCAACGGCTATTATGAGTCCGTAATGCTCCTCGTTCTCATGTCCTTCGCAGTCCAGGGTGAAGTGTATGCTCTGGAAATGTATGAGGCTCTTAATAAGCGCGAACAGATACTTGCTCTTGCCGTGCCTCTTTCCCGCATACGCCCTTTCCAGCACGTCCACGTCTATGCCCATCCCGACGACGTTTATGCTCTTGAGCCCGTCCGCAAGCTGGATGTAATCCATGGGAACGGGAGGAGTGGAGACAATGAGCTCCGCGGCTTTCACTGGGTTCAAGGGAATCTTCGCAATGGACGCAAAATCATTGCCCGTTCCGAGTGGTATGAGGGCCATGGAAGTATGCTCAAAATCCTCCATGCCGTTTATGACGTCATGGAGCGTTCCGTCCCCGCCCATGACCACTATGCAATGCTCGCCGGGCTGCCGGGAAATCTCCCTGGCTATTACTGTGTCATCCCCCTTGTTTTCCGCCACCCGGATCTCATACTCCTGACCGGATTTCCTGAACACGTCTACCGCCTCTTCCAGCTTCTTGCGGTTCTTCTTGCTCATGTTTATGCTGTTTACGATCAGATGGAACATATGCTGTACAGACCTCTGCCGTCAAACTTGTATGTCAAGTATATAACATCTTTCAGCAAAATGCAATAATCTCAGGCCCACCCGGAATCCATCCGGAATCCTTCCGGCGCACATGCGCGCTGCTCCGGAGCGGGGAGTGCCTGCCGGCATGGTTGAATAAGAAAATGCCAATATATAAGCTTGGGTTATAGTGTATATAAGTAAAAAATTATTGATTTCCGCCGTAAATGTGTTACACTGTAAGTGCAAAAGCTAGTTGGCTTTGATGAGACTGCAAAGCATTTTACCAGCTGTTACAAAATATTTTATGCACGGAGGCTTTTCTATGTTCATTAAGAAAATGACATTGGGATGTGTCTCTGTTGGCATAGCTATTTGCTTTTGCGCAGGTGTAACGGCTTATGCAACCGGATCTGTTACAATGGCATTTGCCGATGATGACAGTGACACAACAACTGCTACAACAAGTTCATGGGACGGAGACGTCAGCTATGACTGGCTGGACAGTGCAACTACTACAGATGGAGTAACAACTTACACTATTGCATCTGCTGACGAATTAGCCGGACTTGCTTCATACGTCAACGGAGATTATGAAGATGACGATGAAGATGAAGATGTTTCATATTCACTTTCCGGATCTGTCGTTAACCTTGCTGTTAATGTTGATCTTTCCGGCTATACATGGACTCCTATTGGAACAGGAGACATGGATTTTTCCGACTCAGGGGATCCTGTACTGGAAGATATGCTTCCTTTCAGCGGAACCTTCAATGGGGGCGGATACACAATAAGCGGTCTTACCAATAAGAAGGTCGCGAACTATACCGGGCTGTTCGGATATATCAGCGGCGCAACGATTGAAAATGTCACCATACAGGATGTAACTCTCTCAGGATCGCATGGCGTAGGCGCCGTTGTCGGATGGGCGGATGATGCGAGCGGGGACACCAGCTCCACAATCACAGGCTGCACAGTCACAGGCACTATTCAGATTCAAGGATATTACAGTGTCGGCGGTATTCTGGGATGCGGGGAAAGGTCAAGCGTGACCAACTGTTCCGTCGAATCGACAGCAGGCACGGACAGCGATGGCGATTATGTAAGCTACGTTAAAGGCGTTTTCAAGAAAATGCTTGAGAGCGAAGGGGATAACGCAGGCGGAATCGCCGGATTTATCGGAGTGACCCAGAACACAAAGCTTATTTCCCAAATGTATAATGTGACCGTAAGCGGGCTGGAAGTCTCAGGCACGCGGCAGGTTGGCGGCATTCTGGGATACACGGATGTTGAGGGAGCCGATGGTGAGGAGTTCACAATAACAACTTCTGACTCAGGCACAACAAGCGTCACAGACTGCTATGTCAGAATTGCTCACCATGATACAGAATTTGAGACAGTTTACAGTGGCAAGTTCTATGTCGGTGCGGTCCTTGGGTCAACATATTTTGATATGACAATATCGAACTGCTCAATCAGCGGTGTTACAGTCGGATATTCTGATAAAGACTGCGTATACGCCGGCGATGAGACAAATAATGATGCCAACGCAGGCTATTATGGCCTGTCTGCCACAGACGGAACAGTTACGCTTGATAACTGCACAGGTTCAGCCACTTTGGTCAAGGATGACGCATGAATGCACGATATAACACGAGGATAACCACCAGAACCGGAATAAGAATTTTACGGTTCAAGGATGGATGTCAAGGATTATCGTAGGGCAGTGAAATGGCGCATGCCATAGGCGGCATCAATCTTTCTGCAGCAAGTCATGGTCCAGATTAGAATTCACATTTGCGGCAGACATATCCGTTCTTCATAACTGCATTCATGACATGCTTTATGCCGTAGCCACCTCATGCGCCAGGAACATAACCGGTTCTGAATACAAGCCTCCCGTCTGTGGGATTGCAATGTTCATTGTGGACGCATTGATTGCTATAAGCGTTTCAGTCTCGGGCATTCTTGTGATTGCAAGACCAGAGAAGAAGGACCAGACCGGTCCTGATAAGAAGTAGATATATCCATATCCGGATTTCATTAAAAACAGAACATCGGCCTGTCTGATTGGACAGTGCCTGTACCAGCAACCAAGGGAAGGATTTAGTCCTTCCCTTTTTGGATAGAGGGGAAAGGGATGCCGTAAAATTCTGCTTTTCATGTGCGCACATGTCTGCTGCTTTGAATTACTGATGTGAATTAGCGACAAAAGATGGTAAGTGCAATCATAATTCATTGCCTGTTTATGTGAATTATTATTATAATACTGAATGTAAAATGATATTTTCTAACAAAATATGATATTAAATCACAAAAAGAAAAAAAAAAAAATTTGGTTTTAAGTGATTACGGGTGATTAAACGGTTCATT
>JAJPZA010000139.1 GCA_021204625.1 Clostridia bacterium | reverse complement strand
CAGAATGCCAAGGCATATATTACATTGAGCGTGGAGTCGGTGGCGTTCAGCGGGGAGGCCGGTGAAGTGGAGATCTCCGTCGAGTCCAATTATGACTGGGACTTCTACTCCGGCTCGTCAGATGGATGGTATGAGGTTATTCGGTGTGACAATGCCCTGACCATTTCGGTTACCGACAATGATTCCGGAGAGGAACGTAAGGGGACAGTCAACATTACTGCCGGAGACGGTGCGGAAAATATGGCCGAAGCGCAGATTACAATAACGCAGGGCATTAAATCTCACCCGATGATTTTGGAGTACACAATTTCTTCAGCCGGCACGGCGGTAACGCTGCCTTTCTATGGTGACGTGGACTGTGTCGTGGACTGGGGTGACGGCAGCGATCGCGAATCCTTTACCGAAAGGGACGGCCAGCCGGAGTATGTCTATCCCGAGGTCGGCGTGTACGATGTGACGATCAACGGAAGAGTGCCTGTCTTAAGCAATTACGCGCTGACCTCCTCAAAAGCCCCCAACACGACTCTGACTGCCGTCAAGCAGTGGGGCGAGACGGGACTGACAAATATGGAGCACGCGTTTTATTATTGCAAAGGGCTCGAATCCATTCCGACCGACACGGAAGATTCCTTTGCCGATGTAACGTCCTTTTACATGGCTTTCTACTATTGTGAAGCCTTGGAAAAGATCCCTGCAGGCCTCTTTGACAATTGCTCAAAGGTCACGACTTTCTATTCCGCTTTCGGATACTGCGTTAAGATAACGGAGGTGCCGGATGGCCTGTTTGACAATTGTGCCGCGAACACGTCATTCGAATACATTTTCTACTACTGCACGGCCTTGAAGACAATCCCGGCCGGTCTCTTCGACAACTGTCCCGAAGTCACTAATTTCCACTGCGTCTTTTACCAGTGCAATGCTTTGGAGGCCATTCCTGCCGGACTTTTTGACAACAACCCGAAAGTCACGACGGTCGAATACGCGTTTCAGACCTGTTCCTCGCTGAAAGAAATACCTGAGGGGCTTTTCGACAAATTCTCGGAAGTCACCAATTACGGGTCGGTGTTCTACAACTGCACATCTCTGGAGAAAATCCCGGACAATCTCTTCTCAAACTGTCCTAAAGTCGAGTATTTCTATTATGTTTTCGCGGGTTGTACTTCCCTGAAAACGCTACCTGAAACGCTCTTCTCCGGATGCTCTGCAGTTCAGGAATATGACTACGCCTTTCAGGGGTGCACGGGGCTGGAGTCCTTGCCGGCCGGACTATTCTCGAACTGCACGGGTGCTACTTCCTTCAAATATACCTTTAAAGGCTGTTCCTCCTTGGAGAGCCTGCCGGAGGGATTTTTCTCGAAATGCCCCAACGTCGCCAATTTTGACTATACTTTCATGGATTGCACTTCATTGAAAACGGTGCCAGGAGACATATTCTCGGGTTGCGGGGAATTAACCGGATTCAAGCAGACTTTCAGGAATACCGGGGTCACGAAACTTCCGTCGGGACTATTCACGGATCAGAAAAAAGTCACCGCCTTTTCCTATACTTTCTACGACTGCACGTCTCTCACAACCATTGAGGGCGGTCTCTTCGACAGTTGCGGGGAAGTCACGTCATTTGACTACACATTCTACAATTGCACTGCGCTTGAGTCAATCCCTGACAAGCTGTTTGACAACTGCCCGAAAGTGGAAAGCTTCGAGAGAACTTTTTACTATTGCAGCGCTATCAAATCGGTTCCTGACGGGCTTTTCAGCAAAAATACCGCAGTGACGTCATTTCTAAGAACGTTCAATTACTGCAGGGCCTTGGAGAGCGTTCCGTCGGACCTGTTCGCCAGCTGTACTGACGCCGGTAATTTCGAATACTGTTTCGGCGAGTGCAATGCCTTGAAGGCCATACCCGCCGACTTGTTCAGGAACAACGCCAAGGCCACGTCCTTTGGATCCGCGTTCTACGCCTGCACCTCATTGACGTCTGTCCCTGAAGACTTGTTCGCAAATTGTCCGGAGGTCACGAATTTCTCCTATGTCTTCGGAAATTCCACCAATATAACGGATCTGCCAACGGGCGTGTTCGACAATTGCTTAAAAGTGATCAATTTCCGATATGCCATGTCGGGCCTGGCTCTATACGAGGGCGAATCTCCTTACACGGAAGTCAACGGACTCAAAATTCATCTGTATGAGCGGGCCGATTACACGGAGGAATTGAATTGTGTCGCTCCGACGCAGTCTACCGGCTGCTTCAATAAGTGCACGGCCATGTCGGACTACTCCAGCATCCCTTCCACCTGGGGTGGCGGCGGCAACTAACCTTAATGGATCATATTATAGGAATATAAGCACCAACAATATCAGCCGCTCCGACATCCCGGGGCGGCTTTTTCACACCAGTTCGCCAAACTCCGTTTAGGCCGTTTCCCGTCGCCTCTCTTGCTGAGGGCAGTCGGTTTTTTGTCGTGAAAACTGCTCATTTACCCTGAAACGGCTAATCGGATGGGGAAAATTTGTTAAGTCATTGATTTTCAGTTTTACTCA
>JAJPZA010000157.1 GCA_021204625.1 Clostridia bacterium | reverse complement strand
TCCCTACTTTCGCTGCGGCAATCTCAGCACTGATGTCCTGTTGCAGTGCCATCAGTCTGTCCAACCTGCTGCGCTTCACATCCTCGCTCACATTGTCCTCAAAGTTATCGGCACTGTATGTTCCTTCCTCCTCTGAATAGGCGAAAGCTCCCATACGCTCAAACCTTGCCCACTTCGTGAACGCCAACAACTCCTCGAAATCATCATCACTCTCGTTGGGATAACCAACCATCAGCGTGGTGCGGATATGAATGCCTGGAACTCGCTCCCTGATGCGCTCTATAAGACTGTATGTCTCCTCTTTCGTGATATTGCGCCTCATGGCATGGAGCATCTTGTCGGAAATATGCTGCAAGGCGATGTCAAGATACTTACAAACATTCCGCTTCTCCCTAATCACATCAAGAAGCTCAAAAGGAAAGTCTGTCGGATAGGCATAATGCAGACGTATCCATCTCACGCCTGGAATTTCCGCCATCCGTGACACCAACTCTGCTATATGCCGATTGCCATCAATGTCAATACCATAATATGTCAGTTCCTGTGCAATAATCTGAAACTCCTTAACGCCGGAAGCTACAAGATTTCTTACTTCTTCTAAAATCTCATCCTGTGGACGACTGATATGATGACCCGTCATAAGCGGTATAGCGCAGTAAGCGCAATGGCGGTCGCAACCCTCGCTGATTTTTATATAGGCATAATGGTGCGGTGTGGTGAGATGTCTCCCCATATCGTTCTGCGGATTTTGACAACTTCTATTTGCAGTGGCTGTTTCCGCCTTTCCCAAGTCTGCTAACAGTTGTTTGAAATCAAACTTGCCGTAATACTTGTCAACCTGTGGTATCTCCTCCTCAAGCTCCTTCTTGTATCTCTGCGACAGGCAACCCATAACAAACAGCTTTCGTATCTTGCCGTTCTCCTTTGCCTGTGCAAATTCCAATATGGTGTTTATGCTCTCCTCCTTGGCATCTGCTATAAATCCGCAGGTATTGATTACAACAATCTCTCCCTGCGGATTTTTACTGTCGTGGGTGCATTTATATCCATTATCCTCAAACTGCTTCATCAAAACCTCGCTGTCAACGAGATTTTTCGAGCAGCCCATCGTAATAAAGTCAATCTGATTTTTCTTCATCGCCCTTTTTGGAATGTTGGTTTCTAATCCTTAAAGAGCGAATCCACAAATTGCCGCTTGTTGAACAACTGAAGGTCCTCCATGCCCTCTCCAAGACCGATGTACTTGACTGGCACCTTCAACTGGTCGGAAATGCCTATCACCACACCGCCCTTTGCCGTACCGTCAAGTTTGGTAATAGCAAGACTGGTGATCTGCGTAACGGCAGAAAACTGCTTTGCCTGCTCGAAAGCATTCTGACCTGTTGAGCCGTCAAGAACTAAAAGCACCTCATCTGGTGCCTGCGGCAGCACCTTCTTCATCACGTCCTTTATCTTCTTCAACTCGTTCATCAGTCCTACCTTGTTGTGCAACCTGCCTGCTGTGTCGATAATCACCACATCGGCATTATTCGCCTTGGCGGAACTGAGCGTATCGAAAGCCACACTTGCCGGGTCTGCGCCCATCTGCTGCTTTATGACCGGCACTCCGGCTCGCTCTCCCCATATACATAGCTGCTCCACGGCGGCGGCACGGAACGTATCGGCAGCTCCTAAATAGACCTTCTTGCCGGCATTCTTAAACTGATAAGCAAGTTTTCCTATTGTCGTGGTCTTGCCCACACCATTTACACCAACGATAAGTATCACGTATGGGGTATGGTCTGACGGCAAATCCCAATTCTCATTATCATCTGTGTTGTTTTCCGTCAACAACGACGAAATCTCATCACGCAAAATCTCATTCAGCTCCGACACGGAAACATACTTGTCGCGCGCTACCCTGTCCTCTATCCTGTGGATAATCTTCAATGTGGTCTCCACACCTACATCGGAAGTGATTAGCACCTCCTCCAAATTGTCCAACACATCATCGTCAACCTTGGATTTCCCTGCGACAGCCCTTGTCAGTTTAGCGAAAACACTCTGTTTTGTCTTTTCTAATCCCTTATCGAGGGTCTCTTTCTTATGCTTGTTGAAAATACCGAATAATCCCATAAACATTTATTTTGCCACAAAGTTAATAAAATATAATCATATATACAACAAAAAAGGTTGCAAAGTCATTGCAACCTCTTTGTATATCTTGTTCAAACTATTTTCAGCTCTTGAAGAAATCTTTCACTGCCTCATTAGGAACCATCTTCTCGTCAAAAACGTATGCTCCTGTCTTAGGACTCTTCACCATCCTAATCACCTTCGTGTATGTGCGACCATCCTTTGAGCCTTCGTGGAGGGTTGCAACGGTTTTCTTTGCCATCTTATATAGAGTTTTTAATTGTTTTTATTTGATTTCCTTATGTACAGTCATCTTCTTCAAGATTGGATTGTATTTCTTCAATTCCAACCTGTCGGGTGTGTTCTTACGGTTCTTCGTTGTGATGTAACGGCTTGTGCCTGGAAGACCGCTCGCCTTCATCTCCGTACAC
>JAJPZA010000035.1 GCA_021204625.1 Clostridia bacterium | reverse complement strand
AAATTATAGCACCGTTTTTCGTATAAATCACTGCACAAAAATTGTACCATTCCATTCTTTTATTGAAGTGTCTTTTGAACGGACAGTATTTACGTCTGTGAATCAGGTCAGAATGAATGTTGCGAGGTAGATGACGCCGATAACCCATGTAGCAACGCTGATCTCTTTGATCTTGCCGGTGCAGATCTTGACAAGGATGGAGGCGATGATGCCAATTCCAATACCTTTGGCAATTGAGTAGCCCAGAAGCATTACAATGATTGTAAGGAATGCCACAACCGCATCTGCTGCGCCTTCCCAATTAATCTTCGTAACGTTTGTCATCATAAGCACGCCGACCCAGATGAGTGCTGTTGCTGTTGCAGCGCTGGGAATAACCTCTGCTATAGGTGACAGGAACATTGCTATAATAAAGCAAACTCCAACAATGAGTGCAGTGAATCCTGTCTTGCCGCCTGCAGCGACACCGGATGAAGACTCAACGAATGTTGTTACTGTGGAGGTTCCTGCGATAGCTCCGACGCACGTTGCGATTGAGTCTGCGAGCATCATTCTCTCCATGCGGATAGGAGTACCTTCTTCATCAAGAAGGTTGCCCTTTGCGCATGCGCCGTAGAGTGTTCCGATTGTATCGAACATATCTATCATGCAGAGGGAAAGAGCTGATGTGATGAGTACGAGAGCAAGTGATGCACCGTTATTGCCATCAATAGCAAGATATGAACTGAAGTTGAATCCGTTTGCAAATACCTGGCCGACAGAGCTTGTGCCCCATGCTTTAAATGCGTCAAGCGGATTAGCCCATGTTATGTCTGCAAACATTGCTGCACTACCAGCGTCTCCGCATGCATATGCTATGCCATTAAGAATATAGTACAGAACTGCGGATCCAAGGAGACCCCAGAGAACAGCTCCCTTCACCTTCTTATGACTCATTACAGCAATAGCAACTACTCCAAGAAGTGCTACCAATGCTCCTATGCTGGCACTGAACTCATAATCGCTTACAGTCACATTGAATGATACAAATGTTGTGAAAGGACTACCTGATACAATTATACCAGCATCATAACATCCTATGTATGCGATGAAAAGTCCGATACCTACAGGGATGGCTGCACGAACACCTGCGGGGATGGCCCTGAATATTGTCTTTCTAAGTCCTGTTGCTGTAAGGATAAGGAAGATAACGCCGTCAAGGAGCGTAAATACCATTGCATTGGCATATGAAAGGCCTGTACCGCCAAACTCCGGACTAAGACAAAGAGTATAACAAATGAATGCATTGACACCCATTCCGGAAGCCTGTGCCAGCGGCATCTTGGCAAGGAATGCCATGAGAAGTGTTCCGGCGATGGCACCTATGGCTGTTGCGATATACGCTGCACCATAAGCATTTTCCGTTCCAGGAATGATAGTTTCAAACATTTCAGAGTTAACCATCAGGATGTAAACCATTGCCATAAAGGTGGTAAGACCGGCAATGACCTCTACCCTGTAACTGGATCCGCTCTTGGTGATTCCGAAGTAGTTATCCATCTTCTTCCAGAATCCCTTGTACGGACTCTCCTTTTCTGCAGCTGCGGCCTCGCCTTCAGTAACCTGCTGTTCGGGCTCAGGAGCAGAATCCTTCATTTCATCACTCATGAGAAAGTGACCTCCGATTTATGCTGTAAAAACAAGCACTCCCCGCAAGAAATATATTCATCCGCCTTGTCGGAAGGATATAGGGTTTCACTTATTTTTCACTTCTGCTTAACATTCTAACACAAAGGCCTCCGACTTCGCAATTTTTTAGGGGGCATAAAAAGCCATTTTGTCTAATACCGTCAAAACTGCAAAACTTATTGAATAGATAGCAATATTTGCCAAATGTTTATACTTTACCAAGCACATATACGGACATTTTCAGCAAATCCTGCAATGCAGAAAAATGCCGGAAAACACGGAAATGCAAAGAATCCGTCCCCCGATGGAAGACGGATTGGCATTCTTGTGCAGTTTTAGCGTGCGGGTCAGTCCTGCTCCACTTCAAGCGTCTCGGCCACTTTGGGAAGAAGGTCCGTTATGGGAAGACGCTGCGGACACATGGCCTCACAGCCGCGGCAACGGATGCAGTCGGAGGCCTTGCCGGAGCCGTGGGTCACCATGTTGAGATAATATTCAATCTGCGGAGACCAGAGGCCATTGGTATCCTGCTGCTCTGTGTTATAGAGGGCGAAGAAATCCGGGATGGGGATGTTCATCGGGCATGTGTTGGCCTCCACGCAGTACCGGCATCCGGTGCAGGGGATCTCGGTGGTGTTCAGGAGAATGTTGCGGACCCGGAAGACGGCCTTCATCTCTTCGTCCGTGAGAGGATGGAAATCCTGCATGTATGACGTGTTGTCCTCCAGCTGCTCAACGGAGCTCATGCCGGAAAGGACTGCTATGACTCCCTCCAGGCTTGCGGCGAACCGGATGGCCCATGAGGCCGGGCTCCAGTCCGGATGGATGGAACGGAATATCTTCTCCGCTTCCGGAGGAAGGGCGGCCAGGGTGCCTCCCTTCACAGGCTCCATTATTATGACCGGCTTGCCGTGGGCTCTTGCGGTCTCGTAGCACCTGCGGCTCTGGATTCCGGGATTATCCCAGTCCAGGTAGTTTATCTGCAGCTGGACGAAGTCCATGTCCGGGTGCTCCGTGAGGATTTTGTCCAGAAACGCAGCGCTGTCATGGAAGCTGAAGCCGAGCCTTTTGATGCGCCCTGCGGCCTTCTGGGATTCAAGGTACGGGATGGTGCCGTAATCCGTAACCGTCTTGTATGTCACAACGTTGAGGTCATGGAGAAGGTAATAGTCAAAGGCGCCGGCGCCTGTCTTTATGAGCTGCTCCTCGAAGATATGCTCCTGGTCTTCCGAGGATGTGAGCATCATTGTGGGCATCTTGGTGGCAACGGTGAACGAGTCCCTGGGGTAACGGTCCACAACGGCCTTTTTGAGGGCCGGTTCACTCTGGAAATTGTGGTACATCCAGGCGGAGTCAAAGTATGTGAAACCGCGGGATATAAAGGTGTCTGCCATCCTGTACAGCTTGTCATAATCTATCTGCCCCCTGTCCTCGCTGGACAGGACGGGCAGACGCATAAGCCCGAAGCCCAGCTTCTTGTCTGGCATATGAAGTCTCTCCTTCTTGTGGATTTCTCTTGTTTTCCGCCCTTGGATCTTATATAAGTGACATGCTTGGCAGTCTGCCGGTTATATTCCGGCTTTCAGATTAAGCCGCGCCTCTTCGTTCGGCACGGACAGGGAAACGCATCCGGGAATGGTGCCATTGGACGGCACAAGATACCCTTCATGCGCAAGGCGGGACCATATGTCATTTGAGTCCGGATCATACAGGCCGCTTTGGGCAATCCTTGCGGACACGGATTTGCCGCTGTGCAGGTCTGTCAAAACAGCCTTGTCTTTGATGGCATACGTGGGGCTCCCGTGATTGTGCGGAGTGCAGCCGTCTATGATGTATCTTATGACAGATTCCGGACGGAAAAGCTCCCCAATATCCTCGCTGCATGTGTATCCGCCGTACCAGCGACGGGCTTCATCGTACTTTTCCTCATGGCCGGCCGCCTTTAAAAGCGCCTTTACTTCGTCCGGGGTGAAGCCGAAATACCGGCTGTATTTTGAGTCTGTGACCGTATATACGCTGATGTTGTTTGCTCCCCCGTATGTGCCGTTGGAAAGAGCCGGAAGGGTGCCCGTTATTACAGCGAACGAGATGTTCTCGCTGTTGGACTTGAGGCCTGAGGAAAGGAAATGGGTGATAAAATCCAGAGCCTCATTATAATATCCGAACCTGGCCCCCTCACGGAGAACGTCGTCATATGAGTCTATAAGCACCACGGGTTTGCGGCCGCTTTTTTTTGTTCAGCAGCACAGACATGGCTTTGATGTACTTCTCATACTCAACCTGGGAGGCAGTGCCTTCCAGGATTTTATAGAGAATGTTCCGGTACAGCATGTTTGTTCCGCTGGTTTTCCGGAGCCTGCAGTGGCTTATGACAGAAAACATTATGACAGTCTGCAGGCTGGATTTTGCCTGCTCCCATGTGGCCCCTCGGATTCCTCCCAGCGGAACGTAAATCACAGGGTATGCGCCCTGCATCTTTCTGTATTTATCCCCGCAGGAAAAAATTGCCGTATTCTGGAAGAATGGCAGCGGCTCGCTGTTTTGTCCAGGTAAGCCCTGAGCATATCCAGATTGAAAGACTTGCCGAATCCCTGCGGACGGGTTATGAGGCATATCTCGCCTGAATCCGCCAGTTCCTTTATAAGCAGGGTCTTGTCCACAAATCTGCGGCTTCCTGGGACGGATTTGCGTATCTTCTGCTGTAACCGGCCGTCATGATTTCTCTGCCTTTGTTATGAGCCTGTTTATCTGCGCCGCGGCGTAACCGGCGCCGAAGCCGTTGTCTATGTTCACAACCGTCATCCCTTCGGAGCAGGAGTTAAGCATGGACAAAAGAGGGGCTATGCCGCCCAGGCCTGTGCCGTATCCTACGGATGTCGGAACGGCAATCACAGGCTTGTCCACAAGACCTGTGACAACTCCGCCTAATGCTCCCTCCATTCCCGCCACCGCTATAATGCAGTTTGCCTTGCGTATATCCTCTATGTTGGAAAGAAGACGGTGTATCCCCGCCACGCCTACGTCATATACGCGCAGTACGTTTGCTCCGTGGAATTCCGCAGTCTGGGCTGCCTCCTCCGCCACGGGGATGTCCGCCGTGCCTCCGGTGCAGACGGCCACAAGGCCGGCTTTTGGTGCGGGGCTGGGCTCGTATTTGAGGATTCCGGAGACAGGGTCATACTGTACCTCGGGGATGGACGAATGCACGTAGTTGTACTGGTCTTCGGAGGCCCTGGTGCCAAGGACGTTCACGCCCTTTTCTCTGTATGCGGCGTATATGCTTAAAAGGTGCTCTCTTGCCTTCTGCTGGCAAAAGACCACCTCGCCGAATCCCCGGCGCCTGGCGCGGTGGAAGTCTATCTTGGCCACGCCTATGTCTTCGTATTCCTGCCCGCCAAGCATTATCTCCGCTTCCTCTATGGGAAGCTCTCCGGAGCGCACCTGCTGCAGTATTTCCTTTATGTCCATATGGTATTTTCTTGTCTTGTCTGGCCTGTGTGGGAGTAAGAGTGTGTTGTTTGGCTTGGATGGCGTATATGAGCCCGGCAGGCTTTGCCTGCGGAACCATTCATGCATAAATGGGATGGCTTAGGGGAAGACCTTGGAATATGGCGCCTTTGGCATCATACGTCCAGGGCGTTTTCACGGTAGCCGCGCATGTCTATGGTGAAGTACTTGAAGCCCATGTCGCGGAACACCTGGATCATCCTGTCCGCGTCGTCCATGAAGCGCTGGATTTCGTCCTTGTTTATCTCTATGCGGGCCATGAACTGTATCATGCGTATGCGGACCTTGGTGTAGCCGTCATCGCGGAGGAACTGCTCGCCGCGCTTTAAAAGGTCTATGGTTTCCTGGTCTATGTAGGTGTCGTATGAGACTCTTGTGGCCATGCAGCTGTCCGCAGGCTTGTTTGCCTCGGCTACGCCTAGCTTTTCTCCAAGAGCACGCACGTCCGCTTTGGTGAAGCCCGCCTCTGCAAAGGGGCTTGCAATTCCAAGCTCCGCTACGGCCTTCAGGCCGGGGCGGTGCTTTGCAAGGTCCTCTTTGTTGGTTCCGTCCATGACTGTGCTGCAGCCTTTGGCGGCAGCAAACTCCCTGAGATGGGTGAAGATATGGGTCTTGCAGAAGTAACAGCGCTCCACGGGGTTTTTGAGCACGTCCTCCATCTCTTCGCGGGAAAGAGGGATGACTTCCAGCTCCGCGCCTATGCGCGAGGCTATTGACTTCACAGCCTCGTCCGTCTCTATCTGCAGGCAGGAATAGGCGTATGCCGGATGCACTTCGCCGCCGGCCTCTTTCTGCATGTCCAGGCACACCTTCAAAAGGACGGCGCTGTCCGTTCCGCCGGAAAAGGCAAGGCATATGCCGCCCGGGAGAAGATTCCGGATGATGTCATAGAGCTTCTGCTCCTTTAAGGCGAAAGCCTCCTCTTTCTCTGTGTCAGTCATGCAGCTCCCTCGATGCGCTCCAGCGGATTTCCTCGTACACGCCGTCAAAAGACCGGCCGGATGCGAGGGCTATTGTCGCCACGTCCTCATATTCAGGATAATAGAAAGTCTCCCCCTTGCGGGTGACAACCTTCACCCTTGCCTTGCCGTAAGGCGTGTCCACAAAGGCTATGCGTCTCGGCAGTGCCGTGCGGTCCACGGCCACGCACCTTATGCCAATCGTGCTCGTGTGCTTGAAGATAAGGTCCTCCATCTTCTCCCTGTCCGCAGTGTCGCAGACAACCTTCAAAAGATACGCAGGCCTTCCCTTCTTCATGAACGCCGGAACGTAGAACACGTCCCTCGCCCCGTCCTTCATGAGCCTCTCCGCAACGAAGCCTAAGGCCTCGCTGCTGCAGTCATCTATGTTCGTTTCCAGCATAATGATGCCGCTGTCCTTTTCCGCATCCCCGCCGGAAACGTCCGTCTTCTCTCCCTCTTCTATTATATACGCCCTCAACACGTTTGCCCAGGGGAAATCCCTTGTCCCGGCGCCCGTGCCGGAACGGAGGATCTTGTATGAGCCGGAAATCCTGCTGCCGCAGCAAAGGGCCGCCGCTATGGCGGCTCCCGTAGGAGTCACGGTCTCACCCTCAGTATCCGTGGGCACAAGCCTAAGGCCATGCGCCTGGGCTATTTCCACAACCGCAGGAGCAGGCAACGGCATGTATCCGTGCTGGCACTTCACGTGCCCGCTGCCGGAGGCTATGGGCGTGATCTTGGCTTCCGTAAGGTCCAGGTCATCCAGGCATATTGCCGCCGTGCATATGTCTATTATGGAATCCACCGCCCCCACTTCATGGAAGTGCACTTCCTCTGCAGGCTTTCCGTGCACCTTTCCTTCCGCTTCCGCAAGAATCCGGAAGATCTTGAGGGCCGTCTCTTTTGCCCTGTCCGTCATGGAAGAGGCCAGGATAATCTCCGAGACGTCCTTGAGGTTCCTGTGCTCATGGTCATGGTCATGACGGCCCTTGTCCTTTTCATCATGGTCATGATCCTTTTCGTGGTCCTTGTCATGGTCTTTCTCGTGGTCCTTGTCATGATGCCTGTGCTCTTCCGTGTGCACGGCAAAGGATGTGGCCTGTATGCCGCACTTCTCCGTCTTGCCAATCTCTATATGCGCATCCAGCTTCAGAGACTCCAGGGCCTTCATGAGCTTCTCCTGGTTTGCTCCAAGCGATATCATGGCTGCCGCGAACATGTCTCCGCTGATGCCGGAATAGCATTCCAAATACAACATCTTTTGTATATGTCCTTTATATGAACGGCCCGGGCGCTTAAAGAGCCTGCCGTTAATGATATGCTTTGTCTTGTATTACATGCCCTGTTAAAGGGCAGATATTTGCCCCTGTTTCTGTTTCCGCGGCCTTCCTGTGCGCATATGCGCCCTGCTTTGTCTTGTCCGGGCATGGGCTGGAATTGCGGACTGTGATATTGCAGGCTGCAATCATGTCACGGAGTCAAATCTGGCGGAGACCTTCTCCATCCATTCGGAGACCTTTATGTGCTGCGGGCAGACGCTCTCGCATCCCCTGCAGCCAATGCATCCGGAGGCACGGCCCTTGCCGTGGCCAACGAGATTGCCGTAATACTGCTCCTGCGGGGTCCAGCCCGTGGCTGCGTTTATGACGTCTATCTGCTCTGCATTGTACAGGGCGAAATAGTCCGGGATGGGGATGCCCATGGGGCATGTGTTGGCCTCTATGCAGTACCTGCACCCGGTGCAGGGTATTGTGCCGTTGTTTATGATTATGTCCCGGACCTTGAAAACGGCCTTTGTCTCTTCTGCCGTGAGAGGCTTGAAGTCCTGCATGAAGGACGTGTTGTCATCCATCTGGGCAAGGGATGTCATGCCGGAAAGGACCAGGCGCACGCCGTCCAGGCCCGCCGCGAAACGGATGGCCCACTGTGCCGGGCTCCAGTCCGGATGGATGTCCCTTAAGATTTTCTCCGCCTTTGGAGGAAGGTTTGCAAGAGTGCCGCCCTTGACGGGCTCCATTACAACAATCTCCTTGTTGTACTTTCTGGCCATCTCATACACCTTCCTGCTCTGGATGGCCTCATTGTCCCAGTCCAGATAGTTGAGCTGGAGCTGCACGAACTCCATCTCCGGGTACTTTTGGAGAAGCATCTCAAGGAACTCCGCGTTGTCATGGAAACTGAATCCAAGGTGCTTTATCCTGCCCTTGGCCATCTGCTCCTCCACGTACTCTATGGTCCCGTACTTCATGCATTCCGCATAGTTGTCCACGTTGAGGTTATGGATGAGGTAATAATCAAAGAAATCCACGCCGGTCTTTTCCAGCTGCTTTTCAAAGATCTCTTCCTGCGCCTTCGGGCCGTACAGCATCATTGTGGGCATCTTCGTGGCTATTGTGTATGCATCCCTGGGATATCTCTTGAAAACCGCTTCCTTGAATGCATCCTCGCTGGTATGGCCATGATACATCCAGGCGGTGTCAAAATACGTGAACCCGCGCTCCAAAAACATGTCCGCCATTTTGCAGTACTGCTCTATGTCTATTATCTCCTGCCCGTCTTTTACCAGCACCGGCAGCCTCATTGTTCCGAATCCCAGCTTCTTAGTCATCCCGTTCCTCTCTACTTATTTCATTCGCAGTTTAAGCAGTAGTATTGTATATTTCATTGATAGTATCTCAGACCCTTACATATCTTTGATTCCTACTCTTAGGCTTATCGGGAATTGTCATCATCAAAAGATTGTCTCGTAACAATGGCTGTAAGATCTGGATCATAACATATGAGCGACTGGATATCCCCAGGTAAGCCTGAATTTCTGAACGGGATCTTGGTTCGCTACAATACTCCAATACGTCTGCACTTCTGCCTTTGTAACTGTCGTTATGCCTTTCTTCTTGGTTATTTACCTCACCTGTGTTTCCACCTGAAAATGAGATATCCAAAAACCCTCTGACCATGTTTCTGAAGTCTTCGTCATTTTCCAAGCGCTTGACAATCCATCTTTCATAGATTTCAAACGGCTCATCGTCCTTGCTAACTTCAATGTTTAAATTATAATTGGTTTTTATATTTAAAAAATAAGCTACCTGCTTAATAATAATCTTGCCGGAGACCAAAGAAACTAACGAATCATAGTCTTTATATCCGTTAATATCCGATAGCAATTCGTTCCAATCATTAATAATCTTTGTCTTATTTCTATTGTGATTTTGATCCATTTTTTCAATCATTTCGCTTAGATTGCCATACTTTAGCTTTACCCCATCCAATGACCGAGAATATTTGATACTGATGAAGTCACCACGTATACTTTCCAGTCCACCACTACTTTTTATATAATTGACTGTCAAATCCTTTACCTCGGCAACAGATGTAGAACATTTAAGGGCCTTGGCTACATACTCCACAATCTCTGAACGAACCAACAAATTCTCAATCTCATTATATCCGATTGTGTATACGCTATCTTCTTTTTCTAGGGTTTCAATTTCATCGCTTTTTCGGTAATCCCTGTCAATGAGTCCATATGCCTTCCTATTAAAAAAATTATTCTCATTGAAGCCCTTAGCCTTAATTTTCACATCTTTATAAGAGCCGGCAGGTATGAAGTTATAATCGGGATACAGACATTTGAGTATTTTATAGTCCAGAGATAAAGCTGAATTCCCTTCGCAATAAATGATATCATCATGGTTCCCTTCTATACTCATCAGTATGTCACGGGTAATATCATTGTATTTCCCAATTTCCTTAAACTTCCATTCCTTATAATTGTCAGGTTTCTCGAGAAAAACAAGTTTCGCATTCCAACGGCTTTCAATGAAATCAGTATTATGAGTAAAGTATATAAAGCACAAATCTCTACGTGTTGATTCAAGTATATCAAAAAGCTTTCTTAACAATGCTCCATTAAGATGTGCCTCTGGTTCGTCTATATAGAAAAATGCTTTCTTAGGGGCTAGAAGCGCCGCCATTATGATATAGGCAACCGTCTTCTCGCCATCACTACCATCAGATATAGGATATTTCTTGGAAATATCATCCTTCCATAAAAACAAGTCGTTTCTGTCAAAACAAATATGCCGGTCCAAGTCTAAGCTTGAGAAAATATTATACAGATTGTCTTCTTTTGAAAGTCCGTTAGACCATTGAGTATCATCTGATTTCTTATCTGCAATGAAGATTTTTTTTGCAAGGTAATGCAGGGAGTTCTTATCAGCAAGCATCTTATTTAAATCTTTAAGATCAGGGTCTTCAATTTCAATGAATGACTCAACACTGCGATTAGCAGGTATTACTACGGCATTTGTATAAATTGTTGAAGAAATATGATTTAACAATGTCGTTTTCCCGGCACCATTTTTACCAAATACAACATAATTCTCATGACCATATTTGAAATGCTCAAAGATATCATTGATAAGCGGAGTTATATCGCTTTCAAGTTGCTTCAAGGCTTTTATAAGAGATGAAAGTACCGAGTAGAGACTGCTATAACTAGCTGTTATCACATCATTGAACAAGTTCATCTGACGATCCAATAGACCTATTCTCCAAATTATACTATACTGGTATGAATCATTATAGCTTCTAAAGTTATAATCATTATCTATCGCATTTATCTCATCCAGGCGCGCTTTCAGCTTGACCTCTAAAGACAGATACTCGAATGTG
>JAJPZA010000210.1 GCA_021204625.1 Clostridia bacterium | reverse complement strand
TGGAACTGCCATACGATCAGATGATACTCTACCCGACCTTCGTGCACTTCAGCCATAAGAAAGGCGGGCCGCAGCGTGGGCAGATACTGTATAATTCAAGCTATAAGGGGGAGCGGCTGTGAAGTGGTGGCAGTGGATATTCTTCGGCCTTGCGGCGGCGGCGATCGCGCTCCTCGCCCTGCACGACATGGGCCTCTTCCGGAAGACCGAGGTGCAGGAGGCGGTGACGGTCAGGATCGACACGCTGACAGTCCACGACACGGTGCGGATCATCGAGCCGAGGGAGGTGGAGAGAACGATCGTAAACACCGTTTATTTGCCCGCTACGGACACTCTGACCCTGCATGATACCTTATATATCCGGATGGAGAGAGAGTCCGTAAAATACGCGGATTCAACGTACACGGCATATATATCCGGCATACGTCCGTCCCTCGACAGCATATACGTCTATCCCGAAACCCGATACATCAACACGATGGTCGAGACCGTCCGCACGGAGAGGAGGAGGCACTGGGGCGTGGGCATCACGGCGGGCTACGGCATCAGCACGCAGGGATTCGTGCCCTACATAGGAATAGGACTATCTTACAATATCGTGACGTTCTGACATGAAAAGGGTTATAATAGAGATCGACCGCAGGGCGGTCTACACGGAGGCCGCCAGGAGGGCGGCGTACACGGCGGCCAAGGCCGAGGGAGACGCCTCCGCCACGGCCCGCATGAGCCTCTCCCAGGAGAACAGGGAGATCCTGGACGGCTACTGGAGGGAGTGCCTCGACTCTCTGCTTTCGGGGCTGAAACGGATGCTGGAGAACTTCTCCGACACGGAGGACGGTGCGACGGTCACGCTGAGGGTCGCCGACCGCTTCAACTTCGCGCTGCTGGAGAGCGTGCGGAGCGCGGCGTTCGACTTCATGGCCACCGGAGTGACTGCCAGGTGGTTCTCCCTCGTCAAGAAGGACGAGGCCGAGGGCTACGCCAGGGGGGCCGCGTCCATACTGGAGGACATCGTGAACAAGCTCTACGAGAGGGTGAGGCCGCAGAGACCGGAGTGCCCGCCGTGCCCCTGCGGGCACGACCCGTACAGGGACGGATGGCCGGGAGTTCCCGACAACGACGACGAAAACGAAGAGGACGAGGAGGAATAGACTATGGGATGCACTTGCAATATGGACAGGGCCAACAAACGGCTGACTGTCGCGCTGACCTTCCGCCGCGGGGAGCTGATGTACGACGCGAGCAACCTCTGCGCGATAGAGGGGGACCTCATGGGAGACGACCAGCAGCACTCCCGCCACCTCACGATGGACATAGACGAGGAGAACAACATAGACCGCGTGAACCGCGTGCTGAACACCTCGTGGGCGGAGATGGTGGAACTGCTTTATCCCTACACCAAGAGGAGGATCCAGACGGCGGAGGAGCCGCTGCCGTGGACGGACAGGCCCTCCGCGCCGAACGTGTACGTCATAGACCTCAGCCTGCCGGAGGACTTCTCCGTCACGACCGTCAACCTGCTGGAGAGGCTGATACACGACTGGCTCGTGTACCGCGTGCTGGAGGACTGGCTCTCGATCGTCAATCCCCAGGCCTCGGAGAAGTGGAGGGAGAAGGCCGCGCTGGCCCTGGAGAAGATCCAGGACTCCCTGAAGCACCGCACGAAGCCGTACCGCATCACACCGCACGGGATATACTGACCGTGCGCGTGCATATAATGAGTTAAGGGTCGGGACTCTCGCGAGTGCCGGCCCTTGGCTATTATAGTTACTTTTGAAAACGTCGCAAAGATACTACTTTTTTCCGTAAAGCACCCAGTCCATCACCCTTCTGTTGGCCTCGTCCACCTTCCTTCTGTCGAAGTCTATGTAGATGTCGGTGACGGTGTTCCCGCCGTGGCCCAGGCCCGCCGCTATGGTCTCCTTGGGAATGTCGAGGGAGGCGGCTATCGTGGCCCAGGAGTGACGCGCCCAGTATGTGGTGAGCTTCGGGAAGGCGGGCCTCACCGACTTCACGCCGTGGCGGCCGTACGTGACCTCGCCGATCTGCTTTAGGCGCCTGTTGATGACCTTCGTGAAGATGGCGTGCGAGGCCTCCCTGTCGGCTATGTCGAGCAGACCCCTCTTTCCCCGGTACTTCCGTATCAGTTCCATCGCCTCCGGCTCCACCTTTATGGAGTAGAGGCGGTTGGTCTTGGCGCGGTGGTACTCAATCCTGCCCTCGCGCGTGACCTCCTTCAGTCCGTAGAGGTCCACGGCGTTGATGCCCACGAGCATGAAGATGAGCTTGAAGTAGTCTATGTACCGCCGCTGGTCGGGATCGACCGGCCAGGCGAACAGGGCGCGCAGATCCTCCACGGGGAGCGACCGCTTCGGCGTGCCCTCCGGCCGGATCCGGAAGCGGCGGAAGGGATAGGCGGAGGTGATCCCGTCGTCGATCGCGTCGTTGAACACGGCGCGGATGTTCCTCAGGTGGATGTTGGCGGAGTTGCGGGCCATCCCCTCCTCGGCCAGGCTGTTGTCGAACCTCGTGAGCCAGGCGTAGTCCACGTCCTCGAA
>JAJPZA010000006.1 GCA_021204625.1 Clostridia bacterium | reverse complement strand
TGCCATTTTAAAATCTCCTTTAAAATTTATATACAATGATAACTAACTCGCCCCTTGGGCTCTCGCAGCTATCTATCATTGACATTTCTGTCCGGAAGCCGGCCCGGACCTGAATCCGGATTCGGTTCCATGAGACACTTCTGCCTCTTCATGCCTTCCATTATATATTACTCAAACGGAAAACACAATTAAAACCACGGGCAAAATTCAAAAATTGTTTTCCTGTGGCGTTCTCTGCAGCCTTTGAAAGGCGCCAGAGAGAGTCGGCCCGGAGGGCCTTTGGCGCGTTTTGCGCCCGTTTGGGCGCAGGTTGCACTTTATCTGCCGGCCGGTTTGTTGCGGGCCACGATGACTTTCTCGCTCACGGACTTGGGAACTTCGGCGTAGTGGTCGAACTGCATCGTGAACTGCCCTCTGCCCTGGGTGCGGGAACGAAGATCCGTGGCGTAGCCGAACATCTCTGAAAGAGGCACCTGCGCGTCCACAACCTTGGCGCCCGCCCTATCATCCGTGGATGCAATGGTTCCGCGCCTTGCGGTTATGTTGCCCATGATGTCGCCGAAATAATCTTCGGGCACTATGATCTCCACTTTCATTATGGGCTCTAAAAGAACCGGATGGGCCTTTGCCATTCCGTCCTTGAAGGCCATGGAGCCTGCAATCTGGAAGGCCATTTCAGATGAGTCCACTTCGTGGAAGGAGCCGTCATACACCTGCACTTTGAAGTCCACGACCTCGTATCCTGCAAGGAATCCGGTCTTGGCCGCGCCGCGCACGCCCTTGTCTATGGCCGGTATGAATTCCTTGGGAATGGAGCCGCCTATTGTGACGTCCTCGAAGGAGTACCCCTCTCCCGGCTTTGCCGGAATGAGATGGAGCTTGCAGTGGCCGTACTGGCCCTTGCCTCCGGACTGGCGCTTGTAAAGGCCTTCGCAGTCCACCGCCTGCCGGATGGTCTCGCGGTACGCAACCTGCGGGGCGCCCACGTTGGCTTCCACCTTGAACTCACGGAGCAGCCTGTCCACTATGATGTCCAGATGAAGCTCTCCCATGCCCGCTATGATGGTCTGCCCTGTCTCCTGGTCCGTGTAGGTCTTGAAGGTGGGGTCCTCTTCGGCGAGCTTGATGAGCGCCATGGTCATCTTTTCCTGGGAGGCCTTGGTCTTGGGCTCTATGGAAAGCTGGATAACGGGGTCCGCGAACGTCATCTGCTCAAGGACAATGGGCTTGTCCTTCACGCAGAGGGTGTCGCCTGTCGTGGTGTTCTTGAGGCCAATGATTGCGCATATGTCCCCGGAATACACCCTTGGTATCTCTGTCCTGGAGTTCGCGTGCATCTGCACGAGGCGGCCTACGCGCTCCATTATCTCCTTTGTGGAGTTGAACACGTAAGAGCCGGCGTCCAGCGTTCCGGAATATACTCTGAAATATGCAAGCCTGCCCACGAATGGGTCTGTGGCTATCTTGAAGGCAAGCCCGGCGAAGGGCTCGTCATCGTCCGTCTTTCTCTCTTCCTGCTTGCCCGTTTTGGGGTTCACTCCTATGACGTGGGCCACGTCCACAGGGGAGGGAAGGTAATCTATTATGGCGTCCAGAAGCATCTGGACTCCCTTGTTCCTGTACGAAGAGCCGCAAAGCACGGGGGTGCACTGCATGGCTATCGTGGCTTTTCTGAGGCCTCTGCGTATTTCGTCCGGCGTGAGCTCCATGGTTTCAAGGAACTTGTCCATGAGCTCGTCGTCCGCCTCGGCAGCCGCTTCCATGACCTTCATTCTGGCCTCTTCGGCCTCAGCCATCATGTCCGCGGGAATTTCAGCCTTGTGGTACAGCTTGCCGTCATCCGAATCATATATCTCGGCCACCATGTCCACCAGGTCCACGATGCCTGAGAATGTGCTCTCTTTTCCGATGGGAAGCTCCACCGGCACGGGGTTGGCGTTGAGCCTCTCCCTCATCATCCTGATGGCCCTCTGATAATCCGCGCCCAGAATGTCCATCTTGTTAACGTACGCGATACGCGGCACGTTATACTTGTCCGCCTGTCTCCATACGGTCTCAGACTGCGGCTCCACGCCTCCCTTGGCGCAGAAAGTCGCCACGGCTCCGTCCAATACACGGAGGGACCTTTCGACTTCCACAGTGAAGTCCACGTGCCCCGGTGTGTCTATAATGTTTATCCTGCACTCGTCCTTTTTGGTCTGGCCGGACCTGGTCCAGTGGCACGTGGTGGCAGCTGAGGTAATCGTTATTCCCCTCTCCTGCTCCTGCACCATCCAGTCCATCGTGGCCTCGCCTTCGTGCACTTCGCCGATCTTGTGGTTAATGCCTGTGTAATACAGGATTCGCTCCGTAGTCGTTGTCTTTCCGGCGTCTATGTGCGCCATGATGCCTATGTTTCTCGTATGAAGCAAATCATATTCTCTGGCCATGCTATACCTCTATCATCAGAATCTGAAATGTGCGAACGCCTTGTTCGCTTCAGCCATTCGATGGGTATCCTCTTTCTTCTTCACAGCGCCGCCTGCATTATTGTACGCGTCAATAAGCTCTGCGGCCAGCTTTGCGCTCATCCCCCTTTCGGAGCGCTTTCTCGTGCTGATAACCAGCCACCTGATAGCCAAAGTCTGGCGTCTCTCAGGTCTTATCTCGAGGGGCACCTGATAGTTGGCGCCACCGATTCTCCTGGCCTTGACCTCGAGCACAGGCATGATGTTGCCGAGTGCCTGGTCGAATATCTCCATAGCGTCCTTGTTAAGCTTTTTGCTCATCGTCTCGAACGCTTCATAAACAATCCTCTGCGCCGTCCCGCGCTTTCCGTCCTCCATTATCTGGTTGATGAGCTTGGTCACAACCTTGGAGTTGTACACGGGATCGGGCAGCACGTCCCTCTTGGGAACTCCGCCTCTTCTGGGCATGCTTCAATCCTCCTGAAAAAGATTTAAGGGTCTTGACTTAAATAAGCCGTTACTTGCCTGCCGCTAAGCTCCCTTCCCTGTCCTGAGCCCCCGTCTCATCCATCCTGCGGCCATTCCTCTTTGCGGATGCACCGGATTCTGCGGGGCCCGTTTGCAGGGCTTAAGCTGCCTGCAGGTAGCAATCCTTCTCCGCCGCCATTCCAAAGTGTCCCGGACGGCGAATACTGCCTACTTTTCATCGGTTATAAAGGGTCATATATTCCGAAGCAAGTAGGAATGGATTCATTATGAATCCCTTAAATTACGCAGCCTTTTGCAGCCAGGCTGCCCGGCTCAAATCCCTGCAGTGAAAGAAATCAGGACTTGGGTCTCTTTGCGCCGTAGCGGGATCTGGACTGTCTTCTCTTGGAGACGCCGGCAGTATCCAGCGCGCCGCGGATGATATGGTAACGCACACCGGGAAGATCCTTGACTCTTCCGCCCCTGATGAGCACGGAAGAATGCTCCTGAAGATTGTGGCCTTCGCCGGGAATGTACACGATGCCTTCCTGCTTGTTGGTCAACCTTACTCTGGCGATCTTTCTGATGGCTGAGTTAGGCTTCTTGGGCGTCGTTGTGGAGACTGAAAGGCACACGCCGCGCTTCTGCGGGCAGGCGTCCAGTATCGGTGACTTGCTCTTGTACTCCTTCCTCTCTCTGCCATGTCTGATGAGCTGATTGATTGTGGGCATATCTTAACCTCCTTGTTTTGCTCGAGCGCAGGACCGAAGCCCTCCGCTCTGCGGAATATATCACCCTCTTAGCCGTACCCTTAAAACGGCCTCCAGGGGAACATGCTTATGCGTCTTGCTGCGGCCAACCGGGCCCGCACTGCATGGCTGCAATGCGCAGGGAAAATTTTGCAGTACGCAAAAACACTTGTCCCTATAGCAAGCAAAAGCAATTTTACCAAACCAAACGGGGATTGTCAAATGAAATGCATGACTTTTCAGATCCGTGCTCCACGGAATTTTGGCAAAAAGCGTGCAATATCCCGTATGCAAAGGCCCTCTGTCACGGCTCCCGGACACTTCTGCAGGCCGTTTCCCGGCCTTGGAAAAAATGGATGATGCCTTTGCCTCGGAAAAACAGCAAGAGCGGCGCATATGCGCCATATACGGCCGTCCGGGCCGGGATATGCCTCAGGATGAACCAACCATATCAGTGTTTTGCGCATACGCAAAGGGCTTTCTCTGCGGCGGAAAATAATAACAGGCGGGAGCCCGGATGCCCTCGCCTGTGCGGATGCTTTTTATGCATGGGGTGTATGCGGATGCCAGTTTACTTCTCCGTCTCGTCCGTGAAGCATACTCTTGCGCGGAGGATCTCAGCCCCGTCCTTGCGGATCTGGAATGAGGCAGTGTCTCCGTCTGTCCGGCGGTATATGGCCAGCAGGTCCCCTTCGCGGCTCTCTTTCATGAAGTTCACGTCCAGGCCCGTTATGCGCTTTGCGGTGAGATATGCGGGGTCCATTGTGCGGAGCAGGTAATCTATGTAGCGGGTGTTGTTGGTGTGGCGGGTAAAGTCTATGTCATACCAGTTCACGGCAAGCTCTGAAACGAGATCCGTATCCGCAAACTCTCCGGGAATCTTGTCAAATGAGGCATCTCCTTCATAGAGGCGCACGTTCTCCTGGATGCAGGTTGTGCTTATCCTGCGTATGCGGCGGGCCGAAAGGTCTATGGCGCAGTTCTCAAAGTCCCCTGTGAAGACCATGTTGCCGTCCTCGTCCGTGGCCTTTATCTCCACCACCATCCGGATGCCGTCTTTTTTTATCATGCAGGCGGAGACGGTCATCCTGCCCATCCAGACCGGGAGCTTTCCGAAGCGCAGCTTCATCTTGGTTATGACCCACGCCGCGTTGCACTTCCCCTTCATGGTGCCGTTGTCCGCGCCGAGCGTTCCGTAATACTCCGTAAGCATGTCCTGGGTTATCATGGGAACTTCCATTACAGCCAGACGGCCGTACCTGTCTATGTCCGTATAGCGGACAACCATTTCCCTTGCATATACGTCTTCCATACAGTCTCCCTCTGCGCGGCAGGGCCATAATTCACTCATGCCAGCAGACAGCTCCGCCTGCCACATGAAAGTGTACTCCAGCGCGCCCGGATAGTCAAATGAAATCTTTCAAATCCGTATATCATATCCACAGCTCTTCAATGCTTGTCTTTTTGTAAAAAGGAGGGAAATTTTTACTTGTCTTTTTGTAAAAACAGAGGTATTTTTTACTTGTCTTTTTGTAAAAACAGGGGCATTTTTTACTTGTCTTTTTGCAAAATGCTTGCAAATAATAATATAATACACTATAATTCATTTATATAAACGAGGTTATAATTATGCTTAAAAGAAAGATTGAAAAAAATATAAATGAATGGATTGCAGGCGGACGGAATGCTTTGCTCATCAAAGGTGTCAGACAGTGCGGCAAGACCTTTATAATTCATGAATGTCTGGAAAAATCAGGCAAGCATTTTCTGGAATTCAATCTGAAGAGAAAAGACGGACAGGAAATTCTTGAAATCTTCAAAGATTCGGTTACCGTTGATGAACTCTATACCCGCTTGGATATACATTTGCCCGGTGAGTTGGAGCCTGGGACAATCTTCTTTCTTGATGAGATTCAGGTTTATGAGCAATTCATTTCCAAAATCAAAATGCTTGTCGCTGACGGCCGTTTCCGATACATTTTAAGCGGATCTCTGCTTGGAGTTGAAAGAGTTTCATTGGATGAAGTGCCTGTTGGATACCTCGACACTCTGCAAATGTTCCCGCTGGATTTTGAAGAATTTCTGATCAACCTGAACGGAAAGAATTCTCTTGTAGAGTATTTGCGGAGATGTTTCAACGACCGTGTGCCTGTGCGCAAGTCAACGCACGAGAGTGTCATGAAGCAGTTGAATCTATATCTTGTAGTAGGAGGAATGCCGGAGGCTGTCAATGAATTCCTTGCATCGGGCAATCTTAATAAAGTCACAGATGTCCAGAATAATATCATTCTTCAGTATAAAGTTGATTTCACTCAGTATGAAGAAAAAAACAACAAGCTTTGCCTGTCTGCCATATATGACAAAATACCTTCCGGACTTGACAGCAAAAACAAGAGGTTCACAATCTCTAAGGTTGAACGAAAGCAACTGACAGAGGGTAAAGAGGAATCTGCCCATACAACACCTGTTCGATATGATGCAATCGAGGACAGTTTTGTCTGGTTATGGAAAGCTGGAGTTGCAATCCCATGTTACAATGCATCAGAACCCCGTATTCCATTATTTGAGAATCACAAGGCCTCGCTCTTCAAACTCTTTCTGTCTGATGTAGGACTTTTGACGGCCCTTTGCGGATGGGTTACCAAAGACACAATCATGAACAAAGCAGAGAATGTAAGATTTGGCTCTATCTATGAGAATTTCGTTGCTCAGGAATTAACTGCACACAAATATCCGCTATACTACTATAACAGCAACAAACTTGGCGAATTGGACTTCCTGATTGAGCATCATGACAATATCATGCCGATAGAAGTGAAAAGCGGCAAAGACTACAGAGATTATTCTGCGCTGAATCACTTCCTCGAGTCTGAGGACTACGGCACAAAAATTGATGAAGCTCTCATATTGTCAAATTATAATGTCAGTCAAAAAGGAAGAGCCGTATACATGCCAGTCTATATGATTATGTTTCTGACCAATACAATGAATCTCGGGACTGTTAACCTGGCAGACTATATCATCACTGACATCCCTGAAGACTAATTTCTCCGGAGCTCCGTCCCTTTCTTCACTGTGGTACAATGATCAAAAGACCTCACTAAAAACGTGGGGATTAATGAACAGTGTTGAAATAATTTATAAAAAAGTGTCAATTTGAGTGGTCAAAATCTGCAAAAAAGTGCATTGAGACATAATTTTCGAAGAATCGTATGATAAACTCATCAACCTATATGCCCGTCTGCATGATTGTGTTCCTTACGGACAATGTGACTCTTGGAACCATTAACCTGGCTGACTACATCATCACGGACATCCTTGAAGACTGAGGAGCATCCATTCCTTCTGCTCTCCGTCCATCACTTTGGACAGACACAATTTAAGCATATGACCCCGCTTTTGCAGCGGGGCATTTTCATCTGAACAGAGAAACAGGCGGGAGCTTTCGCTCTCGCCTGCCTGGATCATGATGTTATGTTATGCCGGGGTGGAATCAGTTGCCTTCCTTGGCGGCTTTTTTGGCAGCCTTCTTGGCCTCTTTGGCAGCAACCTTTGCGGCATACTTCTCGTCCACTGCCGTGGCCTTTGCAACTTTCTTAGCTGCCTTTTCCGTAGCCTTCACGCACTTCTTGCCGGCCTTGTCCAGAGCCTTCTTGGAATCCGCGTCATTCTTCTCGGCATATGCGGCCTTGGCAGCATCAAGCTCTGCGGCTGCCTTCTTGGCCTTGCGCTTCAGCTTGCGCACACGGCCGTAGCGGCAGAACTCGGAAAGGCCCCTGAAGAAGTGGCCGTTGAACATGAGCAGGAAGCCCTGCAGCTGGCCCTTGGAGAACATGCCGCCGGTGAAGCCGAACAGGCCGCGGATGGGCATGTAGTATACGCCAATCTTGAGAAGGTTGGCAAGCTTTCTCTTTCCTATCTTGCGCAGGAACCCCTCTGCGAAGATGATGGCTCCGCCGAACAGACGGCCTACCCAGCCGCGCGCATGCTTCATCTGGGTGATGGACGTGTTCATGTCCACAATGAGCCTCTTCTTCTTGTAGTAATTGAGCTTGCCGGAAGGAACTTCACGGCCCAGCAGGGTCTCAAAAGTCTCCTTCTCAACGTTTGCGATGTCTCCGCTGTAGTACTCGGCGAGAAGGGTCTCGTCATAATCCGTGTCAACGGCAACGCCGCCCTCGGGACGGAATGTGCCGGCAAGACGGAGATCTCTTGAAGAGGAGCCTATCTCGATGTTGTAGACGCAGTCCTCAATCTCAAACTGGTTGTGCTTTACGTTGAACCATCTGAAGGAGTATGTCTCGAACGGTATCTCCACCTTCCTGCTCTCGCCGGGCTGAAGGAATACTTTCTTGAATCCCTTGAGCTCGCGGACGGCGCGGAACACCTTGGAGTCCTTTGCGCCGATGTACAGCTGGCATACCTCTGCGCCGGCAACGGCGCCGGTGTTGGTGAGAGTGAAGGAAACTCCCTCGGATGTGATGTCGAGGTCGCTGTATGCAAAGGTTGTGTATGAGAGGCCGTATCCGAACGGATACTTCACTTCGATGCCGGCCTTGTCATAGTATCTGTAGCCTACGTAAATGGACTCGCGGTACTCGGATGAGTTGTCATTCTTGAGCCATGTGTTGTATGTGGGGTTGTCCTCAAGCTTGATGGGGAATGTCTCGGGAAGCTTTCCGGAAGGGTTGGCAACGCCGGTGAGGTTGTCCAGGATGGCCTGCGCGCCTGCCTGGCCTGTGAGGTATACGCAAAGAAGCGCGTTTACTTTTGCATCCCAGTCTGTCTCCACGGGGGATCCGCAGGAAAGAACAACGACGATGGGCTTGCCTAAAGCTGCGAGCTGGTCCAGAAGATCAAGCTGGTTTGCGGGAATCTTCATGTCCGCGCGGTCCTTGCCTTCGCTTTCGGTTACGTCATCGAGGCCCATGAAGAGCACGATCTTGTCAGCTTTTCCGGCGAGCTCAACGGCCTTCTTTGCGGCCTTCTTGGACTTCTTTCCGTACTGGTCAAAGCCCTTCTCCCATCCTATGTAATCTATAGGCAGATTCTGCTCCTTGCTTAAGGAATCTGCGAGGTCCTTCACGTTGTCGAGTTTTGTGGGGTTGACGCATGAGGAGCCGCCGCCCTGGTATCTTGCGGTCTCGGCGAAGTCGCCTATGAAGCATACCTTCTCGTTGTCACGGAGCGGCAGGGCGCCGTCGTTCTTTAAAAGGACTTCGGAGCCCATGGCTGCCTTCTGGGCAATCAGATGATGCTCTTCCTTGTCATATGTCTTGTCCTCGCCGAAGTACTCCTCGGACTTGAACACAAGCTTCAGAAGGTTTTCGGCGTTCCTGTCCACAACGGCCTCGTCCAGGACTCCGTCCTTGACGGCCTTCACTATCTCTTCATCGCTCTCGCATGACGTTGTGGGCATCTCGAGCTCGTTGTAGCATTTGTATCCTGCAACCCTGTCATTGCAGCCGCCCCAGTCTGTCACAACCACGCCTTCATATCCCCAATCATCCCTGAGGATGTCCTTGTGGAGATGCTCGTTCTCGTTGGTGTACTGTCCGTTGAGAAGGTTGTATGACGTCATGATGGAATTTACATGCGCTTCCTTTACGGCCATCTCGAAGGGCTCAAGGTATATCTCGCGCAGGGCTCTCTCGTCCACTACAGAGTCCACGTACATTCTTCCTGTCTCCTGGTTGTTGCAGGCGAAGTGCTTCACGCACGCGGAAGCGGTGTACTCCTGGATTCCGGAGATAAGGGCTGAAGCCATCTTTCCGGCGAGGTACGGATCTTCTGAATAATACTCGAAATTTCTGCCGCACAGGGGGCTTCTCTTGATGTTGACGCCGGGGCCGAGAAGCATCCCTACCTTAAGGGCAGCGGCTTCCTTTCCCAAAGCCTGGCCCATAGTATGGCACGTGTCCGTGTCCCAGCCTGCGGCCATTGTTACGGCCGTGGGGAAGCAGGTTGACTTGACGCTTTCATTGAGGCCAAGCTGGTCTGCCGCAGCTTCCTGTTTTCTGAGCCCGTGAGGACCGTCTGAAAGATAAATGGGAGGAATGCCAAGCCTGTCTATGGGCTTGGTGCGCCAGAAGTCTTCACCTGATGCCAGGGAAGCCTTCTCTTCCAGGGTCATCTGGGCAACCACTTGCTTGATTTCTTCTTCAGTCATAATATCTCCCTTGTACTACCACATATAAATTCAGCCTTCCGGTTTCCGCGTGCGCAGGGGGGCCATGCGCCGTCTGCGTTCCCCGCAAGGATAATTTCCGCTACATATTGTACAATAACAGGGGTGAACTGTCAAGTATCGCCAAATTTTTAGCGATATTTTCAGCACGGACTGAAACACGCTTAAACGGGTCATATCCGCCGCTCTGCGCCCATCTCCTCTTTTATGTCATACCACAACGCTGGCAAATTCTGCACTCGCAAAGGCACAAACAGGCAATCCGGATGCATGAATAGTCCATCCTGAAGCACAAGAGCATTCCATTGGACACGAAACAGCTCCGCCGGCATCACCCCGGCAGCAGGAATTCATCATGCTACTGCATCCGCCAGCCGCCCGCAGACGTGCGTCATGTTCCTTGCCCCTATATATACAACATAGGCGGCCCGATACGGACCGCCGTGTGTCGCAATAAATAAGGAGAGATTTTACCTCTGTATAATCTTCATGGATGTGCCGCGAAAGCCTTTCAGCCTTTGCTTTACACCCGGATTATACTAGGAAAAGCCTCAAATTTACAATAACAAGCTCTTAAATGGTCATTTTTTATGCATGAGTGAGAATTTTCCTGTCATCCGTCCAAAAATCCGGCAAGGTTATCACATCAAAATGCAAATCAAAATCCACGGAAAACTGGCTCAATTTTCAATGCAATGACTTACAGGCAATCGGCGCCGCGCCGACTAAACAAAACGGTACAGACATCCCGTCCGTGCTGCATTTCTGCCGATAATAACGATAGATACCTTTGCTGTTATGCCGGCACTGAAATACCGCAGGTGACGGAACCATAAAATAGCTTTCTGAACTGCCCTTGGGTAAGCGTCCTAAAAACGGCGTATAGCACCACCCCCGAAGCGGTGGTGGATGGTACAGATTAAAACTAATGCCCAGGCGTAGATAATTCCAGCCTGGGCATTTTCAATTTTGCGGCCATAGTCCATGTCTTGTGTGGACAGCTGGCTGCTTCAATG
>JAJPZA010000164.1 GCA_021204625.1 Clostridia bacterium | reverse complement strand
GATAATAAGTGCTCTGCGACACGAGCATAGTCTCCTCGTTATTGCTGTTCGTAGGAATCTCATAATAGCGTGAAGAATAAGCTTCAATGTCCTTACGGCCGAAGAAAGTGGTCGTCGGGTCTATCACGCCCTTGTTGTCGATATAAACATATCCGTTGGAGCACTCCACCTTTTCAAGACCAGCCAAGATTCCCGACTCAGGCTTGTAATATACATTCTGACGGGGGTTGTGAGCCTGATTAAGTGTATATTGCGTGTTGCACAAAGAATCCTCAGGATTGTAGTTGTACTTCGACGCTATGCTCATGTTAAAGATGCGGCCGCAGATAATGTCTGTCTTCGTCTGCACATCTGCCAGAGAGTCAGCATTGCTGACACTGGAATCATAGGTGTAATACGGATAGTACTTCTCATACTCCCTTGCCCAAACCTCGTCAGTCGGAGCAATGAGATAATAAGTACTGTCCTCACGCTGGATATAACCATACTTGGTGAGCATCTCGTTAGTGAGGTTCGTCACAGAGTCCAAATAGACTGTCTTACCGTCAACCACCCCACCAGCCACAGAGGCATTCTCGTCCAACTCATACTCATCATAGAAAGTGAGGAATGATGTCAAGCTATCCATGTTGGACTGCAGCTCAGTATACTCACGTATGTTCGGGAAGAAGGTCTGAACATTCTCTGCCTTATACAGAATACCGTTGTTGCATATAACGGCACCAGAGAAAGGATTCTCCTGCAGAGTACCAGATTCACTGCTTGTGCCAATCAAATGCATGTATTTGCCATTGAGCATTGCTACAGTGTCATTGGTAAGTGCTGAAACTGTGCGGGAATACAAGGCAATGTGGTTATACAAGAACTGTGCCATGGCCTTGTTGTCCTCTGTCTCCTTGCCCGCTGCAACTTCCGAGTTATATACATCAATCACACTGTCAGCCTGAGCGCTTGTGAGCCCTAATGGAGCCCAAACGGTGAGCTGCTGTGGTGATGAGAGCATATCGGAAGCTCCTGTTTCTTGTACTACCTTATAAAAGTTAGCCAAATTGGGATCATCAGCAATATTTGACAGAAGGCTTGGCTGATCTGACATGCCACCCTCAACGGCATCGTAATGCTCGCCCCAGGTGTCTGTGCAGGCCGACCAAAGTATCAAGGGTGCGGACAACACTGCCGCTGCCATCACGTGGGATAATATCTTTGATTTCATAGTTCGTTTATGAATAAGTTACTTATTAATAATCATCTTCTGCCTTGCCTTCACCTTCGACGCCGTACACGCTCTTCGGCACAAGCTCAAGATAATCGATCATCACCAGCGCAGTGCCCACTGCCCAGATGGACTTGATGCGGACCGTATGTTGTGTGTCTTCGTCAAGATTTGCCGTACAGAGCACATAGCGCATAGTATGGATGTTATTACAGAAATAGTTCTTCGTGGCGTTGGCTCCATCCAATGTACCCTCCGTACCGAAGTTGAACACGCTCCTCGGTCCATGGTACCAACCCATATTGTGCATGTTCTTCTTGGCAGCCTCCAACTCATCGGAAGAATAGGAGGAAGTAGTCAAATCGAAAAAGCCAATACGGTCGGACAGGTTAGTATCACGCATATCGAAAGGTATGCCCTGAGGCTCACCATCGAGATAGAACTGGCATATTCCACGGGATGACATCGGGGCGAAGCCCAAACGAATCTGATATGTTCCAGTCGGCACACTGGGCAGATTGAACGTGATATCGTAGGAATTCACGTCAGAGGCGAGGTTGAACTCATCACCCTCATAACTCCAGTACGTGTTGTGCTGACTCTGGAACAGGAAGATACCATCGTCGTTTACCTTCACATTGTCGAGATAGCCATTGGGGAACCAATAGTTAGGCGATGTGACGTTCTTGTCTGGGTTATTGGAATTGGCGATGTAGTTGTTAGTTCTGCCATCACGAACGTTGTTGGACATCAACTCCGGGAACATGTAGTACAGATCCATACGCATACGGGTGTTGAAGATATCCTGCTTCGTCACTTCTCCATAATCCGCCAGACCGTCGGTGGTGTAATACACACCGTTGGAGCCTTCGTTCACATAATCGCCTTCAACCTCGGTATCCACGTGTATGCCAGGAGTGTAGCAGCCACGGCTCATGTCACCACGGTTCAGATAGATGTCATTACGGGTGTCGTGCTCACCGTAACCGATGAAACGTGTCACTGTCAGGCGCTCAATCTTTATTGTCGACAACGAATCCATCGTGGCATACCACTCAGTCGGATTAATCAGAGTGGTCTCGATAGTAGTAATCGACGTGAGATCGGAATACATACCCTTCTGCTTCAGTATATTATAACCAATCAAGCGACGCAGTGGTGAACGCCAGTCCGTGAGAGCTTCAGCATTATCCGGATCATTCACATCAAGCTCATCGCCTCCGTATATGCCCCGGGCATAATCATAGAATTCCTGCAAATTCGTGATGCCATACATTGACTCAAGAACATCATCGGGGCAGGCAAATACCGTGAAGCCGAAGTTCTTCGACTCAGGTATATGGCAATAGTCC
>JAJPZA010000219.1 GCA_021204625.1 Clostridia bacterium | reverse complement strand
GGGATTACTTTTATTTTTTTTAGGCAGCCGGTGTTTTTAGCCTGGATGTCTGCCCTTTTCTGCGCAGCCGTTTCAGTTTTCTTTTGCTCGGAACCTTCTTTTTTGCTTGCTGCCGTTTTTGTAAAGCTTTTCGATTCTCAAGGTCGGGATGCTCTATGATAATGACGTTTTCAAAATCCTCCGGCCGCATGGTAAACAGCTCTGGGAATTCTTTCCTCCCTATATTAGCCGCCCCATTTAAGTCAGAGTTTATAAATACGCCATTTTCTGTTTTGTATATGCCCCTGAATCCTTTAGATCTGAACTGCCCTTTGTAATACTTCGGTCCGCGTTCCCCTGAAAAAGAAAAGGCCTCGGGTTCTTTGCCGTAGGTGGGGATAAAATCCCCGTCAATAAACGATGCCTGCGAGGTATAAGATTCCTCACGTTCTATAAAGTTTATGCCATTCTCCTCACACAGATATCTCAGGATCTCAATGAGCTTGGAAAACGGTATCTGAACAAAATTCTGATTATTGATTTTTCCCAGGTTGGATTCGGTTTTCCAGCCGTCGTTATGCCCGCAGATCATTGTACCGACGTGGTCCTTTACAGCTTCCTTGATAATGGCTAGGCCTACTTTATGAAGGGTATCATAGCATACGTTATTCCGTTTTATGCATGCGATGTGGGCTTCTTCTGTCATCTGAAATTTGTTTGTTGTGCCCGCTGTCTGCTCCGACTGTATCCTGGCCATCTGCTTATTGTAAAGCTGGTTGGCGCTCTTTATGGCACCGCCCTTAAAAATCAGGCACGGCGCACCGAAGTTGTTTGCCACAGCTGCCAGATTATTCACACCCAGGTCGATGGAAAATATCTTGTTCGGGTCGAGATATTTACACTCCTCTGCTTCTTCCTCTGTCACAGCATGAATAATGAATACATTATGGTAGGGGACTATTCTGACTTCCTTTAATCTCCCGAAAGCCTCTTTCCCTAGGGCAAGCTTCTTTTTTGTGTACGGCAATTTAAGCCAAGCCATGCCTTTATCATCCGTTGTGATGCTGCAGTCCTGGTTCGTCAGCAAAGCAGTGCAAGTTCCGCCCTTCTTTTTGTATTTCGGCAGTTTTGGCCTGCCGGTAAAGGGGGACGGATCGTCCGCGTAAGCCCTGCAGCCCTCCAAAAACGAATCCATGTCTCTTGTTACGAGTTTTAATGTCTGCTGGGCTGTCTGTGCGCTTATATCCTTCGAGCTGTAGTCAGGGTTGTCTGTTTTAGACATCAGTGCATTTAAAAACTCGTACGACAGGAACCACTGTTCCTTTGTCGGCATAACGTATTTATCCCCCATAAGCGGAAGCGCAAATCGTATCTCGTCCATGATCTCTTTTTCATTTTCGTACCAGTCGCTTTCGTCTTTCTTTACGGCTGTCATCACTTGGCGCATCCTGAAGAGCGCAGCATTATACAGGTTATTCGCCGCGTGGGTAACGCTACTGCAGTATGGGTATAAAGGATGCTCCGCATCCAGTTGTACATGTGTATCCCTGTACATCAGTTGTATCACTTCCTCCTCTTACGTTAAATTCCTTGAAAGCAATATGTTTTTGTGATTATTGTACAACAATCCAAGATCAGTTGCAGGAATAAAAGCAAAAATCTTGGGCCAAATTGCTTGCAAATCTTATATTTTTATAATAATATTATATCATGGTTTCGTATCAGTTGCAAGAGGGAAAACAACATTTGGAGGAGTGGCTATGAAAAAATGCAAAGACGGGTATTATACAAACAGGCACAGCTGTTTTCTGCTTCAATACCATCTCGTCCTGGTTACAAAGTACAGGAAGCCGGTCATTACAGAAAAGGTCGAAGAGAAACTTCGTGAATATACGGAACGCTATTTCCATGAGAGGGGTATGCATGTCATAGCTCTGGAGACCATGCCCGACCATATCCACATCTTGTTTGAGGCAATGCCTCAAATAAATCTTGCCGAGTTCGTAAATGCATACAAATCCGCGTCATCAAGGCGTATGAGGACAGACTTTCGGGAGACACTCTCAAAAACGTATTGGAAGCCGTATTTTTGGAGCCTGAGTTATTATATTGGCACTGTCAGCGAGAAAAACACATCTGTTGTAAAAAAATATATCCAGACCCAGAAAGGGTAAAAAGGGCGCATTCACCCACGCCTGATTCAAAGAATCAGACGTGGTACTCTGCGCGAATAATAGAGTTTTTAAAATTGCTTGGAGCTTCTTCTGCAGATGAAGAATTGGCTTTTTCCATGGAGGATCCGATCAGACTCTTTGATCATGTATTGACAATTCGGGAATATCTGCAAAATACGTTTCTGTTTATCCATGAATATTGGGAAGATAAGGATATGGAGATTGGATATATCCTTCGCGCACTATTTGCTTACTGGGGAATTCGGTCAATTTGTAAGCTTTATGCAGAAGATTACAAAGCCGAACTTGACCAACAAAACATTCAAAATCTGAATGGGATTTTTTCCAAAGACGCAATGGAAGTGTGTGAATATTTAGATAAGACGATGTACGGCAAAGCTTTGGAACTCAATAGGGA
>JAJPZA010000093.1 GCA_021204625.1 Clostridia bacterium | reverse complement strand
AGTGACCGGTGACAACGGCCGTGTCGCAAGGATACAGGTACTCGGTCGGATCGGGAATCTGATATGGATTGGTAATTTCAAACTCAACGCAGTAGTCGGTCACGTAGAACGGCCATGAGAGTGTGAGGTTCGGGGCAAAGCGATCATCCTTAGAGTTGAACGTAATGGTCAACAGGTACGGGGCGTAGTTATGGGATACGCCATTTCCGTCGACGTTGGTGACGTAGGTGTCGCTGTAGGTGTGCTGGGTCCAGATCACATTGTTGACGCCGAAATAGAACACCGTGTGGTCATCGGTGGTGCTGCTATCATAAAAGTAGTGGATCGGAACACCATATGACCCGTAGTTAATGCCAGAATCAGTACCGTTTTCAGTAGCAGACGCATTATTGACAATGCCATTAAGCTTGTCATTCTTGCCTCCGATCTGCTGATCATGAGAACCGGTGTTCACAGAATAGAACTCAAAATCGTAAGTGCTGGTCACATAATATGTCTCGACGTCATTAATGTCCTCAATGTCGACCAGACTGTTGTTGTCAGCGAAGAGGGCGACGAACTGTGCGAGAGTGTAGGAATAATGTGTCTCAACGGTATTTGCGTAGTTGTCTACATAGTTGCCGGTGATCGCGCGGTAGTTGATCCATGACGCCGTCAGGTCAACGGTGGCGTCGTCAAGGTGCTTCGCGGTGATGTGGAACACGATGTAGGTGGAGGCCACCAGATAGCCGCTGACGTAGGCGTCCACGCGGACTACAGGGTACTTGTCGATCGAGTCGGCCGAATCGCCCGCCACGTCAATCTTCACGGTGCCGTCTCCGTTGTCGATCAGATGGGCGTATTCCTGCTGGTTTACACCATTACCATCAGCATCAACAATATAGAACGCGTCAGGATAGGTGTACTCGTAGGTGATACTGTCCGGGTCGACGTAGTCGGCAAGCCTTACCGCCTGAAGAGTGCCCGCGTCTTCACTGCCGATCGCGACATAGAGGTCAACATTCTCCGTGATGTTCAGCGAGGAGTTGTAGTTGAACTCCAGATTCCAAGCCCCATTCGTGTTGTCCTTGTCAAACGTAACGACTGCAGTATCCCCAGGCGTAGTGGCATTCGGATCCAATACAGTCGCGATGTCCTCTTTGATCCATTTGGAAGTCTCAAGCGTCTTCACAGTGTCGGGTGCCACGAACTTGGTCGGAACGCTTACGCAGTTAAAGCCCCTGGTTCTCGGATAGTATCCCGGAGCGATGACTTCCTCTTTGGTGGTGGCGTCAGTGGTAAATTTGACGTCGGCCGGATTGACGAGTACCGGCTTGACGTCCTCAAGGGCCTTCAGGACGATGTAGTCGGAGGTGATGACCTTGTCGGAGCCGGAGAACACCTTGAGGGCGGTGAAGTCATAGCCGTCCGTGGAAAGATCGCCCGTGAGACCGACCTTCATGGTGATGTATGGCTCGCCGTTGGCGTTGTCCGTGAAGCTGATAATCGACAGAGGGCTTGCGCCGTCACCCGGCACGTCGGAGGAGCGGACCTTGACGTTCCTGTTGACGAACTCGTAGTTCACGTTCTGAACGTAGGCGTCGGCCGGGTTCACACGGTAAACCAGGTTGATGTTCGGATCAACGATGGAGGCTTCCGTAGTCTGCTCAACGAAAGCGTACTCCTCATTGGACGCGTCTTCCACGCCGTACTCCGACAGATAGGAGGTGATGCTTACGAACGGATCGGTGGTGGGATAGTGGGTCTCGCTGTCGAGCCAGTCCGGAACGAACGCGATGGAAGTGAGCTCGCTGCCGAGGTAGATGGTGTACGGATTCGCGCCGAGAACATAGTTGTCGTCCTCGTCCTTAGTGTAGTAGTTGTAGATGTAGAGATAGTTGCCGTCCACGAGTACCGTGAGGGTAGTGCCGGTCGCGTACTGATAGAAGTGCTCCTGATACTCTTCGTAGCTGTAGGTAGTGATGCCTTCGTCATCAGTGTCCTTGGTGACCACGTAGAGGTTGAACCAGCCGTCGTTGTCCGGGCAAGGGAGAGTGACGTAGCTCTTGCCGTCCTCGCCGTTGGAGCCGTTCGTACCTGTGGCAGGAATGTCGTTGCCCGCTGAATCCTTCAGACGGTGAGGTGTCTCGTTGCCGTCCTCATCAGTGTCGTATCCGATGCACCAGTAGCCCTCGTCGTCAACGTAAGGAGTCAGACCGTCAGTTCCGTTGTTACCGTTGGTGCCCCTTGCGAGAACGTAATCGCCGTTCCCGTCCTTCACGCGCTCGCCGCCAATGCACCAGTAGCCTTCGTCGTCAACGTAAGGGGTGTTGCCGTCAGTGGCCTGGGCCTTGATTCCGTCAGGATTTTCCTCATCAGTGTACTTCTCGTCGTTCTTGTACCAATAGCCGCCAACGATTGTCCAGACGTCAGCGCTCTTGCCGTCAGAGCCGATCGCCTTGTACGGTTTGCCGCTGGCGTCCGTTATGCGGTGAGGGGTGGCGTTGCCTTCGTCGTCATAATCGTAGCCGATGCACCAGTAGCCCTCGCTGTCGATGAACGGGGTCTGGCCGTCAGCGCCGTCAGCGCCAGTT
>JAJPZA010000087.1 GCA_021204625.1 Clostridia bacterium | reverse complement strand
ATACCTGCGAGGTAACCTACGAAAGCAATCCAAGTGATGTGCTTCATATACCAGCCGAAAGTAATCTTCTCAAGACCCATGACTACAACACCTGCTGCTGAACCGATGATGAGCATAGAACCACCGACGCCAGCGCAGTAAGCGAGCAACTGCCAGAAGATACCGTCTTGAGCCATATCACCAAATTCCGCCATTGGGTACATACCCATACAACCGGCAACCAAAGGAACGTTATCAACGATACTAGACAGAACACCGATGATACCTGTTACGAGGTAGTGGTTACCGTTGAATGCTACGTTCAGACCCTGACCGAGAGCTTCAAGCACGCCGATAGTCTCAAGACAAGCGACAGCCATAAGGATACCGAGGAAGAACAGGATAGTACTCATATCAATGCGAGAGAGCATGTTGGTAATTCTCTTGTGCATCTTGTTAGCCTCTTCCTCAGACTTGAACAGCTGGCGGTGGAAAATCTCCGTAACAGTCCAGAGAACACCAAGAACGAGCAGGATACCTACGAATGGAGGAAGGTGAGTGATTGACTTAAAAATAGGAACGAAGATAAGACCGCCGACACCTACGCCGAAGATTATTTTCTGCTGGCGTGGAGTGAACTGCTTAACATTGGCATCCACATGTTCAACCTCTTGAACCGGTTCAAGACTTCCCTTGAGGGACAGCGACAGGATGTAAGCAGGAATGACAACAGAAACGATTGATGGGATGATAATCTCCTTGATTACACCCAAAGCGGTGATAAGTCCCTTGTTCCAGATCATGATTGTCGTAACGTCGCCGATAGGAGAGAATGCACCACCGGAGTTAGCTGCGATGATGATAAGTGCAGCATAGATGATACGGTCCTTGCGCTCCTTGATGAGTTTTCTGATAATCATCACCATAACGATACTTGTGGTGAGGTTGTCAAGGATAGCTGAGAGGATGAAGGTCATGGCGGTGATTCTCCACAGCAAAGACCTCTTGTTGTGAGTCCTCATCATCTTGCGCACGAAATCAAAACCATTGTTCTGGTCAACCACCTCGACGATGGTCATGGCGCCCATAAGGAAGAACAGCGTGGTGCCTGTACTGCCGAGGTGTTTCTCGATGACCTCGCTGACCGCCAATTGAACTTTGCCGCCCACGCTCTGGATTACATCAGGGATGTAAGCCTCCGGGTTAATCATGAAGAGAGTCCAGCAGACAACCAGCATGAGGAGTGCAATAGCCGCCTTGTTGACCTTTGTCAGACTCTCAATCGCGATGCATAGGTATCCACAAAGGAATACAATTACAATAATTAATGTTAAAGTTGACATGATTATTATTTGTTTTTAAGATTATGTCTTATAGTAGGTTGCGCAAAATTAGCATATATTTTTCAATTATCATTATTAAAACTTAAATAAAACACATTTTTTAACAAGAGTTTTAAATAACGTAAAACTCTTTACATTTAACCACCGAGATAATACCTTATTAAAGTCTGGATATGCTTGCTCTGCTTGGTGATATCGGTGCGGACGTTGCTGATGTCGCCGAGGAGTTCGCTGAAAGCGTTCTGTACAGCGTTTGGCTGGCGGCGTGCTTTGTCGGCATTGGGGTTAACTATGACATTGATGCCCTTGTTGACGATGGAGATGTCAATGTCCTCGCCGGCAGTTGTGGGGTCACCGTCATAGTGAATCAGTCCAGGCTTTTCCCTGTGTATGTGAATGCTCTTAGCCCTAAGCGTCTTGACTTTCGGATTTTTGTCGAGAGTTTTGTTGAGCATGTCGAGGCCAACCTGAGTAGCGTCAATAACATCAAAGGGTTCAATGACAACCACGTCAAGCAAACCATCGCTCATGGAAGCATGAGGGGCGATATATGCATTGTTGCCATATTGAGAGGCATTTGCGCATGAAACGAGAAACGCACGGTAGCTTTTCTTGCCGCTCTCACTCTCGATGTCGTATATTTCAGATTTATATTTGAAGCCCTCACGGAAGATTTTCTCAAGGTATGTCATAACGCCACGCTTTCCGGCTTCGGCGAATTTCTGACTTACAACGGCATCAAACCCCATTCCGCATGTGCAGAAAAAAGGAATGTTGTTGATAAGACCGTAGTCGAGCGTATGCACCTCGTGAGCATTTATAATCTCCACAGCTTTCTGAAGGTCCAGCGGCAGCATAAGGTGTCGTGCCAATCCATTGCCGGAGCCACACGGAAGAATGCCCAAAGCTGTTTTTGAGTGGGTGATGGCCCTTGCAATTTCGTTGACAGTTCCATCGCCGCCGACAGCCACAACGACATCAACTTTATCTTTTTTTGCATTCTCGGCAATTTCCGATGCATGACCGCTATATTGAGTCTCCAAAATGGAGAAGTCATAGAAGTCCTTATCAATATTATCATTGATAATCTGGTCTATTCCCGATTTATTCGTTGTACCCGAATTGGGGTTCATTATGAAAACTATTCTTTTCTTGGTGGCCATTAAATCGCTAAATTAAATAGTGAAAAAGAGGACTCAAATTTACGAAAGAGTCATTTTTGATTAGCATATTTTGTGCAAATGTAATGAT
>JAJPZA010000183.1 GCA_021204625.1 Clostridia bacterium | reverse complement strand
CATGTACTGCGAGCTGTCGAGCGTGACGGTCGCCGAGAGCTCGCCGAGGTTCATAGGCATGGCTTCGCCTCCTTTCTATCCGGATCCGGGCGGGGCTGTCAACAGGGCGGGCGTGTTGACGCGCCCGCCGGATGTCGAATGGAGGTGCTTTCATGGCGGGAATCATAGAGCGGAACGCGCGCGATACGGCGGTGATCCGGCGGCGGGCCGGGATCGAGGACGGCAAGCCGGTGTGGAGCGAGGAGGAGTGCCTCTGCTTCCCGATGGACTTCGAGCAGTCCGACCGCGACTGGCTCGGGGCGATCGAGAGCGGGAAGGTCTTCCTGGTCGCGCCGATGGGCGAGGCGCCGGGCCTGCCGGGCATGGTCGTATACAACGGCGAGGAGTACGACATCCGTGGAGTCCGGACGTACCGGAACCTCCGGGGCGAGCTGCTGGGCTACCGCGTGGCGGTGGCGGGGGCGTCCTGATGCCGTACCGGTACAACACCCGGCGGCTCGGCGACCGGATCCGGAGGGAGCTGCAGAACGCGCCCAGGCGGGCGAGGCGCGCCATGGACGCGGTGGGCGGCTTCCTGAACGGCGAGGCCAAGGACCTCGCGCCGGGCGACGAGGGCTTCCTGACCGCCGACATCAGCAACGAGACTGTTCCGTACAAGGACAGCTTCGCCGCCGTCATCTACATCCCGAGCAACGCGGCGTCGTCCAAGTACGCGATCCCGATGCACGAGAACGTCTACAAGCTCGGCGCGAACTCGCTCGCGAAGCAGCGCAAGGTCGGGAAAACGGTCGGGAGGAAGTTCATCACGCGGGCGCTGGAGGGGAGCATGGACACCATCCGCGCCATCATCGCCGATGAAATGGGAAGGGGGCTGGCCTGACATGGACGCGGTGGCCATCGAGCGCGACTTCATGGAGTGGGTCGCGGGGAAGCTGGGGCTCTCGGCGGACGAGGGCATCTACCGGGGCGGCGTGCCCGCCGGCGCGGAGGGCGGCGGCGTGGGCGTGCTGTTCGGCGCCGAGCTGCCGTCCCCGGGATTCTACGGCTTCCGGCCCCGGCGCTGGAACGCGCAGATCCTCGCCAAGTTCGACGACCGCGACGACGCGCTGGCCATGCAGGCGCGGCTGGCGGGGCTGTTCCCCTGCGCCGGATTCACCAGCGGGGAGACGCGCTTCCTCGCGATCGAGCCGAGGGGGAGCTCCGAGCCGTACCTCGCGGACGACTGCGGCAGGGAGCGCACCTTCCTGAGCTTCAACGTCACGCTCACCGTGCTGACCACGGGCGGGCAGGAATCGGACTAGAGCGGCATAGCAACGCAAACAGCAAACAGCAAGGAGTCGAGAAATGGCGAGCCTTACCCAGACCCAGATCGATGCCCTCGTGGCGAAGCTTCAGTACTACAAATACCAGGTGTCGTTCGGCGACACGATCCTCGGGCCGCTGAACTCGGCGCCCCAGGTCGAGGCCGACATCGAGACCCAGGACACCGTCCTCTACGAGACCGGGAGCGATCCGCAGGCCTCCATCATCAGCCAGAACAACGCCAAGATCACCCTCGAGTGCAACGACGTCGACGCCGCCATGGCGCTCCTCGCCGACTTCAAGAAGGGCGACAACCTCCTGGACTCCTCCACCGCCAAGGCGCTGGTCATGGTTCCGCTGACCGACGACGCCGGCGCCAAGACCCTCACCTTCGAGAACTGCTACCTCCAGCCGGGCGTGGCGACCAACTTCGCCGAGGGCGACGACCCGAACTACATCACGCTGACCTTCGAGGCCAAGCCGGTGGTCTCCACCGGGCTGCTCTTCACCTTCGCGTAGGGGGGGCGGCAATGGGCAAGTATTTTCCCAAGCTCACCCAAACAAGGGTCTTCATCCAGACGGACGAGCATGGCGGCGGCTTCAACTGCCCCATGCTCCCGGTCTCGGCGCTCGCGAGGATGGGCGAGTGCTCCGAGCGGCTCGCCAAGGTCTCGACCGTCCAGGAGATGGCGGCGGTGCGGGACGACCTGATCGCGCTGGCCGAGACCGTCCTGCCCGAGGAGCACCGCGCGGGCCTGCGCCGGCTGGACATCCCGAAGCTCACCGAGCTGATCGCCTACCTGATGTACGGCGACTCCGGCAACGACGACCAGCCCAGGGAGGAGCCGGAAAAAAACTGAGCGGGGGGCGCGGTCCCGGAAAGGGCGCGCCCCGGGAGGAAAGGCGCGAGGGCATCGACTACGACTTCCTGGCGTGCCGGATCATGCGCGAGTTCGGCTGGACCATCGAGTACACGCTGTCGCTCACCTTTCCGGTGTTCTTCGACCTGTTCGGGCTGATCCGCAGGGTGCGGCTGGACGCCGCCATCGATGAGTTCTACACGCCCTACGGCGCGGCGAAGTACGGCGGGAAGTGCGCGGCGCACCTGTTCGACGGGCGCGGATCCGTGACGATGTGCGATGGAAAAGACGCGAAAGCCCCGGAGGTCACCGGGGAGATGGTCAAAAAGGCGAACGAGAAGCTCCGGGCGCTGATGAAGTCGCGGCACGAGGCGCTGGAGAAGGCGGCGATGGGGAGGGGCTAGAACGCAGGTC
>JAJPZA010000221.1 GCA_021204625.1 Clostridia bacterium | reverse complement strand
CCTATAAGACGCGCGTATAGGACGCGCGCGATGCGCGCGCATGGGGAGGCGATCCCGGGTCAAAAAAAGTTATCCACAAAATTATCCACAATTTTATCCACACCGCGATCCGCATTCCGCGGGCCGCGGCGCGGTGGATGCTTTTGTTAACTTTTGAAAGGATTTCTTAAAAATCGGACAAGTCAGAAAAAGTTATCCACCGAATCGCCAAAGTTATCCACATAAATCCACAATTTGGGGGCAGTTATCCACCGTCTAGGGGCCGCAAAACGGATGTTCGCGAAATTCTTCCACTTTTTTGAAACATCTGTTTATAGAACACGCGTTCAAAACATGCGTTTTAAACGTGCGTTTTCCTCTGCCCCGAAAACCTAGCGGCGGGCGAAACCTTTCCAAAACATACAAAGTCGAGTAGACGGGCTGACAGGTCTTGCCTGCCGTCCGCCCCTCACGGAACCCATCGTGCGCTATTTACGCAATGGGCTCTTCAAATTGACATCGGTTTTCAACTCCAAATCTGCACGGTAATCCTTGGTGACTTTACATACATGTCCCATAGCCTGTCAAATGTAGGATAACTAATGGACTTCCTTTGGCTCCTGCGGTTCAGCATTTTAAACGTCTGCCTCCACGCATATGCCCAAAAGGCTTGCAATGCATTGTAGTTCCCATTGACTCCGTAGTAGTTGTTGTGTCCCGCTAGCTTTCTTCCCAGTGAATAAAGTGTTTCATCAACGGGTCGAAGTAGCCTTGCCCTCAACCATGCTTTCAGCGTTTGTCTCTTGGCTTTCAGTTTCTTTTCGCTCGTCTTCACTCCCAGCATATACTTTCCTCTTCTGCTCTTCGTGTTGTAAAACGTGAATCCGAGAAAATCGAACTTCTCCTTTGTCCCTGTGCGTCTTCCAATGGGCAGTATCCTTGTCTTGTCCTCCGCTAATTCCAATCCATATTTTCCCAGTCTCTTCCCGAGGACATTCCTAACTCTCACGGCGTCGCTTTCGTACTGAAACATGAAGAGAAAATCGTCCGCATATCTCACATAGTACATTTCGCCTCTCATACATCCTTTCACAGTCTCTTCCACCCATGTGTCTAACACGTAGTGCAGGTAAACGTTCGCCAATATCGGCGACAGTTGCCCGCCCTGCGGGGTACCCTTATCGCTCGGCTGTATTTCCGTCCCCACCATGACCCCGGCTTTCAGAAACCTCCCTATGTATCTTAGAAAGTTTCTGTCCGAGATATCACGCTCGAGGAACTCCATTAACTGCCTTTGGTCTAGATTGTCAAAGAAGCCCTTAATGTCCGCTTCCAGCACATAATTCACCTGCTTCCACGCAATGGTTTGGTCTATGTACCTGACTACCTGGTGCGCCGTTCTTCCCGGCCTGAATCCATAGGAGCAGTCGAGAAACTTCGGTTCGTACACCTCCGTCAGTATGTTTGCCATTGCGCTTTGCACGAGTCTGTCTCCATAGGCGGGTATGCCGAGCGGGCGCTTCTTCCCGCCAGGCTTCGGTATCTCTACCCGTCTTACCGCCAGTGGCTTATACTCTAGCGTTTTCATGCTGTGAATGATGTTGGCGACGTTTTCATCTAAATTCTTCTCAAACTCCGCTTTCGTTACGCCGTCCACACCAGACGCTTTCTCCGCTTTCTGTTTGCGGTGTGCCTCTTTTAAACTCTCTTCGTTGACCCTGTTCATAAGGGTTGACAACTTGCTGTCTGCATACTTCTCAGACAGGTACCTTATCCCTTTCAGCTCACTTGCCATGCTTCTTCGACCTCCTGTGCCGTACATGTTTTACTTCCAGAGATTGCCAACTTGCTGACCCCTTCGCTCCGCTTGCTTTCACAAGTTTCTTCACTACTATGAGTCAGTCCGACTTCTGACAGACCTTCAAGCCTCCTCCATTGTGCTCAATGTTGTACCGGCTCTACCGCTCTCGCGGATTCTGTCAGACCTCCCAGGTACGCTTGGACTACCTTATGCATGCTCGCCACGCTCTCTGACCCCGACGGAACCTGTTTCCCCTCGCTTATCGGTGAAACATTGCTGTCTGCTGCACATATGAAAACATCGACTTCCGTTTAGATGAATTAACGAGGCTGAATCGCTTCACGCTTTCGCATTGCGGCTCTCATGCTCCATTGCCTACGCTTAAACCTAACCTCGCGGCTTCGGCTCCAAGGCTATGTACTGGCTGTCGCTACACTTTACCAGGATAGGACTTTCACCTATCTGTATTCCAAGCGCCGAACTGGCGCACCATACGTTTTCACGTGGATAAACCCTGTATAAACGTATGTTTATGCAGGGGGGGCGTTGCCATGGCGAAGCGCATCCACTTCGCCACCCTGTGCTCCCCTCTTCACTCACGGCCGAGTCCGAGCAACCTTTCCAACGCATCGAAATTGTACGGATATGCGTTTATCCCGCCGTATTCCACCGACCTTTTGTCATTTGAATATTCGATCCGCAGCGAAAAACCACTCTCGTCGCAAAGGCTGGAATCTCTATAAATTTCTTTCCACTCGCCGATGTGCAACTCTGCCAGCCCGCTGTAGAACTCTTCTAT
>JAJPZA010000124.1 GCA_021204625.1 Clostridia bacterium | reverse complement strand
TTCTTATACACACTGACCCAGGAGCAGCTGAGATATACGAGATTCCCCCTTGGGGAGATGACCAAGGACGAGGCTCGCAAGATAGCTGCCGCTCAGGGTCTCATAACCGCCAGAAAGCATGACAGCCAGGATATCTGTTTCGTGCCGGACGGGAGATACGCCGATTTCATAGAGGCTTACACCGGGAAGAAATATCCGGAGGGCGACTTCACAGATAAGGACGGAAATGTCCTGGGTCGCCACAAGGGGATAATCCGCTACACTGTGGGACAGCGAAAGCGGCTGGGCATCGCCCTGGGCGAGCCGGCATACGTTCTCCGAGTAAATCCGGAGGACAACACGGTGACGCTGGGGTCCAATGAAGATCTCTTTTCGCAGACTTTAGAGGCGGATCGCATAAACCTGATCTCCTGCGAGAGGATAGAGGCTCCCATCCGCGTCAGGGCGAAAATACGAAACAGGCATAAAGAGCAGTGGGCCACGGCAGAGCAGGTTGGAGATGACCGCATCCGGGTGATCTTCGACGAGCCGCAGCGCGCCATCACGCCGGGGCAGGCAGTCGTGCTATATGACGGAGACGTGGTTGTAGGAGGAGGGACTATTTTATAAAGGAGAGGAAACATGGCTGAGAGGAAAAATATAGCAATCAAGGATGCTGAGAATATTGTGCAATCGATCATGCAGGATTATTCACAATCCCGTCCTATAGATAAGAAGGATGACTTCTATGATCAGCCCGACAAGGACGAGATTATCGATATTATCGATAAGCTCTTTAAGATAGTCTATCCGGGCTATTTTATTGAGAGGACGTATAAGGGATATAACGCTGAGAATCAGCTGGCGACTTTGATTGAGGATGTCATGTACCGCCTGCACCGGCAGATTATCAAGGCCATGCAGATCACGCCCCAGTCCGTCGCCATGTGCGAGGAGAAGATCGACCACTGCGCCTATGTGGTCACCGTGGACTTCTTAAAGAAGATCCCCCGGATCCGGGAGTACCTGGAGGGCGACCTGGAGGCAGCTCTGGAGGGAGACCCGGCTGCCAGAAATTATGACGAGATAGTCCTGGCCTATCCCGGGCTCTATGCCATCACGGTCAGCCGCCTGGCCCATGAGCTTTTCCTTCTGGATGTGCCCCTTATCCCCAGGATAATGACGGAGCACGCCCACAGCCTCACCGGTATCGACATTCATCCCGGGGCCACCATAGGCAGGCATTTCTTTATTGACCACGGCACCGGAATCGTCGTAGGTGAGACCACGGTAATCGGTGATAATGTGAAGATTTATCAGGGCGTGACTTTAGGCGCACTCTCAACCAGGGGAGGGCAGAAGCTCAAAGGAGTCCGCCGCCACCCGACCATCGAGGACAATGTGACTATCTATTCCGGAGCCTCGATCCTGGGCGGCGAGACCATCATCGGACACGACGCCATTATCGGAAGTAACGCCTTTATCACCAGTTCCATCCCGGCGGGGACCCGTGTCTCCATCCGTCAGCAGGAGCTGCAGTACAGCGGCACGAAGCGCACCGGTGAGAAGGATTTCTCAGACGATACATGGGTGATCTAAATGGAAAGAAATTTGACGGAGGGCAGCGTATTTAAGACGGTTTTGCGCTTCTGCCTGCCCTACCTGCTGTCGTACTTCTTGCAGACCCTGTACGGCCTGGCAGACCTCTTTATAATAGGACGATTCTCTGACGTGGCGGCCACCACGGCGGTCTCCACCGGCAGCCAGATCATGCACATGATCACGGTGATGATAGTGGGCCTGGCCATGGGCACCACCGTCCTCATCGGCCAGTCCATAGGGGCCGGGAAAAAGGAGAGGGTGTCACAGGCCATCGGAAACACTATAATACTGTTTCTCGGGGTATCGGTGATACTGGCGGTGGTCCTCTTTTTCCTGGCAAGACCCATCACCGGCATCATGCAGGTGCCTGACGAGGCTGTGGCAGGGACGGTCACTTACCTTAAGATCTGCTTTGTTGGCATACCCTTTATCACCGCATACAATATCATCAGCTCCATCTTCCGGGGCCTGGGCGACTCCAGGAGCCCCATGTACTTTATCGCCGTGGCCTGCGCCGCAAATATCATCCTGGACTTTGTCTTCATCGGGGGACTGGGACTGGGGACAGCGGGAGCGGCCCTGGGGACTGTCCTGGGACAGTCCATCAGCGTGATATTTGCGCTGATATTTATCATAAAGAGAAATACCGGCATCAGCCTGACGAAAAAGAGTTTCATTCCCAGGAAAAATATCCTGGGCGGCCTGGTGAGAGTCGGCATCCCTGTGGCCTTCCAGGACGGACTGGTGCAGGTAGCCTTCCTGGTGATCACCATGATAGCGAACCAGAGGGGTCTAAACGACGCCGCGGCAGTGGGAATAGTGGAAAAGATAATCACCTTCCTCTTCCTGGTGCCCTCATCCATGCTCTCCACGGTGTCGGCCATATCGGCCCAGAATATCGGTGCCGCCAAGCCTGAGCGGGCAAAGCAGACCCTGCGCTACGCCCTCATGATCGCGGTGGGCTGGGGAGTCCTGGTCAGCATCGTGATGCAGTTTAAAGCAGAATTTTTCGTGGGA
>JAJPZA010000176.1 GCA_021204625.1 Clostridia bacterium | reverse complement strand
GCCCGAGGTGCTATCCTCCGTAGTTTCCTCCGCCCATGCCGTCACGCTGCCCACGCCGCGAAGCGATGTCACCGTCAGCGCCGCCACCAGCACGAACGCCGCCACTTTAAGTCTCTTCATGTCTCTCCTCCTGATTCACTTTTGATTGTTTATGGCTTTTGTAAAACTCCCAAGCGCAAATAACACGGTGCGCAAGGATTACTATGCCATTTTACCCCCCCCCAGCCTGTACTAGAATGCACTTTTAAGGCATAAAATTAGCCCCGCGCTTCCTGCGTCACGCATTGAAAACTGAATAAAACACGCGCGATTTTTCGGAAACTGGAGCTTCCATTTTTTTGTTCTGTTTTGCGGCTGTATTTTCCCTATTTTTTTGCTATTCCGTGGCCATCAGTTCCATCATTTTGTCAAATCCGAGCAAGTTCTTTGCCCTCTCGAAGTTGTATCCCAGGCACATGAGCGCAAACTCCCCCGACACCTTTTCCAGTCCCCGCAGGAGGAAGTGGTCGCTGCCCATCGCCCTCTTTATCGTCCCGAACGGATGCTCCGACAGGCACATCCGCCGCGCCATCTTTCGCTGGTCCGGCTTGAAGAAGAGCCTTACCACCCGCACTTTTTCATACCGCGCCTTTGAATCCTTTTTGCCATGCGCTCCCTGCGGCGCGTCCCCTCCGCCGTCTGCCTTCGGCCAGTCCCTGCAGGGCTTTTCGAGACAGTCCTTGGTGAAGTCTATTTCCTTCCACCCTCCATTTCCGTGGTAGCACTTGCCGCGGTTCTTGCAGTGCTTGCAGGCGTTCTTGTTGGAGTACCTGATTGCCCCGTTTCTCTTCACACACTTCTGCCGCAGAATCTCGCCGTTCGGGCAGTACACCAGGTTGCGTTCCGGATCCCTGACGAAGTATCCCTCTTTCGCCCGCCTCTCCATTTCCTCCGGCGTTCCGTAAGGGGACTTCGGCATCTCGGCATCCTGCCCGTCACGCACCTTGCGGCTGACTTCCTCCACGCCAATCTCCGTGACTATCCCCTGGTAGGCGTCTGGAACCATCCCAGCGCGGAGGCACTTCCTGATTCCCTCCGGCGATGCATCGGACGTGTCCGCGCTTCCGTCGTCCTCTTCATACGGGAGTTCAAGCTCGTACCCGTCTCTCCCGTCTCCCGGAATTACGTTCGGCACGATGCCGCCCTCCAGGCACCGCGCCATGTCCTCCGGCTGCTCGTATCCCCTGTCCGCCACCACGTCAAGGATCTCGTCGCCAGTCTCGGACCTGATGCCCTCCATCGTCTTTCCGAGCATCCCGTGGTCAGTCACCTGGTTCGTCATCTCGAAATCGCGGATCAGGTGGGTGTTGGAGTCCACCGCCGTCTGCGGGTTGTACGCCACCGCGAAGCCGTTCTTCGACTTCATCAGCCTGGCGTCCGCGTCCGTAAGCGACAGCTGGCTCGCCCCCGTTTCCTCCATCAGCTTCTGGTAGCCCTTGTACTTCTCCAGGCGCTCCTGCGCTTCCGCCAGCTTCGACTCCACTTCCTCGCGGGTCAGCAGGCCGTTCCCCGCCGCCTCGTCCTCCGCCTTGTCCATCTCATCCAGGACGCGCATATATTCGTCCGTGTGCGCGTCCAGCCACTGGATCCGATCATCGAGCTTGTTCTTGGTAAAGTTCGCGTCCTTGGCGTTGCTCGCGGCGAACTTGCTGCCGTCTACCGACGTGAACCCCCACTCAACTGCGCCCGAAATCCTCCTGTTGAACTCGTGGAAGACTTTCTTCAGGCTTTTGGCATTGTTCTTGCGGAAGTCCGAAATCGTCTGGTAGTCCGGTGCGAGCCCGCCCGTCATCCACATGACCTCGACGTTCACATGGCAGCTCTTCTCAAGCTTCCTGGAAGAGCGGATGCCGTTCTTGCTGCCATAGATGTAAATCTTGAGCATGCACTTCGGGTCGTAGCTCGGCCGCCCGTCAAGTGCCGCCTCCCTGAAGCCGTACTTGGACGTGTCCAGACTGTTTACGAACCTGTCAATCAGCCTCGCCATGCTTTCCCCGTCCACCATCGAGTCCAGCGAGCAGAACATCCACTGGTTCCTGTCGTTTTCCTGAATGTAGGGCATTTTTGTACCTCGTGCAACGTGATTTTTTACATGGTTTTATTATACCACGTACGCTACGAAAATGCTCTATATTTCGCGTGTTTTATTCAGTTTTCAATGTGCTTTTTTTCTATGTCAAACGCCTTGCGGCGGTTGATTCTTTTACTACGGGTGCAAATCTTTTCTCTGTGTCAGTCTGTTAGTTTTCGTACAGTCTCCCCTCCTCAATTTTTTATTCTGCATGCTTTTCTGCAGAGCAGCATCACGCTCTGGACAATGTAGGCATACATGACCACGAAAGCGCATCTTCTTGCACCAAATGCCGCGGATGCCGCCATGATTCCCGCATGGCACAGCGCAATGATGGCCGTCTTCTTTTTATACAGCCCATGCTCATATGCTTCAATTTTCCGCGTCGCCGTCTCTACGGGCGACAAGGCGAGGACTATGGCGATTCCCGCAGCAAATGCCGCTATGCAGCATGCGGCAGGCACACGGGATGCCGCCGTCTTTATCAA
>JAJPZA010000137.1 GCA_021204625.1 Clostridia bacterium | reverse complement strand
CCTGTGGAGCGTGGGCCTGAGGCCGTAAGTTACTGGGCCTGCATGCAGATCGTCACGCAGAATTTCATCCAGAGCCTGGATCCGGACGGCTATCTCGCCTCACTGGATGGCCTGGAGCAAATGACCAAGGCAGAGTTTTACACCCACTTTATGGCCAGCATCGCCTGCCTTGATGACCGGGAGAAAGATTCCGCCATACAGCTGGCGAAGCAGATCAGGGACCGTGAAGAGGATGAGATCTTCACCCGGCGTGAGGAAATAATGATGAATGTCAAGGCCATGGTGAAATCCCATAATTACCGGATGCAAAAGGATAAAATATCTGAGGAGGAATAGATCATGAGAAAACTAAAGAAAGCTTTTATAATGGCTCTTTGTGCCGGTATGGTATTTGCTTGTGCGTGCGGATCCAAGAGCAGCACCAACGCCACCGACAAAGGCGTATCTGTGGCCAGCCAGGCTATTGAGGTTATTGACGGGTACCTTGATGGAAAAACATCATACGACACAGCAAAGGACACGCTCAGCAGCCTGAGCAGTGAGATGGACTATATTGAGGACATGCCGAACGAAACCTCGGACGAAATGGCGCAGCGCACCGCTGACACTTTAATCAGGTCAAAGCTTACTATTATAAGCGGTGATATCCTGGACGACTATTATCATGGGGATAACGAAACCTATGATAAGATCGTGGAGGACCGTAACGAACTCGCCGAGAACGCCGGCCTCGAATCCAGATAGGGAGATTGCCATGCCGGCGTACAAGTACACCCTCAAAAACGGAAAGACCATGTGGTATGCAAATTTTTACTGCAAGGATTGGACCGGGGAGAACAAACACATATGTAAGCGTGGGTTTGCCACGCAGAGGGAAGCCAAGGAATTCGAGCGCTCATACCTCAACCGGCAGGAAGCTTCCCTGGACATTCCCTTCACAGATCTGGTGGAGAATTACATGGAGGACATGGGCCACCGGCTGAAACCCACGACTATGGAAAGTAAGATGTGGTTTATCAAATCCAAAGTATTACCATACTTTTCCAAGCTTAAGCTTTCCGACATCGACTCCCTAACCATAAGGCAGTGGCAGAATGAGCTCCTGTCCTACCGTGATGAAAACGGTAAGCCCTACTCCAAGACATACCTGAAATCGGTCAATAACCAGATGTCCGCAATCATGAATTATGCCGTGCAGCATTACGGCCTGAGGATGAACCCGTGCCACGGAGCCGGCAGTATAGGGTCGAGCCATGCGGACGAGATGAACATCTGGACCTTGGATGAGTACAACCAGTTCATAGCGTGCGAAAAGAGATCTGCTTTCAGGGTGGCTTTTGACACGCTGTTTTACACCGGAATGAGAAAGGGGGAGCTTCTGGCCCTCACCCCGTCCGACATTCTCCCGGAGCGGCGGATCAGGATCAATAAGAACTTTGCCGTTGTCAAAGGCGAGGAACTCATAATGGAGCCGAAGACCCCGAAGTCAAACCGAAACATAGCCATACCGGAATTCCTTTACAAAGAGATCACGGAATATGTCAGCAAGCTCTACGGCATCAAGCCTGGGGACAGGATTTTCTATTTTACTAGCTCTGCTCTGAGCTCAGAATTCAAGAAGCTCTCCGAGGAGGCGGGGCTTCCGCACATCAGGCTCCACGACCTTCGGCACTCACACGCCAGCATGCTCATTGACATGGGTGTGCAGCCGCTGGAGATCGCTGAGCGCCTGGGCCACGAGTCCGTAAAGACTACCCTCGACACATACTCCCATCTCTATCCGGAAAAGGACACCGAGCTGGCTTCCAACCTGGACAAGCTGTGGGACAGCATGGAGAACCACCCCGAAGAGTAAACATACGGTATTGGGGGCATAAAATGATTTTCACACATCGCATTAACATCACGGAACGCAAAAAAGCCCGGAGAAACCCTTATTTTAAGCGGCTCCCCGGGCTTTTTGACCCCTATTCGAACTCTATCGTCCCGGGCGGCTTCGAGCTGATATCATAAAATACTCTGTTTACTCCCCTGACCTCGTTGATAATGCGGTTCATGACCTTATTCAGAACATCCCAGGGCATCCGGGCTGCCTCGGCGGTCATGAAATCCACGGTCTCTACAGCCCGCAGTGCCACGGCGTAATCGTAAGTCCGCTCATCACCCATGACGCCCACGGAGCGCATATTGGTCAGAGCAGCAAAATACTGGTTGATGCTCCGGTCAAGCCCTGCATTGGCTATCTCCTCCCGGTAAATGGCATCGGCGTCCTGAACTATTCTCACCTTCTCCGCTGTCACATCGCCGATGATGCGGATACCCAGTCCCGGCCCCGGGAAGGGCTGGCGGTAGACCAGATATTCCGGGATACCCAGCTTTAAGCCCACCTGGCGCACCTCGTCCTTGAAAAGATTTCTCAGGGGCTCAATTATCTCCTTAAAGTCCACATAGTCCGGCAGGCCGCCAACATTATGATGGGACTTTATGACTGCGGACTCTCCGCCAAGGCCGCTCTCCACCACATCAGGATAAATGGTTCCCTGGACAAGGAAATCCACGGCGCCGATTTTCTTCGCTTCCTCTTCAAAGACACGTATAAAC
>JAJPZA010000061.1 GCA_021204625.1 Clostridia bacterium | reverse complement strand
GCGGTATGAAAAATCTCCTTACCATGTGGTGGCAAAATCATCTTACCGCGCACACAGCTGCGGAATAATAGCTTACGGCAGGGGAGGAAAGGGGGATGCCAATCTCTTCCAGCCTGAGCCAAAAGTTCACGGCTGCGTCCACGGATATGTTGGAGATCATTCCGTCCTCTCCGGTAGGATCCGGCTCATTGAATGTGAGAAGATGCGAGAACCGCTCTCATATCCGGCTTTCACGTATGCTATGGTCCTGTCCGAGACGTTTCCAATGTCCCCACATCATTGGCACGAACTCTGCGCCCGCAATATATTCATTCGCAGGCTCCACGGCCCAGTTGTACCACCAGCCGCAGCCCAGGGCTTCTATCTTTTCAGCGCTTTTCTCATTCGCATTTTCTGTCTTGCTGTACTTTGACACGCAGACGCCTTTCTTGACCGCAGAGCAGGAGGAGTCTGTATGACGGACTGTCATTGAAAGGCTTGATTCCTGTCCGCCGGCAGAGCATGCCGGCAGAAAAAGCAGACATGTCACGGCGGCCACAGCTGCAAGCGCCACTGCGGCCATGCTGCGGATAATCCTGGCAAATGGCTTCTTGGGGATGATTTCTGGTTTCAAGGCATATCCTCTGCATATTCTGGAATGAATCATGAAGTCTTCATGCATTCCCGCATACAACCGTTATGATATACGCCTTGGAACTGCAATCCGGAAGAATTTACATGAACTTTTTATTACGGCTTGAACGAGAGGAGTGGTGAAGTCTGTGTGAGAGCTTGGAATAATATAATATAAAAGATGACGTGGAATGAACCACGTCATCTTAATGGAATGGAGCTACTGGCCGGACTCGAACCGGCGACCTGCTGATTACGAATCAGCTGCTCTGCCAACTGAGCCACAGTAGCACGCCTAAACATTATAACAGAACTTTCAGATTTTGCAAACCATTTTGCGCAAACTATGAGCTTTACTTTTATGCTAATTAAGATTATCATATTAGCAGTAAAGGAGAGAGCATATGACCCCGTATGACCAGCTGGACGAACTGTTCAGAAAAAATAACGGTATAGTGAAGACGTCGCAGGCTTTGGAACTCGGCATTCCAAAGCACACTTTCTATGCGTATGCGAAGCAGAATCATATAGAGCAGGCTTCGCACGGGGTGTTTATTGCCCAGGATGCATGGAGGGACAGTATGTACATGCTGCATCTCAGATGCCCGCAGGCTGTGTTCTCTCATGAATCCGCCCTGTATCTGCTTGGCCTTGCAGACCGTGAGCCTTCGGCTTTTAATGTTACAATGAAAACAGGATATAATCCTTCAGGCCTGACAGCAGACGGAGTCAAGGTCTATACGGTCAAGGGAGATCTGCATGGCATAGGAGTGGAAACAGCTGTTACTCCATTTGGGCACAGTGTGCCGGTTTATAATAAGGAGCGGACTATCTGCGACATTGTGCGAAGCCGCAGAGGGATTGAGATTCAGACTCTGCAGGATGCGCTGAAACAATATGTGCAGGAAAAGGATGCTGACTATGGCAGGCTGATGGCCTGTGCGGAGGAATTCCACGTGGACAGGCTGCTCAGGCAGTATCTCCTGGTGATTTTATGATTTGGCTGCGCGTCTGCTTCCTGCCGGCTTCAGCAACGACTTGAACAGATCCTTCATCTCTTTGTTGGGTATGCGGATATAGCGTCTGTCGTAGGCAAGATATCCGAGATGCACAAGCGTTACAAGAACATCATCCGGTCTGCTTAACAGGTCGCAGAAGTTGTTGATTATGCAGTCTCCCATAAATGCCGGCTTGCCTGCCAGAAGCTCACGGAGAACCTTTTTAACCCCTCTTATGCCGGAATTAACGTAATATTCCAAGGATGTGTATGTCTCTTTATGCCGATCTTCTGCGGGAGTTCCGCATATGGCGGAAAGGACAGAGGAAGGGTTGTACATGGTGAGGTCGTCAAGCGTGTAGCCCTCATACAGCCTGCGGATGTCTTCAAAGGACTTGCCGTACCTCTCACACAGCGTCTGCACTTCCTCTGTTGTGAAACCGAAATACTTTTCTGTGGGATAGGGGAAAAACATATCATATTGATGGAACATGTTGGGACCGGAGCCTTCCACTTCATAAAAGACAAGCGGGAGGACGCCTGTCATGTAGGCCAGCGAGACATACGGCTTGTTCTTCAGCAGCACTGTAAGATATCTCAAGTACTGTATCCTTTCCATGTACGGCTTCGGGGCCCGGAAGATGCAGTCCCATTCATCAATTATGAACACGATGCCTTGCTTTGTCTGTTCAGAGATCTGGTAAAACATGTCCTTGAGACTGGACCTTCCCAGCTCGGCAGAAGGGTATTCTGCACGCAGGTCTTCATATACGGCATTTTCAATCTCTTCCAGCATGTCCCGGACGGTTTTACCTTCCGCGCAGAATTCAGACATGTCCAGCTGTACAACGGAGTGGCCGTTCAGGTGCTTTCCGTAGTCCGAATCCTTTGAAATCTCAAGGCTGTCGAAAATGGCATGGGAATCACAGCCCTGGCTGTAATATGCCGCCAGCATATTGGCCGCCGTCGTTTTGCCAAAGCCGTGAGGCCTGGAAACGAGAACGTAGCGCAGGTTGTTATCCACTTTTCTGTTGGCAAAGGATATGAGCCCGCTCTTGTCCACGTAATTGCCGGAGCTTACTGCCTTGCGGAAAGGCTCGTTGTCCGGGTTTATGCAATTTCCCATGTGGATGTTCCTCCCGTGTGTCTTGTACAGGCATTATAGCACAACGCAAGCGTGGAATGCAGATTTTTATACGCCATTTTGCAAGGGATTCAGACGCCATTTTATGCGGTCATTGCCTTGATATTTCCCTGTGGATATGGTATACTTTGGAAAACGCAGGCGCAGAATATGTGACAGGCAGGATTTGCGCCGGCATGAGGATATTATGAAGCTTACATCTTCCGGCGAATCGCACGGCAAGGCCGTGGCCGGCATCATAGAGGGCCTTCCTTCAAATCTGGAGCTGGACATAGACAGGATCAATGCAGACCTGGCGCTTAGGCAGAGCGGATACGGAAGGGGCGGAAGGCAGAAGATAGAAAAGGACCGCATTGAGATAATGAGCGGGGTGAGGAACAGGCTCACGCTCGGCAGCCCTCTTATGTTCGCCGTGGTTAACAGGGACTATGCGAACTGGGAGGAGTACATGGCTCCGGAGGGGTGCGACACATCCAGGAAAACCCTCACCCGCGTGCGCCCCGGACATGCGGATCTCACCGGCCTTAAAAAATATGACCAGCAGGACGCAAGGAACATCTTAGAGCGCGCCAGCGCCCGCGAGACGGCCGTCCGCGTGGCGGCGGGAAGCATAGCCCGCCAGCTTTTGGAGAAGCTCGGCGTTTCCGTTTCCGGATATGTCCGCGCTGTTTGCGGAATAGAGGACGGCGGAAATTACTCCATGGAGCAGATGGACGCCGCCAAGGGCAATCCTATATGGATGCCGGACACAGCGAAGTGTGCCGAGGCCATGGCAAGGATAGACGAGCTGAAGGCAAAGGGAGACACCGCAGGCGGCGTTGTACAGGTTGTGGTGCACGGGCTGAAGCCGGGCTTCGGCAGCTGCATGCAGTATGACACCAAGCTGGACGGAATCCTTTGCGGAGCTCTTATGAGCGTGCAGGCGGTCAAAGGGGTTGAGATAGGAGCAGGATTTTTGGCGGCCTCTCTTCCAGGCTCTTTGGTTCATGACGAGATCTTCATGGAAGAGGGAAAGTTCGTCCGCAGGACGAACAGGGCCGGAGGAATAGAAGGAGGGATGTCCAACGGAGAGGACATTGTGGTCCGGGCTGCGTTCAAGCCCATCCCTACGCTTATGAAGGGCCTTAGGACCGTGGATTACGCGACGGGCGAGCCTGCCACCGCGGCAGGGGAAAGGAGCGACGTTTGCGCCATATGCGCTGCTGAAATGATAGCGGAGAGCGTTGTGGCGTTTGAGATAGCCAAAGCGGTCTTGGGCCGCATTGGCGGGGACAACATGAAAGAAGTCAAGGAGAGATACGCAGCCCTTGCGGACTGACGCGTGAATGCATATGGAAGAGCTTTGGCTTAATAACACGGCAAGAAAAAGCGTGATACGCTGCGGAGACGGAGCCTTCGCCGCATACATGCCTCTGCACAGGGGCGAGTCCCTGTTTGTGGTCACGGACAGGAACGTGATGTACTATTACCAGGACCTCCTTCAAAAGACCCTTGGCCCGGACGTGCCGGTGTACGTCCTTCCCGCAGGGGAGTCCACGAAGTGCATGAGGTATCTCAAAAAGATACTGGACGCAATGTGCGAAGCCGGCCTCAAGCGCAATTCCAGAGTAATAGCCTTCGGCGGAGGAGTGGTGGGGGACATTGCAGGACTTGCTGCATCCCTGTATATGAGAGGCATAAACCTCACGCAGGTTCCCACAACGCTTCTGGCGCAGGTGGACAGCTCCGTGGGAGGAAAGACGGCCATAGACTACAATGACGTCAAAAATTTAATCGGGGCTTTTTACCAGCCGGACGAGGTTATCGTGGACCCCATGTTTTTGCAGACGCTTCCCAAGCGCGAAGTGAAGTGCGGGCTGGGCGAGATAGTGAAGTACGCCGCGATAGACGCCGGCATCTTCGACGCACTTGCAAACTGGCCGGAAAAAATCTTCCCCCTGGATTTCCTTTCCGCGCTCACCATGGACTGCATACGCCACAAGGCAAGGGTGGTTGAGTCGGACGAAAGAGATTCCGGCGGGGACAGGAAGTCCCTCAACATGGGCCACACCACGGGCCATGCCTTCGAGCTCTATTTCAAGGGCATGTCCCACGGGGAGTTCGTCATGATCGGCATGTATTTCGAGCTCTACATAGCCCGCGCCCTCAGCGTCTGCACGGGACCGTATGCGGACGAGCTGGAAAGGCTCATCATGAAGGCAGAGCGCAGGATCCCCTTCCTGGACGATGCCCGCGCGGGGGCTGCCAAGGCAAAGACAGACAAGAAGAATGACTCTTCCGGAACAATCTCCGTGATTCTGCCCGTATCCAAGGGAGAATGGACGGAGAGGAAGATTCCTGTGGAGGAGTATCTGGATATGATAGACAAATGCGCACAGGAGACATGGCCGTTATGAGCAAAACTTTAAAGCTTGCCGTCATTGGCAAGGACGTATCCAAATCCCTCAGCCCTCCCATGCACTGCTTCATAGCGGAGCACATGGGCAACAGCATCATATATGACAAGGTGTCCATCCGTGAGGACGAATTCGACTCCAGGATAGAGTCCGTGTTCAGCTCATATGACGGCTTCAACGTCACCATTCCGTTCAAGCTCACCATAATCCCGCGCCTCACCAGGATCCTGGGGGACGCCCCCGTGTACGGGTCCGTGAACACCGTGGTATCTTCCACGCGCGAGGGCTACAACACGGACGGCCAGGGCTTTGAGATGATGGCCATAAACAACGGCGTGGACGTCAAGGGCAGAAAGGTCCTTCTTTTAGGATGCGGCGGCGCAGGCAGGTCTGTGTGCAAGAAGCTCATAGACGCCGGGGCCGAGATGTACGTGTATGACAAGTTCCCGGCATCCAGCGCAAAAGTCGCCGCAGAGTTCGGCGCCACCGTGGTGGAAGAGGTTGTGCCGGCCCAGTACTATCTCATAATAAACGCCACGGGCATCGGCATGCATACTTCGGAAGGCAAATCCCCCGTTTCAGAGGATGTGATAAAGGGATGCGAAGTTGCCCTGGATCTCATATACACCCCTGCGGAGAGCGAGTTCCTGCGCCTTGCAAGAGCAAACGGCAGGAAGACCGTAAACGGCCGGGCCATGCTCTTCTACCAGGCATATTTCTCAGAGTGCATATACTTCGGCTGCGCCCCGGACGCTGCGGAAGCCAAGAGGCTCTTTGAGCTCTTTGAGCCGGAATTCGAGGGCATCCTGTAATCCCGTTTCAACGCACCCGCATGCGCTGTTTTGGGCTGTTAAAGGCTTTCTGCAGGCCGTTTCCCGTGAGTGAGAAATCCCCTGTGCAAGCCATTGCCGGCCCGCAGAACGCAAAAAACAAGCTGTCTTGCAAGGCCCCGCGCGGCGGGGCCGTGAAGAGGAATATTATATGAAACTGTTATTCTTGAACGGCGTGAACCTCAACCTCACCGGAAAGAGGGAGCCCGGAGTATACGGCACGGAGACTTTGGAGAGCATCAACAAAGAGATTGCAGCCCATTTTGCCGGGGACGAGTGCTCCTTCCTACAGAGCAATTTTGAAGGGGAGATCTGCACGGCCATCCAGCAGGCGGACGGCGTTTATGACGGCATAGTCCTTAACGCCGGAGCCTTCACCCATTACAGCTACGCAATCCGGGACGCCATAGCGTCCGTATCCGTTCCCGTGGTTGAAGTGCACATGTCCAACGTGCACGCCCGCGAGGACTTCCGCAACAAGTCCGTCCTTTCCGAAGTCTGCAAGGGCGTTATCTGCGGCTTCGGCAAAAACAGCTACATTCTGGCCGGAGAGAGCTTCAAGTTATGAACATAGTCCTTTGCGGCATGCCGGGCAGCGGCAAGACAACGGTAGGCGGAGTCCTTTCCAGCACAAGCTCCTATGTTCTTGTGGACACGGATGAGGAGATAGTCCGCTCTCACGGCGAGATAAACGGCATCTTCGCCGAATTCGGCGAGCCGTATTTCAGGGACCTGGAGTCCGCCGTCTGCGAGCGCCTCGGCGCCCTGGACGGGCAGATAATCTCAACCGGCGGCGGCTGCCTTTTAAGGCCGCAGAATGCCGCATACCTCAAGGCCAACGGCAAAATAGTATACCTCCGCACACAGCCGGAAACTTTAATCGCCCGCGTGCAGGGAGACACCACGAGGCCCCTTCTTGCGGGAGACGCCAAAGCCCACATATATGAGCTGTACGCAAAGCGCAAGGCAATATACGAGGCTGCGGCGGACATCGTAGTGGACACGGACAGGCTCACACCGGAGCAGGTTGCAGAGGAGATCTTAAAAAAGATATGAAGACGGCACTGGTCACAGGCGGAACAAAGGGAATAGGAAAGGGGATAGCAAGGGTCCTTCTGGAGAACGGCTACGAAGTGGCCCTGAACTATGACAGGGACGAGCGCACGGCCATGCAGACCCAGCGGGAGTTCAATCTTCTCGGATACTGCCCCGTCCTTCTAAAGGCGGACGTCTCCTCCGAGGCGGCCGTGAAGTCCATGTTCCGCGAGTTCTTCGAGACGTACGATTCCCTGGACCTTCTCGTGAACAACGCCGGCATCTCCATCGTAAAGGTCCTCCAGGACACCACCCTGGAAGACTACAACAGGCTTTTCAGCGTCAACATGCTGGGCACGTTCCTCTGCTCCAAGGAAGCAATCCTGCGGATGATTCCCTCCCGCGGAGGGAGCATAGTCAACATAGCCTCCATCTGGGGCGAAGTGGGCGCCAGCTGCGAGACCGTATATTCCGCTACAAAAGGCGCCGTGATCTCATTCACAAAAGCCCTTTCCAAAGAGCTTGCCCCTTCCAACATCCGCGTTAACTGCATCTCCCCCGGGGTCATAGACACGGACATGAACGCAGATCTTTCCCCCATGGAAATGGAGGATCTCATAAACTCCATCCCCCTGGAGCGCATGGGCCGTCCGGAGGAAATAGGGGAGGCCGTCCTGTACCTTGCCGAGGCCAGATACGTCACCGGCGTGAACATTCCCGTCGGCGGCGGATTCGCCAAATAGGCAAAGAGGGATGCATATCATGAAGACAACATTAAAAGAGCACTGACAGCCTTCATTGCCGTGCTGTGCGCTGTGCTGTGCTTTTCTTTTGCCGCATGTACAATCCCAAAAGATTCCAAAGATACCCAGACGGCCTCGCCGGGGGCTCTGAACACATTCTCCAGCGAAGACCTGGAAGTTACGGTGATCTGGGATATCGGGGAATACTCCGGACATGAAGTTCTGTTCGCAACAGTCAAGGATGCCGGAATAACCGAGATTCCGGACATAGCAACGTGGATCACGGTGTCGGATGAGGAGCACGCGTCATAACCCTCATATGCTGCAATAAATATGAAGAGATCATAGTGCAGACAAGCGATACGGAGTATGCGTACATAGGGTCTGCATATTATTGCGGGCTTGTGACATGGGAGGACCTCGTGGCCATCCGTGCAGCCGCCATAGAGGCCGGATATTGCGTAGATATTTTTTAATGGGCGCCAGGGAAATCGCTGCCTGCTGATTTCCACAGCCTAAACCAGCCAGTCATAAACCGGCTATTTCTGCCGCCCGTCCGGGCGGCTTTTTCCGTCGCGGGCGAACAAAACAAAAAAGTACAAACAATAGTTTCTTATAGACGATTTGCAATGAAATTCCAGGATATTATGGATGAATAGCAATGTATCAGTATAGCCGTTCAGAATGTGCACTAAAATCATAAATCCCGTACAGCGCCAGGCCCGTTTGCATAAAAATTTGCAATTTTAAATAATCAAATGTTCGTACTATTAATTATATAGTACAATTAGCCGGATATGTATCAGTTTTTGTCACACGGCTGTCACAATTCTCCTGTGGGTGTAAATTTTATATGCAATTATGCATAAATTTGGCTGTTTGCGCCGGCATTTCGGACAGTCCTGTTTTGCGGGCCCGGATGAAAATTGTATAAAATCTCAGATTTTTTTGCGCGTAAAAAAAAGAATTCGGGGAAAGTGTTTCGTATAATATAATCCCAGGCCTCAATCGGCGGGCGCGGATGAGGCGGTGTATCTGTTCAGGCAAGGCGGTTTAGGAGCCGCAGGGAGAAGAGAAAAGTTTGCCGTGCAAAAGAGTAAAACGGCGGGGAAAAATCGTATAATTTAGGGAGTTAATATGGAACAGTTAAAGGAAAGGACATACGCAATAGAAGAGCAGTTCCTCTCTCCGTTCGCCTGCAAGTCAGCGGGGGAGCATGAGAGGCAGAGGCCGGAGAAGCCGTGCGAGATGCGCACGGACTTCCAGAGGGACAGGGACAGGATCATATACTGCAACTCGTTCAGAAGGCTCAAGAACAAGACCCAGGTCTTCTTCTCGCCGGAAGGGGACCATTATATCACAAGGCTCACGCACACTCTGGACGTGGCTCAGATAGCCAGGTCCCTTGCGCGCTGCCTGGCTCTCAATGAAGACCTTGCAGAGGCCATAGCCTTGGGGCATGACCTCGGCCACACGCCTTTCGGGCACAGCGGCGAAAGGATTCTCAGCACTCTCACGGGCGGGAACTTCAGGCACAACGTGCAGTCCCGCAGGGTCGTGGAGGTCCTGGAAAAGGACGGGGAAGGCCTCAACCTCACATATGAGGTAAGGGACGGAATAGAGAATCACAAGAAGGACGGGCACCCTAAGACGCTGGAGGCAAGGTGTGTCTCCCAGGCGGACAGGATTGCGTACATCAACCATGACATAGAAGATGCCGTGAGGGCCGGTGTTCTTTGCAAGGAGGACATTCCCAGGGAGATTGTAGAGGTTCTCGGGGACGGCTCCGGAAAGAGGATCAACACGGCAATATCCTCGATATACAGCTATTCGCACGGAAAGGACATGGTTGAGATGGACCCCGTCGTGGACAAGGCCAGCGAGGACCTTAGAAACTTCATGTTCAAGAACGTGTACCTCACAGGAACGGTGCGCGCGGAAGAGGAGAAGGCGGAAAGGATGCTCACGGAGATGTACGGATATTACATCAGCCACTTCGAGGTCGTTCCGGAAGAGTACAAGAAGCACATGAAGACGGAGGGCTGCAGCGAGCAGACCGTGGTCGTGGATTACATCTCTTCCATGACGGACCGTTACGCCATCTGCGAGTTCAACAAGATTTTCGTGCCTCACGGATGGCTGTTTCTGGACGAAAAGCACAAGAGATAGAGATACAAGAGATAGAGATAATAGAGATAATGGAAGGGCCTCATGCGCTTAGGATGCGCTTGCGGGGTCAATGAATGAAAAACCGCGGGAAGCGGCATTTGAGAGAGAGTATATGCGGGCTCTGGCGCAAAGCCCCGGAAAGGGGCTTGCGCCGGGGATGCAGATGGTACAGAAGACGCAGTATGGCGAGCAGTGAGTTTCAGGAGTTCGTGCAGACCCTGAAGGACAAGGTCAATATCGTGGACGTGGTCTCAGGATACGTTCAGCTGGACAGAAAGGGCAATTCCTGGTGGGGATGCTGCCCGTTTCATCATGAGAAGACGGCGTCTTTCATAGTCAACGAGACGGACAAGTATTTTCACTGTTTCGGATGCAACGCGAGCGGGGACGTCATAAAGTTCGTGCAGGACATTGAGAACGTGGACTTCATGGACGCCGTGAAGATTCTCGCGGACAGGGTGAAGCTTCCGGTGCCGGCGCCGTCCGGCGCGGATGCCGCCAAGACAATGGAGCTCAAGCAGCGCAAGGACATGTGCCTCAAGGTTGTGAACGAGACGGCGCATTTCTACCTCGCCAATCTGCGCTCCGGAAAGGCCGAACAGCATCTTAAGTACATTGAGAGCAGAAAGCTCACAGGCAAGGTCGTGACCCAGTTCGGGCTCGGCGCCTCGATGAATTTTTATGACCTCCCCAGGTATCTTCTGGACAAGGGATATACGCCGCAGCAGATACAGGACGCCGGCGTCTGCACGCTGGGTGAGGAGGGAAGGCTCATAGACGCCCAGGGCGGAAGGCTCATATATCCCATCATAAACTCCTTTGACGAGGTCATAGCCTTCGGCGGAAGGCTCCTCAAAAAGGCGGACAACCTGGCCAAGTACAAGAACACAAAGGATACCATAATCTTCAACAAGAGCAAGACGCTGTACAACATCAACCTGTTGAAGAAGCTCAAGAAGCAGCAGAAGATCTCCGAGGTCATAATGGTGGAAGGCTATATGGACACCATATCGCTGTATTCCGCCGGGTTCACGAACGTTGTGGCCAGCATGGGCACGTCGCTCACGCAGGACCAGGCAAGGCTAATAAAGCGTTATTCGGAGAATATTCTCATATCATATGACGGAGACTCCGCAGGCCAGAGCGCGAACGCTAGGGGCCTGGAAATACTGCAGGACGAGGGCCTCACCGTGAAGGTGGTCTCGCTTCCTGAAGGGATGGACCCGGACGATGTCATAAAAAAGCAGGGAAATGCGGGATACCAAGCCTGCCTGGACGCCGCATTGCCTCTCATAGACTTCAGGCTCAAGTATGCGGAAAACGGGCTGGACCTCACAAATACCTCGGACAGGAGAAAGTACATACAGGCGGCCCTGAGAATAGTGAAGGGCGAGAAGAGCGACTCCACCCAGGAAGACCTTCTCAAGACAATCCGGGACAGGACCGGCACCAGCCTGCAGGCGCTCAAGGACGAGCTTGGAAAAGTGGACCTTTCCGTAGCCCCGGAGCAGGCGCCGGCGGAGCCCAGGGATGCGGACGCAGCGGCGGAGCGCAAGGCCATGCTCCGCGAATGGAACACCAAGGAGACCAAGGCATCCCGGTTCGTGTCGGCCGCATACCTGTTCGGCGCAAAGTGCGCGGAGAAGACGGACATATCGTCCGTTCCCGTGTTCAATGACCTCCACAAGATCATAATCTCCTATGTGAAAAACTGCCAGGAAGACGGCGAAAAGCCGCGCCCCGGAGACCTCATTTCCAGCTACGGCGTTGGAGAGTCCCACATGTCTTCCTCGGACGCAAGGGATCTGGGCCTTGAGGGGTATGAGATGTGGCGCGTGGCGGCTTTAAGCGAGGGAGACAGCCTGCAGGGGCCGGTCGCGGACAAATACTTCCAGGACTGCGTGTACACCCTCCGGATGAAACAGCTCAAGGATGAGCGGGACCGCTGCGACAGGCTCTGCAAAGCGGAGCAGGATCCGGACAGGAAGCGGGAGTGGCTCATGAAGTACCAGGAGGCCCTCTCTGCCATCCGCAGCCTCACCAAGCAGGCCAGGGCGGAGAAGGTCAAGGAGATTTCCTAGCCGGTGCAAAACGCGCATGCTGCGCTTCCAAACGCGGACATGCGGACGCATGATTGAACATGGTTGAGGTATGGCGATGACATTCAGGGAAAGGCTGCCGGTTTTGATTGATGAGCGGTCCGGCGGATAGCAGAAGGCTCTTTCAAGGGCCGCCGGCATTAACGCCGCAGCCCTCAATTGCCGGATGACCCGCAGCGCCAGCCCCACTTGCGCGCAGCTTCTGAAGCTTGCGGATACCTTCAGAGTAAGCCTGGATTATCTGACAGGCCGTCCGGATGAAAACGGATTACACACTGCAACCGCCTGTGACCCCTCTGATCTGAGTATGCCCGTTTTACCAGTGTTTTGCGCAGGATGAACACCCGCCGGCTGGATATAACGTATGGCTTCATGTGCGGCCTGATCAACAATGGAATGCAAAAACCGTCATCCGTCCGGATGACGCTGCAATAAGTTACTTACAAGCCACGGGCACTCGAAGCTTCTGGCTTGAGAGAGGATAATATGAATCTTACAGATGAGAAACTGAACGAGATCGTGAAGCAGATCATTGACGGGTATGAGACCAAAGGGTCAATTACCACCAACGCTCTTTGCGACATCATGGAGAAGTTCGAGACTACTCCGGCTCAGATGGACTTCGTGTACAAGTCCATAGCGGACGCCAACATCCAGATTGTGGACGAGGCGGAAAGGGACAGGGAGCTGTATGAGCAGGCCCTTTCGGACGTGGGCCTGGATGACCCCGTCAAGATGTACTTGAAAGACATCGGCCGTGTTCCCCTTCTGTCCGCGGATGACGAGATAGAGCTCGCCAAGAGAATGCAGGCCGGAGACGAGAGCGCGAAGAAGAAGCTTTGCGAGGCAAACCTTCGGCTCGTTGTGTCAATCGCCAAGAGGTATGTTGGCCGCGGAATGCTTTTCTTGGATCTTATACAGGAGGGCAATCTGGGGCTTATAAAGGCCGTTGAGAAGTTCGATTACCAGAAAGGCTTCAAGTTCTCCACGTACGCCACATGGTGGATCCGCCAGGCCATCACAAGGGCCATCGCAGACCAGGCCAGAACCATCCGCATTCCCGTTCACATGGTCGAGACCATAAACAAGCTCACAAGAGTCTCCCGTCTTTTGCTCCAGAAGCTCGGCCGCGAGCCTACCCCCGCAGAGATCGGCGAGGAGATGGGGCTTACGGAAGAGCGCGTGCGCGAGATACAGAAGATTGCCCAGGACCCCGTCTCCCTTGAGACGCCCATAGGAGAGGAAGAGGACTCCCATCTCGGGGATTTCCTTGAGGACGAGAACGCCGAGACCCCTTCGGACACCGTATCCTCCTCAATGCTCAAAGAGACGCTTCTGCGCGTGCTCAACACCCTCACTCCCCGTGAGGAGAAAGTGCTGCGCCTCCGCTACGGCGTGGATGACGGGCGCCCCCGCACGCTGGAAGAGGTCGGCCGCGAGTTCAACGTAACCCGTGAGCGCATCCGCCAGATAGAGGCCAAGGCCTTGAGGAAACTCCGTCATCCCTCAAGGTCCAAACAGCTCAAGGATTACCTGGACACTTGATTTCAGGCCGGATTCAAGGCCGCGTCAATGGAATTTTGCCTGTCTTTCCCTGCGGGCGGGTTCTTCAAACGCGCGTATACGCGCTGCAATGCATTATCGCGCATATGCGCGCTGCAATGATTAATACGGAGAGCATATGTACGGTAGCCGCATAGACATTCTCACATCTTTTCTGGACCCGTGCGATGTGTTCGCGGACGTGGGCTGTGACCACGCTTTCTGCACCAAATACATGCTGGACAGCGGCAAGTGCAATACGGCCATAGCCACGGACCTCAGGGATAAATGCCTGCAGAAGGCCATAGACCTTCTGGGAGATTACGCCGGGGAAGGCCGGTGCCTGTTCTTTTGCACGGACGGCCTGGACGGCGTGCCGTATGCGGATGAAGTGCTTATCGCCGGCATGGGCGGAGAGGAGATGGCCAGGATTTTAAGCCGGCGCATTCCTCCCAGGTTCGTTCTGCAGCCCATGCGAAACGTCTCCAAGGTCCGTAAGATGCTTATTACGCACGGAGCCCGCATTCTGCAGGACACGGTTTTCAAGGCAGACGGGTATTATTACGTCCTGCTGAAGGGTGTTTCCGCGGAAGACGGCGAAGGCTCCGCGGAGCCGTACACGGCCCTGGAGCTGGAGTACGGCAAAGAGTATAAAAGCCCTGCGGTGCAGGAGTATCTTGCATACAGGCTGGAGAGAAAGGAGCGGTATGCCGCAGGCATTGCGGAGCCAAGGGAAAAGGACACAATCTGGAAGGAGATACAGCTTCTTAAAGAGGCTTTGGGATTATCATGACATTACAGGAACTTCTGGGCATTTTGGAAGAATACGCGCCCTTGAGGCTCTCCGCGGAATACTGCAGAAAGTTTGGGGCGTATGACAACAGCGGAATCATAGTGAACTCCGGGAAGGACGTGAACAGCGTCATGTTCGCCCTGGACCTTTCCCCTGCCGTAATAAAGGCCGCTTTGGAGAACGGGTTTAACACCATAGTCACCCATCATCCCGCAATATACGGAGCTATCCTTCATGTGGACTCCACGCCCGGTGCGGACACGCAGGCTGTATATGAATGTGCCAATAATGGCATTTCCGTCATATCCATGCACCTTAACCTGGACGTCGCTCCCGGAGGGATAGACCAGTCCCTCATGGAAGCCTGCGGAGGAAAGGCTCCTCTGGCCGTAATGGAAGAGGTGGACGGCGGCGCATACGGCAGGCTGTATGAAGTTCAGCCCAAGGCATTCAAGGAATGCTTTGCGGATGTGAAGGCGTCTCTCGGCGCGGAGCGTATTCTGGCCTTCGGGGACATGGACAGGAAAGTGTCCAAAGTGGCATCCTTCTGCGGAGCGGGGTGCTCGGACGAGGCCATAGACTTCGCCTGGAAGAGAGGGGCGGACGTGTTCGTGTCATCGGACATGAAGCATCATCAGATAACGGCGATACTCAACAAGGGCATGTGTATTATCGTGCCCACGCACTATGCAGCGGAGCTGTATGGATTCAGAAAATTCGCGAAGGCAGTCGCCGCAAGGGCCGGGCTGCGTTCGGATATATACTGCGACAGCAGAATAGTTTGATTTAGGAGCGTTTATTATGTCACAGATGGAATATCTCTTGAAGTACCAGCAGGTGGATGAGAAGCTTCTGGCCATAGAGAAGGAAGTTACGGGCTCTCAGGAGCGCAAGAATTACATAACCACGAAGAACTTCCTCACCCAGGCCCCTGAGAAGCTTACGGCGTATGAGACCAGGGCGCAGAGAATGGAAAAGCAGGTGAAGGCCCTGGAGGACAGCTACAACGAGCTTGCGGAGACCATCGAGGACTTCAACAACATGGATGAGCTTGTGGAGGACGGGGCGGACATCTCGTACTACAAGAAGAGCATAATGCAGATAATGGACAAGCTTCGCGGCATCAAGACCGAGATAGCCAGCCTGCAGAAGGCCATAGCGGACGCGGGCAAGGAGTACCAGGATTTCAAGAAGAAGACCATCCAGATGCAGAATCTGTACAACAACGATTACCAGCCCACGTACAAGGCGTACAAGGCAAAGAAGACCGAGGAGATGAACGCCATCAAGGTCCAGCTGGACGAGATAGCCAAGCACATAGACCCGGCTCCCATGAAGAAATATCTGGAAAAGAGGAGCGAGCGCATCTTCCCCGTCCTGTGCCCCATAAAGACCATCAACAAGGAGCTCCGCTGCTCCAAGTGCGGAATGGGCTTCCCGATATCGTCCCTGGAGAAGATCAAGGCCGGAGGGGTCGTGGAGTGCGACAACTGCCACAGGATCCTGTACACCGAATAGCATGGGCCGCCTTTTGGCGGCTTTATGCAACTATGCATCTTTTCCCGCAACGGAGCCGGGAATATCATTCCCGCCCCGTCCGCGGAAGCGGAAATCACGGGGCCGCATGGCCCGTCCGGGGGAACAGGAAAAGCAAAAGCGGCACATATGTATTTGGTCCGTGCACTTTTCTTCCGCCCCGCATGAATCCTGATCGGAGCCGTAAAGAGGATTTTTGCGGAAGATAAAGAACTGTATTGTGCAGTTAGCACAAATATGATTGTGCAGATTGCACAAACTATAAACATTTGACTTGCATTTTTACAGCCGGAGTGCTAACTTAGTTGTCATCCAAGAAAGACTCCTATGCGGAGGGAAATCTGCATAGTATCATAAGGGGAAAAAACAGGTTCGGCTTCCGGCCGGACTTATTTTTTTATCTGCATAAAACTGGACCATAACAGGCCATAAAAGCCGTCCGGTCCTGGCCCGTTCAGGGCACATCCGGGGCTCTCGCACAAGGAGGCATTAATATGCCGGCAGACATGGACACCTTTAACATGCAGGCTCTTAAAGAGGCTACGAAAAATACAGATACGGAGGAACTGTTCCGGCGCGGTGAAGAGTATCACAGCCATGAGAGTTACAGTTCTGCCGTGAACATGTACAGGGCAGCGGCCTGGAGGGGCCATGCGCTTGCGCAGGCCAGGCTGGGGGATGCATATCTCAATGGAGAGGGTGCAGCCAAGAATTATGCCAGTGCGTACAAATGGTATCTGGAATCTGCCAAGCGGGGATGTCCGTACGGATGCATGAGGCTTGCGTATTGCTGCAAATACGGCATAGGGTGCGAAAGGGATGACGGCAAGGCCTTTAAACTGGACATGTATGCCGCAGCGCACGGAGAAGGCGAGGCCCAGGAGGCTTTAGGGGACTGCTACTACTTCGGCATCGGAGGACAGGAAAAAAATCTGAATTTTGCTTTCCATTGGTACAGGAAAGCGGTGGACAGCGGTGCAAAGGGTGCCCTGTGCAATCTGGGTTGCTGTTATGAACTCGGCTTAGGGACAGAGGTCGATATCCAGGAGGCGTTCAACTGTTTTCTGGAGGGGGCAAGGCTGGGACAGCCGCTGTGCGCCACAAATGCGGGCAATCATTATTATTCCGGAGACTGCACAAAAAAAAGCCTCGGCAAGGCTCTGAAGTGCTTCAGATACGGGGCCGCACACAAAGTGCCGCATGCAGAGTACAAGCTGGGCTATATGTATGAGTACGGCGTAGGAGTCCGGGAAAGCGACAGCACGGCTTTGAAGTGGCACAGGCTTGCCGCAAAGCATGGCAATGCATATTCAATGTATGAGCTGGGCAGAATGTATTATTTCGGCTGGGGCGTCACGCGAAGCAAGGCAATCGCATACAGATGGGCCGTCAAAGCAAGGAACGCCGGGTGTGAGTTTGTCCAGGAGCTTTTTGACCTGCTCGATAAAAGTTGAAGACGGGATCCTTCAACGGATCCTGCAGCGGAACACATTGGCATTAAGGAGGCATACGGCGGGATGAATGGCCGCCGGACAGGATTATGGCAATAGATATGGAAACGCTGCGCCAGGCAAAAGCCGGAGATGCGTCCGCTCAGTACTGGCTTGCGGAGGATTACTATTTCGGTTTTGCAGACGGCGCCCCCAATTACAGGGAAGCCTTCAAGTGGTACAAGAAGTCAGCGGAGCAGGGGTATGACCTTTCGCAGGCGTATCTCGGAGACATGTATTACAACGGGCTCGGCACGGAGGAGAACACAGATGAGGCGGTCAAGTGGTATAAAAAGGCCGCGGAGCAGCCGCACTGCGATTACGGGTGCTTAAGATACGGCATATGCCTTATGGAAGGCATCGGCTGCGAAAAGGACAAGGCCAAGGCCTTCCAGTATCTTTCCAAGGCTGTGAGGTCAGAGCCGGACGCCATTCTGCCGCTTGCGGAATGCTATATGTGCGGGTACGGAACGAGGCCGGATCCAAAAAAAGGCGCGGAATATTATGAGAAGGCCATAGAGGCCAGAATCCCCGGTTCATGGGGCGCATACGGGTACTGTTATAAAAACGGCCTCGGCGTCAAGCGGGATATGGGAAAAGCGTTTTCCATATACAAGGCCGGGGCGGATGCGGGAGACCTGGATGCAATGTATCATCTTGGCATATGCTATCAGCTGGGCCATGGCACTGCAATAGATAATGCAGAGGCCGCAAAGTGGTATAAACTGCCTGCAGACAAGGGTATCGCAGGCGCACAGTGCAATCTGGGAACGCTGTATGAGGAAGGGCTCGGTGTCCGCAAGAACATCAAAACCGCTGTAAAATGGTACAAGAAAGCTGCGGACCAGGGAGACGGCATAGCATACTATCATCTGGCCTGGCTGTATCTGAGAGGGACGGGAGTTCCCCAAGACCAGGAATTGGGACTCATGCTGCTCCACGTCGCTGCGAACGCAGGAGTTCAGCAGGCGGCGGACCAGCTGGCCCAACTGGCGGAGATTACAGGCAGAACAGACCTGTAAGCGGGCGGAAAGGAGCCATCATGCATATCCGCCGAAGCAGCCGCAAGAGGCGCCGGAGGAGAGGAAAAGCACACAGGAAAGAGGATAGTCATGAAAGTGGATGTATTTGAATTGCTGCGCCATGCAAATGCCGGGGACACGGAGGCCCAGTATCTGCTGGGGGAGTATTACTTTCTGGGGGTGGACGGCGCTCCCAATTACACGGAAGCCTACAAATGGTTGAGAAAGGCTGCGGGGCAGGGGAATGAGCATGCGCAGGCAAGCCTCGGAGACATGTATTTCAGGGGCGTCGGCGCAGAGTCAGATTATGAGGAGGCCGTCAAATGGTACAAAAAGGCCGCGGAGCATCCGCACTGCGATTACGGGTGCCTAAGATACGGCTTCTGCCTCATGCACGGAATCGGCTGCAAAAGGGACGTGTACAAGGGCTTCAAATATCTGCTTAAGGCGGAAAGGAGCGAGCCGGAAGCCAATGTGCATCTTGCGGAATGCTACATCAACGGGCTGGGCACGCGCCCCAATCCGCAGAGGGCGTTCGAGTGTTCCAAAAAGGCCTTGGATGAAGAGCTGCCCGGCTCATGGAGCCTTCTCGGATTCTGCTATATGAACGGCTTCGGCGTGGAGCAGGATAAGGACAAAGCTTTTTCCATATACAAGGCCGGAGTTGAGGAAGGAGACATGCAGGCCATGTATGATTACGGCATATGCTTTCTGAAGGGAGACGGCACGGAGCAGAATTTCACGGAGGCGTTCAGGCAGTTCAGCACGCCTGCGGAGGCGGGCCATGCCGGGGCGCAGTTCGCTCTCGGAAACATGTATGAGAACGGATGCGGCGTCCGCAAAAATTACAAGACAGCGGCCTCCTGGTATAAAAAAGCCGCAGACCAGGGTTTGCCAGAGGCAATATGCAACCTCGCGGAAATGTACCTGTACGGCCAGGGCGTTTCCAAGGACGTGGATCTGGGCCTCAAGATGCTGTATGAAGCCAAAAACGCCGGCGCTAAAAAGGCTGCGGACGCGCTTAGGGACTTCGGAGCGGATCCGGACAGAAAGGGCATATGAGCGGGCAAAATGATGCCTGCACGGCGGACCGGGTGTTTCCCGGCCGGCAGCATGAGATGGAAAAGCCACGGATATAAGCTAAATACGGGAGAAAAGCTCCCTGCATGAAAGGGATTGCACCCTGCAGGACTTTTCCTGCGGGAATATATAAGATTCTGTCTGCCGCGCATGCGCCGTCCGGCATATGCGGGCAGATATGACGCAATAAAAGAAGATATGAGAAATCCCGCCGGGACGGCATGGCGGGAGGGGAGAAAACATGACAGAAGAGACATTGAAGGAAAGGCTCAAGAGGATAGTTAAGAACACGTCGGAGGAGGAATCGCCGCAGATATGCAGCCTTTTAAGATGGGAGATAGAAAGGGACTTTGAGTACCTCAGGGGCTCGGCCATGGAGTACGTTTACAATTTCGAGAGGCTGGACCCCACGGCTCCGTTCGCTCCTCTTGTGGCGGAGTTCATAGACGAGGTCCTCACGGAAGAGATGGAAAATGGCAACGCGGACGCGGCCTGCGATTTGGGTTCTCTGTATTACACCGGGCGCATCGGGGAGCAGAATTTCGCGATGGCCGTGGAGCTGTACACGAAGGCCGCGAAGATGGGCTCAAGGCAGGCAAACGAGAATCTCGGATACTGCTATTATTACGGCAGGAACGTGCCCAAGGATTATGAGAAGGCATACTTCTGCTTCGTGAAGGGAGCCCTGGACAACCATCCCATCTCAATGTACAAGATAGGGGACATGTACAAGAACGGGTACTTCGTAGAGAAGGATGAGAACGAGGCCTTTGAGATATACAAGGAGTGCATGAACCTGATCCGGGGAAACAAGGAGAATATCCGGATGTGCGGGGCGGACGTGTACATGCGCATTGCGGACTGCTGCCGCAAGGGCTTGGGCACGAAGCAGAATCTGCGCAAGGCCCTCAAGTTCTACCAGCGCGCCGAGAGGCTTTTCTATGACCGTCTCCTTGAAGGCGATTTCATGATAAAGCACAACTATATGCACTGCATAGAGGAGCAGGACAAGGTACGCAAGGTTCTCCAGCAGGACATCCCGCAGTGGACCGGCTTTGAGGAGGACCCTTCCAATATTCCCGGAGACAAGGATGATGATCCCATCATAATCAAGGACCCGGAGGAAAAGGGCGGGTCATATGACGGGGACGAGGATTACGCCGCTCCGGAGGACGAAGACGGCGCGAATCTGCCCAATTAAGCAAATGGCCTGCGGCAGACTATGCTTTGGAATATAATATCCCTGCGCAAAGCATAAGGGGGAGAGATATATGGCAATTAAGGCAGTTCAGCAGTTTCATTTGAGGACGAGGCTCAACACGGAGAAAGAGGCCATGGACGTAATGGCCAAGATGAAGGAATCCGGCTATGAGGGTCTGGAGCTCTGCTGGTTCATGATGCATCCCACATCCGTCTTCTACAGGATGGGCCTGAAGTTTTCCGGATGCGCCATAGGCACGTGCGGCAAGCTGGACTGGAAAAAGCTTACCAATGACGCCGGCCTCCAGGTGCCCGGCATCCTGCAGGATCTGAAGGGCATAGAGGACAATCTGGACAAAACGGCGGAGGAGGCCATAGAGCTTGGGGCGAAGTATGTAACCCTCTCCAGCGCATGCCCGTATGACTTCTCTTCATCCTCTGCCGTGAAGGCTCTTTCGGAAAGGCTGAATAAGTCCGGAGAGAGATTCAAGGCATACGGCCTGCAGCTTCTCTTCCACAACCACAGCGTGGAGTTCCTTCACACGGACGAAGGCAAGAGCGCATACCAAACCGTTATGGAGAATACGGATTCGGACCTCGTGGGATTTGAGATGGACGCATACTGGGCCGTGACGGCCGGCGCGGACCCGCTGCAGATTATGGATTCCCTCGGCACCCGTCTCAAGCTTTTGCAGGTCAATGACAAGTGCAGCCATATAAAGGGCAGGTGCGGCAACTCCAACATAGCCCACGGAGACACGGAGCTTGGCACAGGGAACATAAACCTGGAGCCCATGATACGCAAGGCCTTGGGCCTTGGCGTGGATGCCGTTATCCTTGAAGCGGACAGGGGCTGGATAGACGGAGACTCTGTCAAGAGCATGCAGATAAGCGGGGAGTACTTAAGGAAGTTCCTGTGATGAGAAACAGGCCGGATATGGCAGGTTATAGGCAATGGAAGATATGGAGCGGGCACATGTCCCGGTTGGAATAGAAGACTATGCAGAGCTTGTGACCAGATACCGCTGTGTGGACAAGACTCTTCTCATAAAAGAGATGGTGGATTGCCCGGACAATGCATATCTTTTCACAAGGCCCAGGCGTTTCGGCAAGACGCTCAATTTAAGCATGCTCAAGACCTTCTTTGAGAAGACGGATGGGGACACGTCCGTGTATTTCAAAGACAAGAAAATCTGGCAGTGCGGGGAAAAATACACGTCTTTGCAGGGGAAGTATCCGGTTATTTGCCTCACTCTTAAAAATGCCACCGGAAGAACCTGGGATATTGCATACGATAAGCTGAAAGACTCTATTATAACCGAGTATGCGCGCCACAAGGAGCTGCGGGATTGCAGCGGTCTTGATTCGGCGGATGCAGCGGAAATTGAGAGAATCAAGATGGGCACGGCAGCGCCGGGCGAATATGAGCGGTCATTGCTGTTCCTGTCCGAAATGCTCAGGAAAAAGAACGGAGTAAAGCCAATCATCCTGATTGACGAGTATGACGCCCCTTTGCAGGACGGCTGTGCCAAGGGATACTATAATGAAGTCAGTCTGTTTTTGTCCGGCTTTTTTGAAGCCGCTTTGACGGCCAATCCGAATCTGGAATTCGCTGTCATTGCAGGGGTGCTTGGAATTGCAGGAAATCTGTACGGAGGACTGGACGGCGTCAAGACATATTCCGTGCTGGATAAAAAGTATGGTGAATTCTTTGGATTCACACGTGAGGAAACGGGGGATCTGCTGGAATATTACGGCGCCGAGGACAAGCTGGATGAGGTTTGCAAATGGTATGAGGGGTATCATATCGGTGATGCCATAGTTCTCAATCCGTGGTCTGTGGTCAAATATGTCTCTGAAGGTTTTGAGCCAAAGGATTACTGGATTAAGACAGGAAGCCAGTCCAAAATTGCGCAGATGCTGGAAAAGTTGTCTGCGGAAGACCGCAAAAAAACAGCCAGACTTGGCAAAGGCGGCGTCATAGATGCCGCAATAAATAAGAGAGCGGACTATCCTGCGCTTATGGAGGAGACTGGGAATGTTTTCACGATGCTCCTCATGCTGGGATATCTCACATCATTGGGCGGAAGCACAGAGCTGGCGGAAGAACTGGAATCCATTGATTCTGGTACGGATGAAGATAAATGCTGCAGAGCATATCGCTTGGCAGCCCCGGACAGGGAAGTCCGTCTGGCGTTAAAATCCGCAAGACGGTAATGCTGCGTGACAGACATAAATTGCGCAAGGCAAATTTTCAAAGCAAAACACATATAGCAAGCTAACAACAGCAAAACACCCGGCGCCGTTATGGTGCCGGGTGAATTAAACCTTGTGCTTACCAGAGGACGTGCTTGTGAATCCAAGTGAAAGCCATGTCAAAATCTATTTTTTTCGTGGATAATGGTTGCCATAGCATATTGTTCATGATATAATGTAATAAACTCTACAAGAAAGCAAATCTTTTTTAAGAGTTTGGAACAAATTAGAGTGGATTTTGTAATGATAAATGAGTGTAAGGCCATGTTTGATCAGTACGGCGGGGTCATGAGAACGAAAGATCTTCGTGATCATGGCTTTTATGACCGTAAGGTTAAAGCTCTGATTAAAGAGGGTCTAGTTGTGCAAATCCGCCGTGGATATTATCAATATATCGGCGATGAAAATTTCACAGAAGCTGCTGTTATTGTAAAACTGTTCCCGGACGGCGTTCTCTGTATGGACAGCGCTCTGGACTACTACGGATATACGGACCGGACTCCTTCTGCATGGCACATTGCAGTTGACAGCAAGAGTTCAAGGGAGCGTTTCCGCATCGAATATCCTATTGTCAAGCCTCATTTTACAGATTCATCCAGATTCGGCATCGGCGTATCTGAGGGAGAAATTAATGGGGTTGCTATACGGATTTATGACCGGGAGCGCACTGTCTGCGATTGCCTGAGAAACAGGAATAAAATGGACGCAGAAGTGTTCAATGAGATGGTGCGCAGCTATGTGAATGATCCAGGAAAAGACGCCGCCAATCTGGCTAAATATGCAATGGCGCTCCATGTTGAAAAAAAGGTAAGAGATGGGTTGGGCTCTTGGCTGTAAATCCTGCAAAACAGACCGGATATAGCGTATTGAATGCAAAAGGAGTGAGGAACATATGAAGAAACGGCTTGGCTGGCTTAGCTTGATATCAGGCATTGCTGCGGCGGTTTGCTGCTGCATGATGGCTGGGTGCTCCTCGGTCAGCAAGTACAATGCTGTCCTTTATGACAGCTGCAGCGATTGGATTAATGAAGATTTTCTGCAGGAAAACATGGTCAGAGGCATCTATTATGAGAATCCGGATTATGTGGAAGGTGTAAGCGACAGAAGCGAACAGTATTATTACTGCGAGGACGGCCCTAAAAACCTGACGTACGTCATCACAGATGAAGACACCTTCAGTTCTGTCTTCAAGGAAGGGACCATTGAGGCGGATCTGGACACCCAGACTGTGTATCTCTATATCTTCGGGGATACATATCTGAGGAGTTATACGCTGAAGAAGATTAAAACAGAGGATGATACGCTGTACCTGTACATCGCTAAACAAAAGGGCAGTTCGGGGAACGTTTTTATTGAGATTTACCGCAGGTGCATGGCCGTGGTTATGGACAACTCTGGTATAACCAATGTGGAGTTTGTTATGCCATGACAGAGAAGCAGGCTGTATATATCGGATTTAAGACAAGCAAACACCCGGCGCCGTTATGGTGCCGGGTGTTTCAGCTCTTGCGCTGCCTGCAGGACGGCGGCTATGTCCGCGTCCATGCAGATGGCCTTTTTGGATATCCAGTCCGGGACCTCGGCGTCGCCGAGGTTTATGGTCAGAAAGCGTGCGTCCGCAAAAGTGGCCGTCATGCGCCAGAACGGAACCTTTATGATCCCCGGAGTGTTGTAGCCCACGCCAAGCTCCAGGAAAAGGATCTTCCGTTTTTTGCGGCTCTCTATGTACGCCTCGTATCTTCCGCAGGCTGCATGCCATCCCTTGTCCTCCACAAAGGTGTCGTCTCCTCTCAGGTTCATGGACATCTCTCTGCTGCAGTGAGGGCAGTGCGGAATCAGCTCTTTGGGAATCTTCATTTGGATGGGATGGCCCCCGCGCTCATACAGTTTGCCGTTTTCGGCTATGTCATATCCCTGGGATAAGACCATCTGCGCAATCTGCTCCCGGTTGTTATAAGTCAGCTTTTTGCAGGGCTTGCTGCACTGGAACAGGCCGAAGTCCCCCTGCGTGTAGAAGAGGCGTTCCTTTGGAAAGCCGGCCTTTTGGAAGCAGTGGTCCACGTTCGTGGTTATCACGAAAAAGTCCTTGTCCTCCAGGACGGAGAGAAGGTTGGAATATGCTTTTCCGGGTATGGGGGAGTAGCGGTTTATCCATATGAACCGGCTCATATAGGCCCATTGCTCCTCCGGGCTTTCAAAGGATGCGAAGCCTCCGGAATACATGTCGTGGAAGCCGTATTTTTGCTCGAAGCAAGCAAAATACTCCTTGAACCGGGCCCCGGAGTATGTGAATCCTGCGGCCGCGGACATGCCGGCGCCTGCGCCGGCTATTACGGCGTCCGCCCTTTGGATCTCCTCAAGGAGGATGGATGCCCGCTCTTCATTTGCATGGGTTGTAATGTCCTGCATGATTATGGCTTTGTTCCTTGCATCTGCATCTTTGGATGCGCCTGTATTATAGCCGGTTTTTGTGCGGATTGCAAGACGGGTTTGAGGCCGTATGAGAGGGGAGGTACGGAGGAGTTAACGGACAGAGTGTCGCAAAAACGGCACTTGACGATTGCCCCCGTGCACATTATAATAATAGGTGCGTAAAAAGATGCGTGAGAGAGCGAATAATCTGGAGGAGACACGGCATGAAGGTACTTATGATAAACGGCAGCCCGCATGAGAAGGGCTGCACAAACGCCGCTTTGGAAATCATTGCAAAAGAGCTTGCGGAGCAGGGAGTGGAGAGCGAGACAGTATGGATAGGCACGGGCGCCGTGCACAGCTGCACGGGGTGCGGATTCTGCAGGACAAAGGGACGGTGCGTGTTCTCGGACGACGTCCTCACTTCAATCGGGGAGAAGGTCAAGACCGCGGACGGGTACGTCTTCGGCTCGCCGGTGCATTATGCATCTCCCGCCGGAAGCATGATAGCCCTCATGGACCGTCTTTTCTGGTGCTACGGCTCCTATATGAAATACAAGCCCGCGGCATCCGTAGTTTCCGCCCGCAGGGCGGGCACCACGGCCTCGCTGGACGCCCTCAACAAGTACATAAGCTTCAACAGCATGATTCAGGTCCCGGCAACATACTGGAACATGGTGCACGGCTCTTCGGCTTCGGATGTGGCGCAGGATGAAGAGGGCGTAAGCATCATGCGGGCCGTAGGCTCCAACATGGCCTGGCTGTTAAAGCTCCTGGATTCTGCCAAGGGAACGGATCTGGAAAAGCCCGTGGATGTGCCCAAGGCAAAGACCAGCTTCATCAGATAAGCCGGCTGTATTCAGGCCGGAACGGCGCATGCCATAGATGGATAAGATATAAGGGACAGGGCCTTTCGGGCCCTGTGTGGAAGACCCCGGCAGCCGTGCGGCAGGCTGTCATATGATGAAGACGGATGAAGCTTATAACCTTTACTGTGCCCTGCTACAACTCGCAGGATTACATGGACAAGTGCATAGACTCTCTCTTGAAGGCAGGTCCGGACGCCGAGATCATCCTCGTGGATGACGGCTCCAAGGACCGCACGCCGGAGATAGCGGACGCATACGCCGCCAAGTATCCGGAAATTGTAAGGGTCATACACAAGCCCAACGGAGGCCACGGCTCCGGCGTGAACACCGGCGTCCATGCGGCGGAAGGACTGTATTTCAAGGTTGTGGACTCGGATGACTGGCTGGACGAAGAGGCCCTTTTGAAGCTCATGGACACCATACGGGAACACCTTGTGGAAGACAAGCTTCCGGACATGTACATCTGCAACTTCATATATTACCACGCCGCGGACAACACGCAGCATGTGAGCAAGTACACCAGCAAGATGTCGCTGGGGTTCGTGGACTGGGAGAAGGTTAAGGCCTTCCATTATTCCCACACTCTCATGATGCACGCCCTCATATACCGCACGTCCACGCTTAAGAAGAATTACATAGAGCTTCCGGAGCACACCTTCTATGTGGACAACATTTACGCATATGCCCCCTTGAGGGACATGCTCAAGGCCTATTATCTGGACGCGGACCTGTACTATTATTACATTGGCCGCGAGGGGCAGAGCATAACCATAGACACGGCCATGAAGCGTTACAAGCAGCAGCTGCTCGTTATGCAGATGATGGTGGCCGCTCACAAGTATGATGACCTCAAGACCCTGCCCAAGGGCCTGAAGCGTTACATGCTTCATTATCTGGACGCCATCATGATGAACACCCTCATGTTCGCATGCGGCACCTTCTCCAAGGAGCGCAAGAAGGATGTAAAGGACATGTGGCGCAAGATGAAGGAGACGGACAAGAAGCTGTACAGGCACCTAAGATACCGCAGCTATGCAACCGTGGTTGCCTTCATCCCGTACAGGCTCCGCCCTGCCATCATGATGTGGGCGTACAGGATAATCTGCAAGAGGGACAAGCTGGGCTAAGAACGGCTGGCCGCACATTTCATTCAGGAAAGCAAAAAGGACAGGGAGGCCTGTCCTTTAAAATTGCCGTTTTTGCCTTCAACCCGCCGCAGTTCACCCGTCGTTCTGCTCCGGGAAGCGTTTCTTGGCGGTATAGTCTCCGTCATTCACGAAGACCTCCATAACGCACACCCTGCCGGCTGCCTCGCAGTTTTCCGCGGAATAGCCGGTTACGCCGCAGTGGTCTAAAATGAGCTGGAGGCCGTGGATCTTCTCTTCCCGGGTCTCGGCTTCGGCAAGGATGCCGGTGCCCATGAAGCTTTCATAGTCTGCCGTCACGCTGTGGCCGGTGCCCTTGTAGCCGTTGAGGATGTCTATCTCAACCGTCACAATTTTCTGGCCCGCTCTCCAGAGGTCCATCTTCCTGCCTTCGCGTGCGCAGTGGAAGTAGAAGATGAATCCGCTGCCTCCGCGCTCGTATCCGTATGAAAGAGGCACTATGTACGGCTGCATCATGTCATCCGAAGATGCAAGCCCCAGGTGCATGATCTGCGCCCTTTTGAGGATGTCCTCTATGGCGTCCTTGTCCTTTATTTCCCGCTGTGATTTGCGCATGATTTCCCCTTGAATGTATGATATCCTGCATGCATTATACCAGCCCGTGAAAAGGGATGTCAACAGGAAGGCCAAAACTGACATTGACACACCCCAATGCCAGTGGTATCATTTTAGGTGGCAAAAGGCATGCCGGACAGCATGCACAGCATGCCTTCCCGCAGGGAAAGGAGCATGGAATGAGACAGTTAGTGCTTAAGACCAGCATACAGAAATATAATACGGCAAAGGACTTTGTGGAGGAGCTTGGAATAGACCCGAAGGATTTGGTCGTTACAAACAGGCGGATGTACGGGGACATCTTCGGTGGCAGCAATGAAAAGCCGCAGACGCTTTTCCGGGAGGATTACGGAAAAGGGGAGCCTACAGACATCATGGTTGAAGCCATGCTGGAGAAGGTCTCCGGGATGGAGTTCAAAAGGATCATAGGCATAGGCGGCGGGGCCGTCATGGACGTCACCAAGATTCTGGCGGTTTCCTGCGGCAAGCCTCTGCAGTGGATGTATGACAACAAGGAAAGCCTCAGAAAGCGCGCCCCCATGATCCTTGTGCCCACAACCTGCGGCACGGGCTCGGAGGTCACAAACATAGGCGTCGTGAACTTCCTTTCCAAGGGGCAGAAGATTGGCCTTGTCTCGGATGAGATGTTCGCGGACACCGCGGCACTCTGCCCGGCCCTTCTTTCCGGGATGCCGTACGGCGTTTTTGCCACAAGCAGCATAGACGCCCTCATACATGCCATAGAGTCCGTTCTGTCTCCGGGGGCCACGGATTATACGAGAGTCTTCGGATACCAGGCTTTGGATATGATAATATACGGATACTCCATGGCCCAGCAGGAAGGGGGCAGGATATCCAACGGCCTGTGGGATATCTTCTTAACGGCCTCAAACTTCGCCGGGATATCCTTCGGCACGGCAGGAAACGGAGCGGTGCATGCCATGAGCTTCCCGCTCGGCGGGAAGTACCATATTCCCCACGGGGAGAGCTGCTACCTGGTCCTGGATGCCGTCCTCAAATATTACAGGGAGAATAATACAAAGGCCGAGCTCAATATCCTGGAGCACACCCTTGCGGAGCTGTTCCACTGTCCGGAGGAGACAGTCTTTGAAGAGCTGGACCATTTCCTGGCCGGCGTATATCCCAGAAAGAGGCTGCATGAGTACGGCGTGACCAAGGAGGACATTGCAGAGTTCGCCTCCAACGTGATTTCCACGCAGCAGAGGCTTTTGAAGAACTCATATGTGCCTGTGGATGAAGAGACCGTGCGCAGGCTGTACGAGTCCGTATATTAATTCCCTGCGGCATATGCCGCAGGCAACAGTGGAATAATATGGCATAATGACAGGCGGGGCCGTATGGCTCCGCCTGTTGAGTTATGTGCCGTCAGTCACTTTTTGGGACCGTATTTCCGGCGCAGCTCTTCAAAGAACTCATCTCCGTCCACGCATTCCGCGCCGGCTTCAACTTCGGCTATGGACTCTTTTATGAGCCTTGCAATGCGGCATTCTTCCTGGTAGCGTTTGAAGTCTTTCGCCAGGGCATCCCCGTCATAAAGGGTGCTGGTGCCGTTTTTTTTGCGCAGCCAGGCAAAGAACTTTTTGCTATCCACGGGCTCCGGTCCGTCCCGCTCAATCGCGGCTTCGTACATTAGGCTGGCCGCCTCTTCCAGCACTGCATCCAGGTCTTCTGGACTGGCCGGAGTATCGGCTGTATTGATTTCCGTGTGTTTGTCTTCTGCCATAAAGGTCTCCTTTGCGTGGGTGTCAGTTGTCATTTTGCAGCATGAGGTCATGGAAGACGCTGTTGGCAATCTGCATCATGAGCTTGCCGAAGGCCGGCGCGCTCATTATGAAAACATACGGCTTGCCGCCTTTTAAGACCATGACTGGCTTGTCCGTTGAGCGGCTCTTTTCTATGACCTTTGAGATGTCCTCCGGGTCGTTGCACTCTATGAAATCCAGCATTTTTCCTCCCTGCCGCAGCTGTCGGCAGGGGTAATGTAGCAGGATCCAGAGGGGCTGTCAAGGGGTTACGGAAAATACGAAATTAGTGCATATATTGCCGGAACGGCATGAAAAAGCAGGCAGGGCGCGCGGCTCTGCCTGCTGGAGTATATGGGAGTATGGAATGATCAGACGGGTATCCACCAGAGGATGCCCCAGTTTATTATGAGGCATGTGGCTATGGCGCAGAGGGTTGGAACGAGGACGGAGATTCCGGCCCATTTCCAGCTGTTCAGTTCGTTCTTTATGCTAAGAATCGTTGTCGCGCAGGGCCAGTGGAGAAGGGAGAAGAGCATCACGGAGATGCAGGTCTTCCAGGTCATGCCGGCCGCCACAAGATACTCGGCAATGGTGGCGTCTCCCATCTCCGTTATCATGGGAGCGTAGCCGCCCGCGGCATACATTGTGAGGATCATGATGGCAATAGGTATCACTATCTCATTTGCAGGGATGCCAAGGATGAAGGCTATGAGAAGGGTTCCGCCAAGGACGCCGCCCCAGGCCATTGTCCCGCCGAATCCCAGAGCCGTGCCAACCGGGTTCAGCCACTCGGCTATGTGCACTATGAGCGAGTTGCCGTCCCCTAAGGTTATGAGCGAGAGGATGCAGATTATGAGGCCTGCCGGGGCGGCCACCACTACGGCGCGGTAGAGGACCTTCAGGGTCCTGTCCCAGATGGAGCGGCCTATGACCTTTAAAACCTGCGGCTTGCGGTAGGGAGGGAGCTCTAAGACGAAAGATGACGGCTCGCCCTTTAAGATGGTCTTTGTCAGGAATCTGGAGACGCCTATGGTGTAGAGTATGCCAATGACTATCACCACAACCAAGACCACGGCCGAGACCAGGGAGGAGAGGACTATGTTCATGCTGTCAAGCAGGGTGTTCTCAAACATTACGCCAATCACGAGGGTAATGGTGGGAAATCTCCCGTTGCAGGGCACGAAGTTGTTCGTAAGTATCGCTATCTTGCGCTCGCGGGGAGAGTCTATGATCCTGCACCCCACAACGCCGGCCGCGTTGCAGCCGAAGCCCATGCACATCGTAAGGGACTGCTTGCCGCAGGCTCCGCACTTGCGGAAGACGTTGTCGAGGCGGAAGGCAACGCGGGGGAGGTAGCCGAAATCTTCGAGTAGCGTGAAGAGCGGGAAGAAGATGGCCATGGGAGGGAGCATTACGGCAATCACCTTTGTGGCTATGACGTACACGCCGTCAATGAGGACCGTCGTTATGTAGTACCACCCGCTCCAGCCGGACTGCCCCGCAAGGGTCACGAGATGGTGCAGGCCCATGCCGGTGTCATCGTTCCAGATGTAGATCTTGTTGAAGCACCACTGCAGGGGGTCTGTGAGAAGGTCCGCGCCAAAGAGGGTGAACCAGAAGATGAAGAACAGAAGCACCAGCATTATGGGGATTCCAAGCTTGCCCATAATGAGCTTGTCCATTATCCTCTGCCGTTTAACCGCAGGCGTCTCGCCTCCCTGGGTAACGGTCTTTGCAGAAAGCCTTTCCGCGCGGTGCACGAACTTTGTGGCGGTCTCGTCGGACTCCTCCTCGGTGCGCCCGCGCATCATTTCCATGCGGAGGTCTCCGGGCTCTTCGCCCGTGCATATCGTCCTTTTGCAGCTGCAGAGGGTTTTCCCCTCGCACACGTCCTGGATGGTCTTTTTGAGGTCCTCCAGGCCCCATTTGGGGCCCGCGGCCGTCAGAAGTACGGGAACGCCCAGGGCCTCGGAGAGGACATCCGCGTCCACGGAGATTCCGTGGCGCTTCGCCTCGTCCATGAGGTTCAGGCACACTATAACCTTGTCATGAAGCTCCATCACCTGCTGCACGAGAACAAGGTTCCGCTCGAGGCATACGGACTCGCAGACAACCACAACGCATTCCGCCCCGCCGTTAATCACGAAGTCCGCCGCAACCTCCTCTTCCTGCGAACGGCTAAGCAGGGAGTATGTGCCGGGGAGGTCCACAAGAACGAACCCCTTGCCGTTGTATTCGTATCTGCCTTCTGCCGTGGCCACCGTCTTGCCCGGCCAGTTTCCGGTATGCTGGTGCATGCCGGTGAGGGCGTTGAACGTGGTGCTCTTGCCGGTGTTCGGATTGCCCGCCAGGGCTATGATATGGTCATCCGGCTTAAGCTTGTTGCCCTTCAGCTGCGTCGCCGCAGTGTCCTTTTTCTTTCTTCTCTGGGCGCATTCCTCGTTGGCGCACCCGGCGCATCCGCTCAATACTCTCACGGATCATCCTCCTTTCCAGAAACTTTCCAGTATATGCCATCCCGTCATAATCCGGCCTTGAGGCCGCCTGCCCGGGCGGCATTCTTTCATCTCCTGTATTCTTGCGAAATTACGGAATATGATGTTTGCATTATTGTTTTTTATGCCCCGCACAAGCGGGGCGGCCGTTTCAGTCCGTCTCCGCGTACTCCGGGGGAGTGCAGGTTACGGAAATGAGCTCAGAGACATCCCTGCGGATGGCAACGGTTGCCCCGCGGACCAGATATGACTTCGGGTTGCCGGAAGGGGCCTTCTGCTTGCAGAGCACTCTTGTGCCGCATATTATGCCAAGATCCTGGAGCCTCCGCCTCATGTTGGGGTCCTCTACGCCAATGGCCGTAACCCAGACCGTCTGGCCAACGGCCACTTCGTACATGTTCTCCGGCTCACTGTTTTCATCCTTCTTGCGGCGCTTAGCTTTCGGCGCCTTCCCGTTTTTGCGGAATATCATATGCTGCCTCCGTGCGCCCCGTCCCCGGGGCATGTAAAAAAGATACGGCTTCCGGTACCGGATGCCGCATCTCAGTTTTTCTGTGAACGCAAAAAGAAGCCCTTGAAGGAAGGGGAGAAGAATGTGCCTGCCTGCGGACGCACAGCCCGTATTTTTGCCTCTGTAATCCTTTGCAATTCTTTCATGATCCCGCCTCGGCTTTTGCGTGTGTCCCTAAATTATATCCTGCGCCAGGGCAAAACACAAGCCGGGAAGGGCTTGCCTTCCCGGCCGGAACAGGGTATTGTGCACAAGATTAAAGTGCTGTCTGCACATAATTTCCGCAGGGCGGAAAACGCCTTGGATTTAATATATATTAGAGGCTTTTGTGTCGGATATCTTCCGGGAGGACTGCATGAGCGCCGGGTGAGCGGAGCGGGGTCACCGGAGCTTCCTTGGCAGAAGGTTCGCCGGAGACTCGTATTGCGGCTTGAAGAATTTCAGGCCCGGAAAGGCCATGACAAGGGCAATTGCCGCGAAGATGAGCATCATGACGCCCACGGACAGGTATGAGCCGAAGAGGTCGTAGACCTCGCCGGAGGCGGACTCGAAGAGCGCCGCCACGCCCATTGCAAGCTGTGAGAGGGCGAAGTTCTGCGTGTAATGCCTGGGGCCGAACGCGTTCTTTATTCCCGCGGAATATGAGATGGAGGAGCCGCCGTACGCGAAGCCGCCGGGAAGGAGGGCCGCAACAATGAGCGCCCATGAGCTGATTCCTGCGCCGGACAAGACCATCACGGCGGAGCAATGACCGCTATGCGCTTTAAGCCAATCTTGTCCATCGTGGCGCCCGCAACCATGCTGCCGAGGCCGTTTGCCGGGGAGACCATCATGGCTATGATGGCAAGCCCGCCGAAGAACGCCGCCATGCTCGCGGCATGGTCCAAGAGGATGAGGCCGCATATGCGCATGCATATGTTCCAGATGAGAAGGATAATGAAGGTGGGGGACTTTGCCATCTCCTTCACGGTTGCCCCTGTTTGCTCTTCTTACGGATTCTTTTGTCGGTGCCGTTTTGTTTAGTCGGCGCGGCGCCGATTTTAAATGTCACGACGGGTGAACTTGCATGCAAACTTCGGAGAAAAATCCCGGATGAAAATTTCGGCGGAAAATATATTGCGGAGACCCCTAAAAGAGTTTGATTTTTCCTCCGGATTGTGTATAATAATGGCACAAACGAGCTCATTGGGGCATAGCGCAGTTTGGTAGCGCGTCTGGTTAGGGACCAGAAGGTCGAGAGTTCAAGTCTCTCTGCTCCAACCAAAACACCCGGACATGGCAAATGTCCGGGTGTTTTTCTTCTGTCCGCAGGGAGAATCCGTCCACGGAGATGCGGCAGAGTGCTGCCATTTTGCGGGCCTTGGCTTGCATAATAAAATGCCATTATCTCAGGCGTATGCAATGCTGTTTTCATGCTCAAGGATGTATAATACTGTTGCATGTTTGGACGGCGTCCCGGAGATGCCGGGCCGGACGGATGATATTTGGAATACAAGGCACAGGATAATACAGATGGTTACGGTAATGATAGTGGATGATGACCGCATGGTCCGTCTTCTCACTAAAGCCAAGCTTGGATCAAGATACAAGGTATTGGAGGCAGCAGACGGGGCGGAGGCTCTGGACGTCATGTCCCATGAGCATGTGGATCTCGTCATTCTGGACATCCAGATGCCCGGAATGAACGGGTATGAGCTGCTTAGAAGCATGCGGGTCGGCGGGGATATGAGGCCCGTCATAATGCTAACCGCCATGGGCTCCATGCAGCACAAGAAAGAGGGCTTTGAGTCTGGCGCGGATGACTATATGGTCAAGCCAATAGACTATGATGAGCTCGTCTGGCGCATAGACGCCCTTCTGCGGCGCTCCAAAATTGCCGCGGAAAAGAAGATTGTCATTGGCGGCCTTACGCTGGATGAGGACAGATTGGAGGCCTCATATGGCGGAAACAGCCTGGAACTCACGAAGACGGAGTTCGCTCTTTTGTACAAGCTCCTTTCATATCCGGACGTGGTCTTCACCAAGCAGCAGCTAATGGATGACGTCTGGGGGTATGACACAGAGACGGATTATGACTCCATAAAGACGTACATAAGCAGGCTCAGAGGAAAGCTCGCAGGATGCCCGGAAGTGGAGCTGGTATCCATCCGTGGCCTCGGGTACAAGGCCGTGATTCAAGAGAACGCCGCCGCAGGCGCCGGTGGAAAAGATGCGGACGGCGGAGACGGCAAAGAAGCGGAAGGAGGGCGGAAGGCATGACAGGGCAGAATGCGCCAGGGCAGAGCACGCGGAAGACCTTCCGGCTCATAAAGTTCCGCTGGCTGTTTTTTATAGACACCATCATTGTCATTGCGGCTACAATGATATACGGCCTTCTGGCCTTCCTGTTTCTGGGGCTCACGCAGGAGACTGCCATCTCCATGGTTGCGGTGCTGCCGCTGATGGCCCTGGTCACGGGCTTCTGCACCTGGTTGATTCTGCACATCATGCGAAGCAGGATGGGAGCCCTTCTGGATGGAATACAGGCCGTGGCGGAAGGGAATCTGGACGTGCACGTGGAGTGCAGGAATGAGGAGGAGTACAAGCCTATCTTTGACGGCTTCAACAAGATGACTGCAGAGCTCAAAAAGACCAAGGAGGAGATGGAGTCCTTCATAAACTCTTTCTCGCATGAGTTCAAGACGCCCATATCCTCCATCGCCGGCTTCGCCCAGTATCTTGCGGAGACCGGGGAAGGGATAGAGGATGAAGAGCGCATGCAGTACCTTAAAATCATAGAGGATGAGTCGCTGCGCCTTGCCGCGCTTGCGCAGAACGCCCTGCTCCTTTCCAAGGTGGAGGCCTGCGAGATAATATCCGGCAAAGAGGATTATGACATCTCAGAGCAGGTCAAAAAGTGCGTCATCCTGCTGCTTCCACGCATGGAGAAAAAGAGCATAACCCCGGATGTGGATATAGAGGATATGAGCTATCTGGGCAATGCAGAGCTAATGGAGCATGTCTGGATAAACCTTCTAAACAACGCCGTAAAGTTCACCCCTTCGGGCGGCGAGATCCGTGTGCGGGGCAGAAAGGCAGATGGCTCCATATTCCTGGAGTTCACGGACACAGGCATTGGGATGGATGAGGAGACCATAAAGCACGTCTTTGAGAAATATTACCAGCATGACAGCGTCTCTGCCGTGCAGGGGAACGGAATAGGGCTTGCCATCGCGCACAGGATTGTGACCCTCTGCGGAGGCAAAATTCTTGTGGAAAGCGCGCCCGGCAAGGGCAGCACCTTCACAGTCATCCTCCCGGCGTAATCAGTCAGGGCAGACATAAAAAAAGGCCAGACATAAAAAAGGGCAGACATAAAAAAGGGCAGACATTATATAATTAAGTGGTAGGGAAACAAAGGGCCGGCCATGCGCCGGCCTTTTCTTCCGGACTTTTTGCGCATTGCAGGATTTTACGGATTATTGCATTCTGCACAGAAATAGGGAAAGTTGCGTGAGGGGACGCCCGTTTTACTTTCATTTTACCTTTCTGCGTAAAATGGAGAGCGTACAAAAGATAAAGGGCGGGGCGCAGACGCAGGGGTGCGCTTTTTGCCCTTTAAATAAGGAGAAAGGATTATATGAGTACGCTTTATCTTCTTACAGGCGCGGCAGGATTTTTGGGAAGCCACATCTGTGAAAACCTCCTGGCCCGCGGGGACAGGGTGAGGGCCCTTGTGCTTCCCGGAGACAAGTCCGTGAAGTATGTGCCTGCGGAAGTTGAGATTGTGGAGGGCAACCTCTGTGACATGGCCTCTCTGGACAAGTTCTTTGACGTCCCTGCAGGGACGAAGACAATTGCCATCCATTGCGCCAGCATGGTCACCACCAACCCGGATTTCAGCCAGAAGCTTATAGACATCAATGTGGGCGGAACCAACAACATGATAGACCAGTGCCTCAAGCACCCCGAGTGTGAGAAGATGGTATACGTAAGCTCCACTGGAGCCATACCGGAGCTTCCCAAGGGCCAGGCTATAACGGAAGTGGACCACTTTGATTCAGAGAGCGACAAGGTTGTCGGCTGGTACAGCAAGACAAAGGCCATGGCATCCCAGGCCGTCCTGGACGCCGTCCATGATCGCGGCCTCAACGCCTGCATAGTTCATCCCAGCGGAATTCTGGGTCCCAAGGACTTCGCCGTAGGCGAGACAACGGGAACCGTCATCAAGATCATGACAGGCAAGATGCCCATAGGCATGGGCGGCTCGTTCAACCTCTGCGACGTCAGAGACCTCGCAGACGGATGCATCGCAGCAGCGGACAAGGGCCGCAAAGGGGAGTGCTACATTCTTGGAAACAAGGAAGTCACCATGAAGGAGATGTGCAGGCTCCTCTATGAAGCCTCCGGATGCAAGACCCCGTACTTCTACGTTCCGCTCTGGATGGCATGGAAGCTTGCGGACCAGATGGAGAAGAAGGCCAAAAAGACGGGAGAGAAGCCTCTCATGACCAACTTCGCCGTATACAACCTCGCGCGCAACAACACCTTCGATTATTCCAAGGCGGAGAATGAGCTCGGCTACCATACCCGCCCCTATGCGGAAACCCTCAGGGATGAGGCGGAGTGGCTCGTTGCGGAAGGCTTCGTTCCCAAGGATATCAAGGCGGATGAAAAGGCCAGGAAGGCGGAGACCAAGGAAAAGAAGCTTACAAGCGGAAGGAAGTTTGTGGAGGCCGTTGCCGGCGCAAAGTCCAAGGAAAAGCTCCGCATCACACTCAACCAGGGCGGCATAACGGCTCTCAGCGAAAAGAACCTCGCAGATGCGTACAATGCCATAGCACTCTCCCAGAAGTGGGATGAGCTCAAAGGAATCTTTGCGGACAAGGATTATGACAGTTGCAGCGCAAAACTTGCTCAGTATGGAGTGTCCACAACGAAGGAGAATTTTGACCTCGTCAACGAAGTCATAGCATCCGCCTCGGATGAAGCCCTCCTTTCAGAAATTATGCCGTGCACGGACCTTTCCTCCTCCCTGGACGTTCTCGCAAAACACGGCTACAATGCCATCACGGCGGACTTCCTGCAGGCAGTGAATGAAGAGGCCGCAACGCTCCGTGAGGACACCTTCCTTACAGATAAGGACATCGCCGCTCTTGCTGGCGAGTCATTCGAGGAGCGCTGCTCCAAGTCCATCAACCTCATCTTTGCACTCAGCGCAATCATCGGCCTCAACAACGGTCTCGCTCTTTCCGCTGAGCCCGCCCAGCTCATTGCCGTCGCAGCAGGCATAAGCCTCATGTTCGGAATGAAGAAGAACTGATTTCCTGCCATGCCGGATTCACCCGGCCTTCCCATGAAACCCGATCATGGCTGCATATTCATCAAAGCGAGCCCTGCCTTCACCGGCAGGGCTTTTGCGCGCTCCGGCATCCGGTGATGTCATTTTCTGTCAGAAAGTGGTTGTTTGACTCAAAATGAACATGAAATAGACAAAATGAGCAGATGTGATGAATACGTAGGTGTGAAATGAGCAGCAAATGAACAAAAATTGACGGTCCTTCTATCCTATTATTATATTGAGCTTGCTTTTAAGATTGCCGGTTGGAAGCGGATTTGGATTGCTGGTATAAGGCAGGGGGCTGCCCGTGCCTGCAGGTTTTCCGGCAATGAAAGGCATAATCACCGGACAGGATGCCGGCAGACAGGGGGGAGCATAAAGGCTCAGGTCGCGGCGCTGTTTCCGGGATACAAGTAGTAAGGAGGAAAGCATATTATTATGGTTACGAGCATGCTGTTGAGCGGCGGCGCTATCGCCGGAATCGTCATCGGCTGTGTTGTGGGCGTGCTTCTTATCGGCCTCATCCTGGCTCTTATCATTCTGTTCACAAAGAAGCCCAACAAGAACCGCCCTGCAAAGATAGACAATCCTACAGGCTTCGTTCAGGCTGTAGGCTCAAACTTCTATGACGGAGACGGCAACATCGTGTTCTTCCACGGCATTAACTTTGGAAACTGGTTCATCCAGGAGCCCTGGATGGCAGTGAGCGCCGTCGGAGACTTTGAGCAGGACGAAAACGGAAAGGACAGGCCTTACACCCAGCAGCGCGGCCTGGACGCCATGCGTGCCAATCCCAACCTCAACGAGGACCAGATCCGTGAGCTCCGCGAGCTGTACATAGATAAGTACATCCAGGAAGAGGATTTCAAGCAGGTCGCAGACCTTGGAATGAACATTATCCGTTTCCCCTTCTCATACAGAAACTTTGAAGGCATGGACGGCTTCAAGTATCTCGACTGGGCGCTGGACATGTGCGAGAAGTACAAAATCTGGGCAATCATTGACTTCCACGGCGCATACGGTTCACAGAACATGGATGACCATTCCGGCGATGACGTGTCATGGAACCTTTACGGCAACCCCGAGAACGAGGCAAAGACCATAGCTCTCTGGGAAAAGATTGCAGAAAGGTACAAAGACAGAAAGATAATAATGGGCTATGACCTTCTTAATGAGACCAGAAAGGCTCCGCACAAGTTCGCCGGCAAGCTGACATTCGACTTCTATGACCGTCTGTACAAAGCCATCCGTGCCATCGACAAGAACCACATGATCATAGTAGAGTACTTCACCTTCCCTATCCACGGTGCGCGTCTGTCACACTATAACTGGGAGAACGTGGCGGTCCAATACCATTTCTATAATCTTACACCGCTCCCTCAGAAGTTTGTAATGAACTTGATGCGCGCGATGCATAACTGGGAGCAGCCGAAAAGATGTGCGGTTCTCAGCGGAGAGTTCTGTATCTGCACGGGCGATAGGGAATGGAATATCATGTTAGACTGGCTCCAGAAGATGGGATGGTCCTACTGCAGCTGGACATACAAGACGAATGCGTTTATGTACAAAACGCGTGAGAACTTCAAGGAGTACTGGGGCATCATCGAGTTGAACGAACCTCCTGTAGACCTTCATACAGCAACGTACGAGGAAATCAAAGAGAAGTATGAGGGTGTCGGCTCCGAGAACGCTGTAAGACCTTCCAAGCTGTATAATATGTACATAGCACGTGTTGAGAAGGACAAGCTGTACGGCGGCCCTGCAAAGATAGACTGACACTAACCCATCATATACTAACCCATACATGAAAGCATAAAAAGCCAGGGACAAAGCTCCCCGGCTTTTTTGCTGCCTGGACATGGCCAGAGTCGATATCATATACATGATGTCATGCTGGTATGATGTCAACAGAGCTTTGTTGTACAGCTAATCACGTAGCTGTGAATAATGGAAGCGAGATAACAGTCTCACCTTGACTGGATACTATACTATAGGACAATGTGTACGCGCGTGCGTGTAAAATAATGTTCGCGTGCGTGCGCGAGTACATTAGTTAGAGGAGCTAAGCTTACCCTATACTGGCGAAGCTGAGTTTACCACGGACGGAATAATACAGGAGCAACATGTGGCGGGAGAGTGCCTTCCGCCTCTTGCAATTTAGTACAGATGTGGCAAGGTGCCCTGTTCGGAACAATAAAACCAATATCCTGTGTACATCCTCAAATGACCACTTAGGATAAAATTAAAGTGATTCGGGGCATTTGAGTAACTTTTTTAAAAATTTTTTTCAAAGAAAAAGTGTAGTATATATGCACGTTTTGGATAATAAAGAAGAAAGCCTATGTAATAAATTTAAAATATTTCTGAAATTGTGTTTAATATCGCTGAAAAGAGTTTATAATAATCCTTAATTCCCGGAAAATTACTAGCACAAGTCCGTCACGCAGGTGATGTTGCTTT
>JAJPZA010000119.1 GCA_021204625.1 Clostridia bacterium | reverse complement strand
CGGCCGGACTCAGGAAAGCGAATACTTCACTTTGAGTTGCACTAAAATGGCAGACGGATATATCAATGACAGCAAGCCCGGAGCGAGACAGATCTTCACTCCGAGGGAATATCTGGCAAATTCATTGGCCGTGTTTGTTCTGGACGTGGCGAAAGACGATGAGGAGAAGAGGATGTTTATCTGCGATCTCTGCATCTACAGCGGAATGACAGCTATAAACAACGGCTACGACAGAAGCTATAAGTACAGGCCTAAAGGGAAGCGGCTCTTTGAGAAATGGCAGAAGCTGACAGAAATGTATATCGAGGACTACGCTCCGGAGATAATCGAGAAAGAGAAGAAAGAAAAGGAGCGAGAGGAGGATGAGAGAGAGGAACGATTCCGGGAAGTTCTGGACAGGGCAGCCTACGAATGGGAACAGAGGATGGAGAGAAAGTCCGAGTCCGGACTAATGCCCGGCCGCAATGGGAGGGCAGCGGCCTCCGGCAAGGAACGTAAGACAAGGAGGAAATGAAAGTCACCGGGGAGCAGAACGAAAGAGGAAAATCTGGGGCGGAGAGCTTTTGCCCTCTCACCTCCAGAGAGCTTTGCGAAAACATGATAGCCGGACTCCTTGCGGATCAGATAGCGGACACAGAGGAGCGTCTGGACTTCATTCAGGACGTGTGTATCATTAACGCTTTTGAGGCCGTGAACAATGTGTGCAAGACGGACTACAAGTATATCCCTCAAAGCAGATGGATAAAGAAGTGGAGGCAGTTGGCGGAGTCCTTTATCAGCGTGCACTGCCCGGAAATAACCGGAGAGGAAAAGAGCGAAAAGGTAGTGATAGGAGCGGAAAATGAAGTTATAAATTATCGAGATTAAATCAACTACGAAAAACCTATTTCATTCACTTCAAGAAGAAACACAACTAACCGGACGGCCGGGAAAACAGGCCGGACTTATTTCAATAACCACAAAAAGTTATCATTATGAACAAACAAAAACAACCGAGCAGCGCGGTATCTTCCGCAAGTGCTTCCTGCCCTCTGTCTCCCAGAGAGCTCCGAGATCTCAAGACGGCATCTGCCGTAATTGCGGGAATCTATGAGACGCAAGAACGAGATCAGTTCCTTACAGACATTTGCCTTATCAATGTGACAGCGGCCCTCAATCGGGCCTGTCGGGGCAAATACACGTATGATCCGAAAAGCAGATTTATCGAGAAGTGGGAGCGACTTTCAAGAGGCCCAAAAGAAGAAGTTCTGCCCAGAGTAATCAGCGAAGAGACGAAGAGGATAGAGGCGGAGATACAGGAGGCCCACAGAATGAGGGACGAGGCGAGAGAAGAGCTCCGGAGACTGAAAGAAGAGATCGAGACCAGACGGAGGAATCGGACACCGGAGACGGCACTATAGGAGCTTGCTCTTCCCTTTAGGGGTATTAGGCTATGCTGACATAAATCTAACCGGACAATAGTCCGGACAGAAGTAGATGTGCAGCGCAAGTCGGAGGGGCGGGCAGTCGAGCAAGCGTCTCCCTGCCCTGCCCTATTTCAAGCCCAAAACACGAAACACGCGAGAATGCCTGTAAAATCGGTTTTAAGGCACATTCTCTCTTTACGGCATAACTACACTTGTTAAAAGATAACGCTCAATACACGGCCTTTGTGATAGCTTTACGGGCATGAAAGAAGATGCTGCAAAGAATAAGTTTCTACAGGCTCTTTCGGAGAGTCGAGGAATCATTGTCTATGCCTGTAAAGCGACCGGGATAGCCCGATCTACATTCTACACATGGAGAGAGCAGGACGAAGAGTTCAGGCGGGCAGTGGAGGATATTATGGAGGCCCAAATAGACTTTGTGGAGGGGAAACTTCTCCGGAGGATAAGCGCGGAGGAAACAACCGCGATAATATTCTACCTAAAGACGAAAGGAAAGAGGCGCGGATATGGAGAGAAGCAGGAAGATCCGGAGAGGGCAGTCAGATGAAACATGGAGCAAGCGAGTCGGAAATATTGAGGTCGATCCGGAGAAATGAACGAAACAGGGCCGCGAAACGGCAGATGTGCCAAAACAAGGCACAGCAGCAGCTGTCGATCTGCTCGGCATTAAGGTAGGCTTACTTTCCTCTTCAAGTCTCTCTATAGATCCGGACATTCCCCGGACAGCGGGCCTGTCCTACAGCGGCCGAAAAATCCAAACATTATTATCAAATCGGAAAATTTGAGATAAATCGTATATTTGCAGGCAGTTAAATCAAATGGGATGAAAGACACGACTAATAACAGCAGCGGAAACGCGAGTCTCCGCACGGCCAAACAGGCCAAACAGGACGAATTCTATACACAGCTTAATGACATATCCAACGAACTTAGACATTACAGGGCCCACTTTGCCGGAAAGACGGTACTCTGCAACTGCGATGATCCATTCGAGAGTAATTTCTTCAAATTCTTTGCTCTTGTGTTCAATGATTGGAAGATCAAGAAACTTATATGCACGTGTTGGGACGGCTCTCCGATCGCGGAGAAGGAGCTTGTGCTGTTCGAAGATGAGGTGAAAGACGAGAACGGCCGTAGTAGGATCGCCTACAAGATTGAGTTGACAGAGGTAAACGA
>JAJPZA010000197.1 GCA_021204625.1 Clostridia bacterium | reverse complement strand
GTTGCCTATGAAAGTCTTGCGTGCCGTGTGGGAGGATGCCACCTCGTACAGAGGCTTTGAAACGTCCTCGCGCGTCTTCGGGTCCAGGACTCTGACCATGCGGTTAATGCCCACATATTTGAGGATTTTCTTTATTGCCTCATTGTAACTGACGGTAGAGAATCGGGGAAGCAGGATTTCCTTCAAGTCCTTGTGCCGGTCAAGTATGTCCTGTGCCTTCCGATTGAGGGGGACGCGCACCGTATTGGCATGTTCATGCTTGGTCTTCTGGGGAATGTACTCCACGCAGCCGTCCACGACATTGGCCTTGGTCAGTCTGTTAAGATCGCTTACGCGGCATCCGATCAGGCACTGGAACATGAAGATGTCCCGATAGACAGGATAGTTCGCGCTAAGACCGCTTAGGTCGGCATAATAGACCTTGTCTCTCTCCTCCAGAGTGAGGTAGAAGGGGTCGCCGTACATGGGCTGTGTAATATGATATTGGTCAAAAGGGTTGTTTTTCGTCACGCCGCGGCGTATGCACCATTTAATAACGGTGCGAAAATGGTAAAGAATCTCAGACATGCTGTTCTCGGAGCGTTTTTGTTCGACGTTGCGACGTGTCTCGTTCTTATAGAACTCCGGGTACTTGTCCACATATCGGTACTCCTCCTGCATCCAGAGCTTGAAGTCCCTGATATCATTAGCCGTTAGGGTGTCAATGCGAAGGTGGAAGCCTCGTTGGTGCAGGATATCCTGGTGGAATCGTTCATAGCGCAGGACCTTGTTCAGATTATCAAGATGGTATCTCTGGCTTTCACGGGCAAGCGGGGTCTCGTCAATGTATTTCTGAATCTGGTATGAGAGTAGATATCGGTCTTCCTTGTCGTCGTTTCCCGCATTGATGCCGGGATGATGGTATTCCTCGATCAGTTCCTGAAGCCAGGTCCCGTCCACACCCCGGTGGTATTCTTTGGCGATCAGATGTGTCAGTCGCTGGACCTCCATGTCGAAGTTCATCCGTTTCTCTTCCGACACTAGGGCGACACGGGGTTTGTAGCCCTGCCTCTCTGCGCTCCAGTGGTTGGGGCTGATGGACAGCTCGCTAGCGGCCTTTATGTCCACGCCGCCTTTATCCCTTACCCGGAAATAGACCCGCGCCAGATCCGTCACGTTGTTCTTGGCGGCTGTCTTTCTGATGAATGCGGTCACTTTCATATTCTTTTTCCTTATTCTTAGTTTATCATTTCAACGAGTCTGCGTTTCGTGTCATCGTCTATAGTGCGGTATCTGGCAAAAGCACTGCTGTTGTCCACATGGCCTGACATGGCGGCAATCAGATTCGGGTCGGGCACTTTCTTGTAAAGGTTGCCGATAAACGTCTTGCGGGCCGTGTGGCTGGTGGCCACTTCGTAAAGGGGTTTTTGTACGGTGCCGTAGCCGTGTGTGTCGAGGATGGTCACCATGCGGTCTATCCCGCAGTGCTTCAGCAGTTTCCGTATGCCCTCATTGTAAGTCTGTACTGGCAGGAATGGAAACAAGCTGTCCGTATTCGGATCATACCGTTCCAATATATTCAGAGCCTTCCGGTGCAGGGGAACTCTGACAGTCTTCGCCCGACATTTCTTCGTCTTCTGCGGCACGTATTCCAGGAATCCGTCTATGATGTTGTCTCTTGTCAGCCTGAAAAGATCCCCGACTCGGCAGCCCACATAGCATTGGAACACGAAGATGTCCCGGATTAAAGCCAGTTTAGGGCTGTCATCAAGGTCCGCGTCGTAGAGGATGTTCCTTTCTTTAGATGTGAGGTAGAATGGATCGCCGTAGGTCGGCAATTTGCAGCCGTACTCCTCATGGACATTGTTGTCGGAATACTTCATTTTTCTGCACCAGTTCATGAAAATACAGAACATGTTCATGATGTTGATTACGGTCGTGTTGGACAGGGGCCTTGGCTTATGACTGGGGGATGCAGAGCGGGAGGCATAAAAGTCAGGATATTCCCGGCTTAACATGTATTCATTTATGATATAATCCCGGAAATCGTTCATCTGTTCCAACGTCAGGGTTTCGACAAAGAGCGTGAAATCGCTGTCACCCAAGATCTCACGATTGTAGTCATGATAACGGGACATCTTAAGCATGAAGGCATTGATGTGCTTCTTTCCCCCTTCCGAGCCGTCGTATTTCTCAATGTACTCATTAAGGCGGTCGAGAAGATTGGGGTGTTCTCTTTCGAATGCGAGAGCAGGATGCAGGGCATCCTTGATGACCTGCTTCATCCATTTGCCGTCCGCCTTGTCCGAGAATGTTCTCTCGGCACGCTCGACGATGGATGCAATCTGTCTGGGCAGTCGCTTTTGTTCAGCAGCAGGAATGGCCGTCGTGCGTCTGTAGCTGAGGGAGTCGGCGTCCCAGTACTTGTCCTGCACTATAAGGGGCGAAACAGTCTTGATGTCGACATTCTTCTCGCGAACCCGGAAGCATACGTTCGAGGTCGACGGGGAACACTTCTTAAGGTAGACTGAGACTTTCATTGTCGGTGCGTTTTAAACAACGCTGCAAAGGTATATAAAAATCCCTCAAATGTTCCCACATGGCCCGAAAAGTTTTGAAAATATTTAAAGTGGATTTAAGG
>JAJPZA010000113.1 GCA_021204625.1 Clostridia bacterium | reverse complement strand
CTTTGCGTATGACACAGATTGCAAATATCGCCGACAACATGACCGAATCGCAGAAAAACGCATGGAAACTCCTCATTTCCGAGTTATCAAAGTACAATAATCAGCTCAAGGATTATTCATATTCAAGTACGGCGGCATTGTTGTATCTTTTTAAAAAGAATGCTATGTCATTTAAGTTCTCTAAGAGGTATAAGAATAAAAGACGGGAACTCGCCAATATAGTTGGCGATTTCATGGATGTAGTAGGGTCCGGCGTTTTTTTCAGGGTAGACACAGACATTATATCTAAACAGGTCGCCGAGGGGTTGGGCGTTAGTCGAATTGATGCATACAAGACCCTGTATTTCTGCATATCCCTTCCGGAGTCGGATTCGCTATATAGGACGGTATATAATTCTCTTTCAGAACTTTCATATGGACGTGTACCAAAGGTTGCGATTGAATTTCTTTCGGACTTGATCTCCGGCAAGAAGGACATATCCGAATCATGCGATTTTTTTGATGTCGTTATTCAAAATAGCGGGCATGCCGCCTTATACCTTGATTCTCCGGTTGAATTCTTTGAGCTTGCCTCACATATAGTGAATTATAACGGGAAAAATGTTCTTGGACTGTTCCAGAACGGTTTTATTCCATTTGCCAAGACCGTTTCTGAATATAAGTCGTTTATGGGAATAGGGATAAATTCCGACTTGTGTAATTTCATTTCGCTCTATTTGTCTTTATGTGACAGAGATCTGCCGTTGGAATATATCAGTCCGGACGAATTGCTCGAAAGAGAAGTTGGAAGGTTTGATGTCGTTATAGCCAATCCACAGATCTACAAAATTAATAGTAACGGAAAATCGATAGACCTCGGAACATTGGCGATGGAGAAATTTGACTCTATGACTAATGATGATGGAGTGCTTTTTACTTTTGTACCCACGAGGGTTCTTTTTGATGCCTTCAGTATTAGAGACCTTAGGCAGAAATTAATAGAAGAGGACTTCCTTGATGCCGTCATACTGCTTCCGCAACGGCTGCTTTACGGTACCGGCATTCCGCTGGCGTTGCTTGTCCTTAAGAAAGGGAGACAAGTCGGAGGAAAAATCCGAATGGTCGACGCGTCTAAAATGTCAATCAAATTAAACTCAAAAATCGTCGACGGTCTTGATGTGGACGCGGTTTATGAAGCATATCTTCATGATGGAGAGAACAGTATCAGCGTGGACAAGGATGAGATTGCAGAAAATTTCTTTTCATTCGATGTTCCACTTTACATTTATGCCCATGTGCAGGCCGCGATTTCTGAGTATAGGGAAGGGTTTGATATTTTGTCACTTTCGGAGATACTGGTCCCTGTCCTGACGGAGAAAAAATTTGATGACACAGAGGGAAGAATTGTCCGCATTAAGGACATACCGATGGAATGGACAGACAATGAGATTGAAATCGAAAGACTCGAGATGTCCGATGATTTAAGTGAGACAAAAAAACTTACTTGCCCGGCATTGTTGATGAATACTGTCGGAGATAGGATAAGGATCGCATGGTGCGACGCGTCGAAAGTGCATCCGATATTCCTTAATTCATACGTAAATGCTTATTCTCTTAAATATGAGAACATTAGCATTAATTATCTTGCTATGGAACTTGGCAAGAAAAAAGACATTCCTGTCTCTGGCTCCTCGTTTCCGCGTATTTCTCATGAGACTCTCAAGTTGGTTCGGATTGATTTTCCACCCCTAAACGATTCTGACAGTAATTCTCGACAGAATGCTCTTGTCAGCGAAGGGAAATCAACCTATCTATTGGGTAAAGCCAAGGAAATGGGTCTTCAAGAAATAATAGACAGGATGAAAGAGGAATACATCAAGGAAGTGAGGATGCGCAGACATGACATGAAGCCGTATCTTCGCCAGATTCGTTCTTGTAGCGAACTCCTTCGTTGCTCGGAAGAATTGTCCGCAGAAGATGAAATAATTCTTGATAGTTTGGATTCGGCTATTGACGCATTGGCGGCATCTCTTGACAGACTTACCCAAGAAGATAAGTTCGGGACACCGAAGTCGACCAGCTTGACAGAATATTTCCGTCACTTCCTCGACACACACATTTCAACGGATTCCCAGTATTCTCTTGAGGTGTTAATTGACGGGGAAGATCTAAGTGAAAGCGCGGTTAAGGCACCGGAGGAAGATATGATAATATATATTGCCCCCGAGGATTTAGATGACCTTGTTCAGAATTTGGTATCGAATGCGAAGACACATGGCTTCGTTGACCATGACAGGGAAGATTATATGTTGCGCATTTCTCTCAGTGCTGACTGGGAGCGCGACATGGCGGTCATCGAATTCTGGAACAATGGAAAGCCTTTTCCAAAGGGAATGACAAAAGAAAGGTACGGCCTACTAAGTGAGAAGGCCGGCAAGACGGCGGGAACCGGTATCGGAGGGTATCGGATTAAGAACATAGTCGAGCATTATGGCGGGGACTTTGAGATCAGTGATCCCGAGGCTACGCCGGTTTTTGTGCGAATTTATTTACCAATTTATAGAGGATAAGATCATGTATAATGTTTTATGGATCGATGATGAGTGGCGGAAGCAGGATATGTTTATCAGGCTCTGCGAGAAAAAGTACGGTG
>JAJPZA010000155.1 GCA_021204625.1 Clostridia bacterium | reverse complement strand
CCCACTCCCCCCCCCCCCCCCCCCCCCCCTTATTGTAAAATTGTATATATACTAAAAACTGCCTTTGCGGGCAGCTTGGGGAGAGATTGACTAATGAAGAAAACAATGCTTAAGGCAGCTTTGCTTGCAGTTGCCTGCTGTGCCGTAGGAGCGGTGTGCGTCTTCGGAGCCTGCGGAGACTCCGGCACTTTTGATGAGAGGGAGCCTGAGGCCTCTGACTACGCTAACTTTAAGACTTACATGACTGATACGTTGGCTTATGACGGGTCATTCACAATTGCATTTAATTGTATAGAATCATATAATGATGAGTATGAGCATTCTTTGAATTATATTGCTTCATATGATTCTGAGAATGGCAAAGCATATATGCTGTATAACGAATATACACCGGATGACGATTGGTCCGATTCTGATCTTTACTACTTTGTGAAAGGAACAGACAGCATTACAAGATATTATGACAGTGGCAGCAGAAAAAGTGCATCTAGTTACAGCAGTTCCGACAGATGGTATAGTGACTATGCCAAATATTTCAGTTTCTATGATTTTGTTACACAGCTTGTAGATGATCCTTCCAATCTTTCAACTGAAGCAGACGTGAACCTTTATATAGTTGAGGCTATAAAAAAAATTGACAGGGTTGAGTTTTCTGCGGATGACTTGTCTCTTACAGTTAAGGGCGAAGATGGATCAATCTACTACATTGTCAACGGTGACATGACAGAATCAGGCGATTCATATTCATACGTATACAGTACGACCATGCAGGTTATATTCACAGATGGTGTCATTACTGGAGTAACATGTTACTTTTCTGATGATTACTATCGGGATGATGAACTTTACAGTTCAGATATTTATGAAGTTGATATAACTGTTTCGTACGAATATGACTCATCCGTCGAGTGGCCCGAAAATTTTGATGACTACTCCTGATTCCCAATACCAATTATGAATACCAATTCCAGGCTCTCTGCTAAATGCAGGGAGCCTGTCTGTTTAGAGCATACTGCCAGGGAAATCGCCAAGCATCATTCCAAGTCTTCCAGCACACGCCTTTGCCATGCAATGCAGATCTCTTGCTTTTGGAGCCATGGCCTTTCTGCAGATTGTCTTGCTCTCTGGCAAGTCATGGTATAGGGCCGCCGGCGGGTTTTGGGCGGATTGCACAGACGGATGAAAGGAATTTTCATGAGGATGTGAATGGGAAACAGCGCAAAGCGGATATGGATTTTGTATAAGCGCAGCTTATACATTGTATCATAAAAACTGAAGGGCAAGGGGGCATTGGAGGGGGTGCGCAAAAAGCGATTATGCTTGACTATCTATCCGCAAATAAATATAATATTGTGCGTAGCTGAGAGAGCAGAGCTCAATCCAATCACAGGCTGAAAAGGTGCGTTTATGTTGCTTAATGACTTGGAAATCAAGACAGCTCCGCTGGAAGGGGAAGTGAGAATTCCTTCCGGATGCGCCGTGAGCGGTATCATAGACAGAAGCGGGAAGAGGATGTCCGGTGAGAAGATAATACGCTCGATAGCCACCATGCATGACAGGTCAAACGGCTTGGGCGGCGGCTTCGCAGGGTACGGAATATATCCGGATTACAAGGAGTATTACGCCTTCCATCTCTTCTACAATGACCTTCAGAGCAAGAAGGACACAGAGGATTTCCTCATACGCCATTTTGAGATAGTGTACTCATCCGAGATAAAGACCAGAAAGACCAGGGGCGTCACCAACCAGCCCCTCATATACAGGTACTTCCTGTACCCCCTTTCAAAGAAGCTCGCAAACTCCCACCTGGACGAGGAGTCATACGTTGTGAAGTGCGTGAACAGGATCAACGTGGAGATAGAGGGGGCCTTCGTCTTTTCCAGCGGAAAGAACATGGGCATCTTCAAGGGCGTGGGATTCCCGGAGGACATAGGCAAGTTCTATCTTTTGGATGAGGAGTATGCCGGATATGCATGGACTGCGCACGGCAGATATCCCACAAACACCCCCGGATGGTGGGGAGGAGCTCATCCCTTCGGCCTGCTGGATTATTCCGTTGTGCACAACGGCGAGATATCCTCTTATGACGCCAACAGGCGCTACATCGAGATGTTCGGATACAAGTGCACGCTCCAGACGGACACAGAGGTCATAACGTACATAATAGACTATCTTCTCCGTGTGAAGGGCCTCACCCTTCAGGAAGTTGCAAAGGTAATTGCGGCGTCTTTCTGGTCCACGATAGAAGAGAAGACGGAGGATGACAAGAGGCAGGAGACCTTCCTTAGAAAGGCGTTCGCCCCGCTCCTCATAACCGGGCCGTTCTCCATTATATTCGGATTCACAGGAGGGCTCATGGCCCTCAACGACAGGCTGAAGCTCCGCTCCATGGTATGCGCAGAAAAAGGGGATATGGCTTATATATCCTCCGAGGAGTGCGGCATAAGGGTCATAGAGCCGGAAGTGGACAAAATATTCTCGCCGGCCGGCGGGGAGCCTGTGATATATACTTTAAGAGACGGGGGGATTGACTGATGGACACATACATTCCCGCTGAATACGAAGTTGTAAGAAACCCGGATCTCTGCATCGCATGCCAGGTCTGCGAGAGGCAGTGCTACAACGGCGTGCACAAGTA
>JAJPZA010000129.1:772-2654 GCA_021204625.1 Clostridia bacterium | reverse complement strand
CCCACAGATAGCGCGACACGCGGAAGTCCGCATGCCCGTCCGCCAGCTCCTCATCCGTAAAATCCGTGCGCAAGGTGGACGGATCCACGTAGTCTTCCGTCTCGGTCTCCTGTTCCAGATGATCATCTGCATCCTGCGTGCCGCAGCCCGCCAGACCTGCCACCAGGGCAATGATTAAAATAACACTTACTACTTTACGCTTCATCCTGATTCCTCCCTACATATACCTATTCCTGTATTTGCATGGTTCCTGATTTCTACCATTTTTTCAATCATGCTTCTGCCATTAACATTCGTACAACCTGTCCGGCAGACATGAGGTTCAACAGAATTATTTTTAAGGCAGTGCTTCATCCTGAGCCAAAATGTCCCCACTTACCACGTCACTTACAACCCGCCCCACAGCCTAATTGGATGGTATCGCCCCGCCATAGACCAGCGTGTCCCCGGTCACCGCGTCAAAGACAAACATCGAGGAATTATCAATTCTCTCATCATAAGTAACCACCTTCCACACCGGGCAATAGGCATTGCGAATCTCGCCATCATCCGGATCCGTAAAATACGGGGCATAGACCAGACGCACCTGCGTGATCGTCACGTTTGCCGTCAGCGAACTCTCCGGATAATATTCCTCCACGACGGGCAGGATCTCGGATGGGGAGATGATCGACTGTGCCTCACGGTAGACCTCACCCGGACGGCAAAGGTCCCTCACAACCAGATAAAGCACACGGGTACCATCCGTGATAAACTGCAGTGGCAGTTCGTTGGCCGCGTGCAGGGTATTGCCGGACATATCCGTGTCATCCGCGTAGGGCTCGGGATTCCCCAGACGCAGGGCATATTCCAGATCCAGATGGTCAACGGGCAATCCGTCCAAATCATAATAAAACTGATAGCTGTCCACCGTACCCAAATCCCAATTGACATAGTCATCCGTAGAACCAGCCACCTCCAGCTTGTCCTCCGTCACCTGTGTGACATCCCAGATATCACTGATCTCGCGGCCGGTCAGATTTTCAAGCGTCTCCGTCCAATCCGCGATCTCCTCATCGGTCAGCAACGGTGTATCGTCATTTTCCTCCGGCGGCAGGTAAACGCTGCAGCCATATGCGTCATTTGCGAGATTGATATGGTTAAAATCCTCGTTATACAGGATAGAGTTATACGCATACCGGTCGGTCAGGGTGGCATCCGTCTGGTAGTTGACAGATACATAATACGGATTCCCATTCTCATCGACAATGTCTATCGTAGATCCAGACATTTGATCGTCCGTTTCATTCCATTCCAGCAGATCCGTGGTGATGGAAAATCCCATAATATCCGACAGAAGCTGGAAGAAATCCTCCTGCGGATGCCCGAACAAGGTCGGGTTGGCGGTAAATTCCTCCATGTCGCCCTCCTGATAGGCTGTTTCCAGATAATACGAGGCAAACCCGTCCGCGTACACGTCGGCCGGGGTCATTTCCGCATCCACCCACAGGTGGCGCGACACCCGGAAGCTCGCCTGTCCGTCCGCCAGTTCCTCCTCCGTGAAATCACTCCGCAGGGTGGACTCGTCCAGTTCCTCCTCCGACTCTTCCGACTCGCTCGACTGCTCCGTGCTGCCTGAACCGCCCTGTGTTTCCGCGCCATTCTCCGCGCTTTGCTGTCCGCATCCGGCCAGTCCCGCCACCAGAACACCCACCAATAAGATACTTACCACTTTACTTTTCATACTGCATTCCCTCCTATTTTCTCTTGATGCTATCATATCCGCTCCCGATTTGCGTGTCAATCAACCTGACGCGAACAGCGCCGGAAACAGCGCAAACGGGCAAAAGCTGTAGGCCGCCTGTAGGTTACTAAAAGTCCTAGGCAATCATATCTTACGTTA
>JAJPZA010000129.1:0-762 GCA_021204625.1 Clostridia bacterium | reverse complement strand
AATGTAAATGGCGGCTTAGTTGATTAAATACCCAATTTAAGCTTGCAGGAATTTTTTCCTTGCGTTCCTATCGTTTCGTGCAAGCTTTATTAAATTTTTATGGAAATCCCTTCCTAAGCAAAATACTTCACGGATGCTTTTGCCTAGGATGGGGAGATGGATTTGTGTAATCAGCTTTTAATCATTAGCTTCTCGCAGCTCGGGGTGCTCCTGCAGGATCTCCCGGATCAGCACACGCTCATCCATCGGATGCTTCACCTCTCGGATCTCCTGATAGTCCTCGTGACCTTTGCCTGCGAGCACGATGATATCGCCGTCCTGCGCGTGCTGCATACAGTAGAAGATGGCTTCCCTGCGGTCCGGAATCGTCACGTACTCCCCGTCCGCCTTGTGCACACCCACGAGGATGTCTTCGATGATGTCCATTGGCTCCTCATAGCGCGGATTGTCCGAGGTTACGACGGTCAGGTCGGCCAGACGCGAGGACACCTCGCCCATCTCGTATCTGCGGGATTTCGCACGGTTCCCGCCACAGCCGAACAGGCAGACCAGCCGCCCCGGCCGGTAGGCGCGCAGTGTCGTCAGCAGGCTTTCGAGTGCCATCGCATTGTGTGCATAGTCAATCATCAGTGTATAACGCTTCGACACCGGCACGAGCTCAATCCTGCCCTTGACAGAGACATGCGTCAGCGCCTCCGCAATGACCTCCTTCCGGATACCGAGCGCGTGGCAAATGGCGATTGCCGCCAGGGAATTGTAGAC
>JAJPZA010000032.1 GCA_021204625.1 Clostridia bacterium | reverse complement strand
AGGCCGAGCAGGCGGCATTGAAAGCGGCAATCGGCGAGGCCGAGGACCAGCTGGCAAGTTTCGACGAGGACACGGACCGCGTGGCGCAGTTCCTAGCACTCGCGGAAAAATACACTGACTTCTCGGAGCTGACCACGCCGATGATCAACGAGTTTGTAGACAGGATCGTCGTCCACACGCCCGAGAAAGTTGACGGCGAGAGGACTCAGGAAGTCGAGATATTCCTGAAGTTCGTCGGAGACTGCGAATTCCCAACGCCAGAGCCTACGCCAGAGGAAATCGTAGAGCAGGAACGCCTAAAAAAGGAACGCGCACGCAGCCGTGAGCGATACCAGAGGGACAAGCGCGGCGAGGTCGTGCATGGCACGTCGTTTGACAAGATATGCCAGTTCTGCGGCAAGCCGTTCACGGCCGGCAACTACCACGCGAAATACTGCTGCCCCTCATGCCGCCAGAAGGACTACCGGCGGCAGAAGGAGAGGAAGCCCGCGCCCGAAAAAACCTGCCCGGTCTGCGGCAGGAGCTTCACGCCGTCGCGACCGTACATGCTATACTGCAGCGAGTCATGCCGCCATGAGGCCAACAACCGCAGGGCGGCGGAGATAAGGAAGGGGGCGCGTGACGATGCGGCAGGCCAATGACGAGTGGGAGCGGCAGAACCAGGACATGCTGAAAAAGTGCTATGACGAGTATGCGGAGGCGGGAATGATTTACAAATGCCCGGTGCGGAAAATCGCCTGCGCTGGCTGCGGAAGGAGGTTTTACACGCTGGTTTCGACCAAGAAATACTGCAACTACTATACCTGCGGGAAGATTGGGCAGGCCCGCCTGAACGAGCAGAGGCGCATGGAGCGCCGCAGGCTCAATGCCAGAAACTGCGAGGAGTGCGGAAGGAAATTCACGCCAACACGCTCGGACGCGAGGTTCTGCAGCAACGCCTGCCGCCAGAAGTCGTACCGCAGGCAGGCGGCAAAAAGGGCGGCGGAATAGGAAATTGCGTTACGGATAAATCAAGGGGTCAAAGTGACCCTTTGATTTAACTGTAACAGAAACACGAAAATCGTAGTATTCTTATCGCTTTTAATTTTGGCTTCACGCATATAACGGAGTACCCCGCAATGGAAGCACGGACAATCATAGCCTCTTTATTACAACTTGAACGTAAAAGGGCGCACTGCGCCTAAAGGCGGCATTTGGGGTAGGCACGGGGCAAGCCGTGCCGATATATACGATGATATTCATACGACACTCATGCTGGCAATGCGTCATTCGCGCACCTGTGAATGTGGCATCTAATCAGTGCTGGCATGGAACTGTTATTGTCGTCGCGCAAACTGTTATTGCCGTTACGCTCAAATTAACGGGCATAGCGGGATTTCTATAAAGGGGAGACAGGGGGCGGAGGCGGCGCATGGCGGCGCGGAGGACGCATGAGTGCCCTGGAAGGCGGCATATGTTAAAGGAAAATTGTCCTCCCTCGTCAGGGAATCTATGCCCTTACTATCTTGATGGCGGATAGTGTCTTCGCGATTCTTTATATACGTCATCTGCAAATCAAAATATTTCTCCAATCCCATCTTGGATTTGTCCGTTTGCAACATTTGCCGCATTTTCATTTTTGGTGCTTTCCCGCTTCTCGTAATAGGAATTTTGGGGATTTTTGCTTCCCATCTGTTCCGTATTATGGTAAAACGTTCATCTTCAAATGTCAAAAGAGAGTTCACCTCATCATGTGTTTCTATCCGCATAAGCGTGGATATAAAACCCGTGCTTCTTGTCAGTCTAACATAGGCAAAATGAAATTTAATCTTTGAATCCCATACCTCCACTGTTGCCCCATTTGGCGCAGTGAACATTTCAAGAAAATCCATTTTGAGCGTTTAATGAGTCTGCTATTCCGTCGATTGACGCAATGGACGTATCGAGAGCAATTCATTTTGATAATTTTATGATTTCGCTGTTGCGTCATTTAACATGACGAGCGTATCGAGTGAAACCTATTTTGCAAATTCCATGATTCCGCTGTTGCATAGTTTAAGGCTATGAACATATCTAGAGAAATCCATTTTGAAAATCCTGTGATTCTGTTAATGCGTCGTTTGACTCGCCGAACGATTCGAGAGAAATCCATTTTGAAAATCCCGCGATTCCGCTAATGCGTCGCTTGACTCGCCGAGCGATTCGAGAGAAATCCAATTTGAAAATTCTGCTATTCCGCTATTCCGATGTTTAACGCGACGAGTGATTCGAGAGAAAAGCATTTTGATGATTCCATGATTGCGCTTATGTCTCGTTTGATGCGACGAGCGCATCGCGAAAATTTCATTTTGAAAATTCTGTGATTCCGCCATTGCGCCATTTGGCGCGGCGAACATATCTCGAAAATTTCATTTCGAAATTTCCTGCTGGCAGAAATTTTTAAATTTGCATTTTGAAAATGCTGTTTTAGCTGCAAATTGAAAATCTGCAATCTGGCAAATAAGAAAAAGCAAAAGAATTACATATGACGTATGATAAAAATATGGCGACAGCCGCACAAACGTTTTGCAGAAACGCGCAGCCCGACACCGCAGGTGTCGTTCAAAGGGGTTTGGGGGACACCCCCAACAAGCTGCTTTTGGTCGATTTGTAGACCAAAAGCATTGCTTGCGGCT
>JAJPZA010000103.1 GCA_021204625.1 Clostridia bacterium | reverse complement strand
CTCTCGACCCTCAGCGACGGAGGCCCGCAGGAATGCCCCGTATGGAGCGACGACGGATACATGGTCGCCTTTGTCAGGGACTGCAACATCTATCTCGTGAAACTTTTGTTTAACAACAGCGAGAGCCAGGTCACGAAAGACGGCGAGAAGAACAAGGTCGTGAACGGGAAGCCCGACTGGGTGAACGAGGAAGAGTTCGTGAACGACCGCTCGCTCTGCTTCACGTCGGACAACACCCTGCTGTGCTGGATAAGATATGACGAGACTGATGTGCCGCTTTATTCGTTTTCTCTTTACAAAGGCCTGGAGCCCGAGCTTGAAGACTACGCAACGTACCCCGCGACGTACGAGTATAAGTACCCCGTGGCGGGGGCTGCGAACAGCAAAGTCTCGGTGATGAGCTTCGACATCAAGAGCCACCAGACCCGCACGATGAAGGTGCCGCTCGACGAGGGCGGATACATCGCCCGCATCTTCCCGACAAGCGACGAGACGAAACTGGCGGTCGTCACACTGAACAAGCACCAAGACCGCATGGACATCTATATGGCCAACCCCCGCAGCACGGAGTGCACGCTCGCGGTGCGTGACAATGTGGACAAATATATCGGAGAGGATGCTTACAACCAAATGCAGTTCTTCGACGGGGGCTTCGCTATGTGCAGCGAACGCTCGGGCTTCAACCATATTTACATCTACGACCTGAACGGAAACCTTAAGCGTCAGGCGACGGACGGCGACTTCGTGGTGACGGACTTCTATGGCTACGATGCGAAGACTGGGGCTTGCTACTATCAAAGCACACAGGAGGGGCCGCTCTACCGCGCCGTCTACAAGTCGGACGCCAAAGGAAAAGTGACGAAGCTCTCGAGCCAGCAAGGCACTAACTCGGCGACGTTCAGCAAGAGCTTCGGCTACTTCCTTAACGTGTACAGCAATCTCAACACGCCACCCGTCACTACTCTTTGCGACGCAAGCGGAAAAACCTTGAAGACATTACTGGACAATCAGGACATCCTCGACGACTTGGCGCAGAAAAACGTGGGCGCGAAGGAGTTCTTCACGTTCGTCACTCAAAGCGGCGCGGAGCTTAACGGCTATATGGTCAAGCCCGCGGACTTCGACCCGGGGAAACGGTATCCCGTCGTCGTGTTCCAATACAGCGGGCCCGGCAGTCAGCAGGTCGTTGACAGCTGGAATACGGGAAATTGCGGCGGCTGCGCCTTCGAACAATATTTGGCCGAGCAGGGATTTATCAGCGTCTGCGTTGACGGCCGCGGGACTGGCGGCAGAGGAGCGGCGTTCGAGAAACAAACTTACCTGAGGCTTGGCAAGATGGAGGCGGAGGATCAGGTAGAGACCGCCTTGTATCTCGGCACGCTCTCTTACGTCGACGCCAAGCGCATAGGCATCTGGGGCTGGAGCTACGGGGGCTACTGCGCACTGATGGCGATGAGCGAGGGGCGGGGCGTGTTCGCCGCGGGCGTGGCAGTAGCGCCTGTGACGTGCTACCGTTATTATGACAGCGTGTACACCGAGCGATTCATGCGCACACCTCAGGAGAATCCCGACGGATATAACGACTGCCCAGTCACGAGGGCAGGGCGTTTGAGCGGAAACCTACTGATTTGCCACGGACTCGCCGACGACAATGTGCACTTCCGCAACACGGCGGAGTACACCGAGGCGCTGGTCCAGGCGGACAAGGACTTTAAGGAAGTGACATACACCAACAGAAATCACGGCATAAGCGGCGGGAACACGCGCAAACACCTTTACCGGCAGATCACTCAGTGGTTCGTCACCCAGATGTAACTCGTTAACTATTTCCATACAACCATGAAGAAAACCATCAAAAGGATAGGCCTTCTGGCCGCCGCCCTGTGGCTCGCGGCGGGAGCCTTCGCACAAGAGGAGGCGACGGCCGCACAAGAGGAGGCACAGACCGACGAGCATCTCGCCTTCTTCGGCATACCCATCAAGGGAAACATCACGGATTTCACCTCGAGCCTCCAGCCTCGCTTCAAGCTGCAAAAGAAGAAAGGCGACGAGAACTACTATATTTACAAGGGACCAGTCTGCGGCCACGACATGTATCTCAAGGCGGACTACAGCCGAAAGTCGAGAACTGTTTACAAAGTCACCGTGACGCCGCAGTACATCGACGCTAACGCCTTCCTCGACTCCCTCACGGTGATGCTCGGCGAGCCCGAGGAAATGGAGAAAGGCTACCGATGGGCCTACCCCGCGGGCGAGATACTTTTCTATCTTGTTCAGGGCTTCGACCCGGTTCTCATCTACCTCGACCTCCAAGGCGCACTGGCTTTCAAGGAGGAGCAGTAAGGCTTCGCAGCTTAACTTAACACCAAAATGTTATGGCAAACCTGAACATCGAACAAAAAACCGTGAAGAGTCTCTTCCAAGGGACAAAGTATACCTTCCTCATCCCTGACTATCAGCGCCCATACGCCTGGGGTGAGGACGAATGCAAAACGCTGTGGGACGACCTTTTCTTCTTCGCTTTCCCCGAAGGCAGGGATGATTTGTTCAATCCTGACGAAGAGTATTTCCTCGGCCCTATAGTCACGTTCAAAAACTCCAAGCAGATGGAGGTGATAGACGGGCAGCAACGCCTCACGACCCTGATGCTTCTGCTCAGAG
>JAJPZA010000166.1:8868-11197 GCA_021204625.1 Clostridia bacterium | reverse complement strand
AGCACTAATGGCCTGCATACGCTGAAAAAAACTCGACTTTTGGCACCCTCAACATCAGTATAAGACAATGGATCCAATTCAAGGGTCGCTTTTGGCAGTCAAATTGTCCAGTAATTTTGTCGGTGTTATATAAAACAGGCAAATAAATCAGCCTTTGACGACATGAGGAATACGCTTTTTGACAGCGACATGACAGATGACGATGTCAAGGCACTTAGTGATGCTATCCGCAAGTTTGAAACATACATGAACTCATATTCCTATACTGATTTCCAGACATGGTGCAAGGACGAGTCCGAATCCAAAGATCCGGGCTGCACGGAAAAGTATTCTGAGATATCATTTTCTTCCTGCAACGCAAGCTATGACGGCGCAACCATGAATTACCGACAGGAAAAATTCCTACACCTATGCGGATACGGATTCAGGCACTCTTTATGACTTTGACAATGCCATATACAGGCTGGTTTCAGTGAACTGGCTACAGTATACAGGAGCCATAATGACAAGCTTGCTGCCAGCAAATCATATGGAATCTCCAGCTGAATGGAGTAAAGGAGCAGATTGCGGAGATACAGGTCATTTACCTTCCTGTTCATATGGCATATGACCATTATATGACCGGCAATATAATGGAAGCAGAAAAAACTTGAGTTATATAAACGGACTGAAGGTTCAAACAAGGAGGCTTAGTATAGTCTGTTTTCTGAAGGACAAGAGCTTTTGAAATAAGATATGGATGACTATGGCATAAAAGGACATGAACCTGGCATACGTGCGACTATAGATTGGATTCTTGATGCCATAGAGGATCTCACTGTATACAGGGTATCAGACTAACCGAGCTAGGGATTAAACGCATTGTCGTTAATAGTAAAAACACAATACAAAGCATGCCGGGAATATTGCATTTGACAACATCCCCGGCGTTTACTATAATACGATTTGAAGAACTGACAATATTTACCCTTGTATCATATAGGAAACAGTATTCGCTTATCTGTTGTGCAGCCTGAACTTTTGCATTTATAAGGGTAGCTTAATTTGCAAATTTTACCATGCCGAAAGGAATCACATAAGATGTCCTCTATAAAAGTATCAATTATCATTCCGGTATACAACGGGGCTCAAAGCATAGTCGAATGCTTAAGCACGTGCCGTGCGCAGACTTTGGACGAAATAGAGATTATATGCATTGATGACGGGTCAACAGATAACAGTGCTGAAATAATCCAGAATCTTATCCATGAGGATGCAAGAATCCATCTCATACAACAGGAGAATCAAGGACCTGGGCCAGCCCGCAACGAGGGTATGAAAGTTGCCGCAGGCGAATATATCGCTTTTATGGATGCAGATGACAAATATCCGTCTGTGAACACATTAGAGCATATGTATTCTGTCGCTAAGACCCACGAAGCATTAATATGTGGAGGATCGTTTTTTTCGGAGAATGGAAAGTTCCGCAGAGATAAGTTTGACGGAACTTTTGCCGGCAACACGTTTAATGAGGAAGGCTGGATAGAATTCAAAGCATACCAGTATGATTATGCCTTCTATAGGTTCATTTACAGCAGAAAATTCCTGACAGAAAACAATCTGTATTTCCCGAAGTATCAGAGATATGAGGACCCTCCGTTTATGACCAGGGCTTTTACGAAGGCGGGCAAGTTTTATGCATTACCTGATATCACATATCATCATATCATATACCAGCACTTCAGCTGGACATTGGACAAAGTGTATGATTTGCTTTCCGGAATAGAAGACAACCTGATTTTTTCAGTCCAGAATGAATATAAGCAACTTTTTATGCTGAATTATAATCGTATATGCAGTGACTTTTGCAATACCATAGTTAATGTTGCCCTGAAAGAGGATTCAAAGGGGATAATCATAAGGAAATTATTAAAGATACAGAATTTAGTGAATGCTCATCCTCAAATGAATGATGGTTACTTTACTGATGAGACTTTTTTATGTTCCGTACCGCTTGACAGTCTGTTTACAGAGATTAGCCAGCGTTCATTCCAATCAGCCGAGCTAAAAAAGAAAGTTGACTCTGCAAAAAAAGAAGCCGAAGCAGCTAAGCATGAATCTGCTTTGAGTAGAAAGGATGTGGATGTAGCCAGAAAGGAAAGAGAAATAGCGAAGAGAGATGCAGAGATTGTTAAGAAGGACTCAGAAATTGCTAAAAGAGATGCGGCCTTAGCGAGAAGTGAAGCCTATTCTGCAAAAGTGGAGGCAGACCAGGCAAGGCAGGATGTCGCTGCTGCCCGGAAGGAAGCAGACGCAGCAAGGAGTGAAGCTGCAGAAGCCAGAAAGGCGG
>JAJPZA010000166.1:0-8768 GCA_021204625.1 Clostridia bacterium | reverse complement strand
ACCAGGCAAGACAGGAGGCAGTTGCTGCACTTAAGGAAACGGATGAAGCGAAAATCTTAACAGCATCAGCTTGGGATAATGCAAACACGGCAAAGAGAAATGCAGATTTGGCTTGGAAAGAAGTAAAATCAGCTAAGAAGGATGCTGAAACAGCTTGGAAAGAGACAGACAGATTAACTGCGCAGATACAGTCTATAAAGCATTCATATTCCTATAGAATAGGCAGGACAGTCACTTGTATCCCACGCAAAGTCAGAAATGCATTGAAGAAAAAGGATTCCGGCAAGTCATGAGATAATATCTTTGCATATCGGGCAAACATTAGGGAGTGGGTGTTTGTTAATGTTGTCAGCTCCTGGGTAGCTGGTGGATATGTGATCTCAAAATTGCAGAATATTGCATAATGTGTTGAGTAAACAAAATCATATGCCGAGAAAAATCATTGACAAATACCATTGGCATTTATTATAATGTGTCTATTGAAGCCACTATATTCGTGGTTCAAATGCCAGGTTTACGGATTGGACTTCATCCATAAAGCATATAACAGTTCTTCCATACAGGAAGGCCTGTAGGAACATATAAATGCATCCTGGTCCTTTATTCTATCTCTTCGGCAATGAAAACATGCCCGTGTATGCATATGGAATATGCATGGCTGTGGGCATCATTTTGTGTTTCGTTTTCCTCATTATCACAATGAGCAGGAAGCATTTTAACGAAGAGTCTACAGATAAGATTTTAATAATAGGCATCCTGGGAGCGGGCATAGGCATATTCTCGGCCATGCTGGTCCAGTCCATATATGATTATATGGCCAATCCTTCCGCTGGGTTCAAGTTCACGACGGACATGACCTTCATAGGCGGCTTGATTGGCGGCGTGGCCGGATTCCTCATCATATATTGGCTGTACATGTTCGCCATAGCCCCTCATATCAAGAAGGGTTGGTTTTCAAATCATATGAATGCCACCCTGACGGATGCTTTGCCGTTTATCCCCATCGGCATCTGCATTGCCCATGCTTTGGGAAGATTGGGATGCTTCTTTGCGGGATGCTGCTATGGCATAGAGACGGATTCATGGATCGGCATGCCGGTGGCTGCTACAAAACCTGGTGTTAATGTGGTTCCCACACAGCTTTTTGAGATGATCTTCCTTGTGCTCCTGGCCGTAGTGATGATCATCCTGTACTTCAAATTCAAGTTCAACCACAACTTTGCCATCTATCTTTTCGCCTATGGCGTATGGCGTTTCTTTATTGAGTTCGTCCGTGATGACTACCGTGGCGGCACTTCAGGGGCACTTTTGACACCTTCCCAGTTCTGGTCTATCATAATGGTAATCCTGGGTGTGGGCTACATCTTCCTACAGAAGTATGTATTCTCCAGGTACATGAAGCATCCGGAGCTCAAGCCTAAGCAGACAGCGGCAGAGGCAGCTGGCACTGTTTCAAACCAGGATAGCGGAGCCATAGCTTTTGAAAATGATGTTTCGAACGATACTGGAGCTTCAAGTATAGTTGATGATGAGTCCGAAAAGACAGACTATGCAGATATTCCGGACATCAAGAAAGAGGATGATGATTCGCAAAACAGGGGCTGAACTGTAACATTCTATTTGGTTAGTATCCAACAAGATTTAACAAACAAAAATACGGATATATATGATGTTTTTCATGAAAAGGATTAAAATATTCTGTTCATGAAAACGATTTTTGCAGGAACGAAGTCCACAAATCCGGTTTAAATCCTGCAGGGTAAGAATCCAAGTTTTTTATATTTTTACAATAGGGGCGCCCCTATTGGCATGGACTACTACGTAGTCCATGCATACTCTCTTATAGTCTTAATATTTTCTGCCGGCGTGCAATTTATTTATCGCATACATCTGTGTCTTTATTTACTCGTTTGAAAGTGAAATTGTTCCACATTTCTGTTCGCCGGCAGTTTCAGAGGAAAAACAGCCTAATTAATCTCGCATGCATACTGTCATATGTAAATTAAGCGTCCGTTTAAAATAGGTTTGTCTTAATTATTGATTTCGTGGGGTGGAAATGAGTATGAAAATTGCAGTTGTCGGAATCGGATATGTCGGCCTTTCCATGGCAGTCCTGTTAGCTCAGCACAATGAAGTTCTTGCGATTGATGTTATGCGGGAGCGCGTGGATATGGTCAATGCCCATAAATCACCTATCGTTGATGCTGAGATAGAAGAATATCTTGCGGCAAGCAGATTGAATCTTATGGCTACCACGGAAGGGAGAAATTTCTATTCCAAAGCAGACTACATAATTATTGCCACGCCCACAAATTATGATCCTGAGACTAATTACTTCAATACTTCATCAGTTGAGAGCGTAATTAAAGATGCAATCACAGCGGGAACGACGGCTTGTATAGTTATTAAATCTACTGTGCCCGTTGGATTCACTGTATCTGTCAGAGAAAAATACGGGTATCAAAACATTGTCTTTTCCCCAGAGTTTTTAAGAGAAGGCAGAGCCCTGTATGATAATTTGTATCCTTCACGTATAGTTGTTGGATCCAACTTGGATAATCCTGAGCTAATGGAAAGAGGGGCGAAATTTGCATCTTTGCTGCAGGAGGGAGCCATCAAGAAGGATATTCCGGTTCTTATGATTAACGCAACTGAGGCCGAGGCGATAAAGCTGTTTGCCAACACCTACCTTGCTTTAAGAGTATCATATTTCAACGAGCTTGATACCTATGCTGAGATGCGCGGCCTTGATACAAAAGCAATAATAGACGGAGTATGTCTGGATCCCAGGATAGGATCTGGATACAACAATCCGTCATTCGGATATGGAGGCTATTGCCTGCCTAAGGACACAAAGCAGCTTCTTGCAAATTTCAAGAATGTTCCAGAGAATCTTATTCAGGCGATAGTAGATTCTAACAGGACGAGAAAGGATTTTATTACTAGAAGGATACTTGAGAAAGCTGGCTATCCTGAGAACAGCAACATTACTGTTGGCATATACAGACTCACAATGAAGACAAACTCCGATAATTTCCGTCAAAGTGCAATACAGGGTGTAATGAAGAGACTTGAATATTACGGTGCCAACATTCTCATATATGAGCCCGAAGCAAAGGCGGAAGAGCACTATGGCCACAGAATAACCAAAAATCTGGATGAGTTTAAGAAAAAAAGCACTGTTATAGCGGCTAACAGAGTCTCAGATGATCTTGGTGATGTTAAGGATAAAGTATACACAAGGGATTTGTTTGGAAGAGACTAAGATATTTTGGCTATTATCACTGGATGAAAAGACTTATTATTAACTTTCGCAGCAATACCCCTTGATGAGGGTAGCATTATTTTTATTGGCAGTTGCTGTTTATTAGTTGATGAGAACGAGGAATGATTTAATATGGCGTATGAAGTTTCATTGCAAGAATTTGTGTTTCCTTCAGATGAAATATGTAATGAAAGAGAGATGTATTTTAAGGGGAACGGATTCAGCATAGATAAGGGCAGAATTGTTTTCAAGGATGATGGGACACTTACATCATCAACTTATTTCAACAGCTTTTCTCTTAATAAATGGAGGCAATATACCGGATTGCAAAAATTCGGCATTACTTTCCGTTTAAGGGGAGATTTTAATGTTAAATTGTGTTCCATGAAGCTTTCAAAAGGCAAGGCAGCAACAACTGTATTGCATGAACAGGATATAAGCAGGCCTGAAGAAAGCACGCTGAGGCTGGAGTTCAATCTTGATGACAGAGGTATAGTATATTGTGAACTCCATGCAAAGAGTGAAGGGGCAGAACTGTATAAAGGAACATATTGGGCTTTAGTGGGTAACAGCAGAGCACTCAATCCCGTCAATATTGCTGTTGGAATTTGTACATATAAACGGGAGGATTATATTGTTCCAATCCTTAGGCGCTTTGATTCAGCACTGCGAAATTCGTCCAGTGTTTTATTTGGTAAAATACATTTTTTTGTGGCTGACAATGGCCATACATTGCCGTTAGATGATCTTAATAATGAACATATCCATGTAGTATACAACAAGAATCTGGGTGGGGTAAGCGGTTTTACCCGTTGTCTTTTAGAGGCAAAGAATTATGGCTTGAAGTTCACTAATTTTATCTTCCTGGATGATGATATTATTCTTGATATCTCAGCAATGGAGAGAGAAGTTGCTTTATTATCATTGCTGTTGCCAAATTATCAAGCCAGCGTAATCGGCGGGGCGATGCTTTCAGTAGACAAGCGTTATCTTCAGATTGAGAACGCAGCCAAATGGGAGGGAAAGGGTCTTAGATTCAATCTCAGAGATATGGATTTACGGGATAATCTGAGCATTGTATTAAATGAAGAACCCAATGATGTTAATTACAATGCCTGGTGCTATTGCTGCATACCCTTTGATATCGTAACTGATACAAACTTGCCCTTGCCTGTGTTTTTCCATCTTGATGATGTTGAATACGGCTTAAGAAATAATCTTCCAGTAATAACCTTAAATGGTATTAATGTGTGGCATAAACATAGGGGATATCTCTTAGAGGCTGCTAATGATTATTATGATGTCCGCAACAGATTGATTATGCTATCAAGCATTAATCCGGATTCTGTAATACCGGTGGCTTATTCATTATTAACATATTATACATTAGAGGTCTTAAGATACCATTACTCAAGGGCAATTAATGCTTTTGATGGAATCCTCGACTTTTCAAAGGGCTTTGAGTGGTTTAAGGGCCTTGATGCTCAGCAGAAAAATGCTGACTTGTATAATAATGTGACTTGGCAGGATGCCGATGATCATATAAGATCAGCGGCTCATATCCCTTATCTTGAGCGCCGGGTTAGGAAATATAAGCTCAAAGCTGCCATAAAGCAGATTTTGCCGACAGCTAAGAGAGAGACAGTCACGATTGATGATAATAGCATAAATGATGCCTCCGGCGCCAGATCTGTTGCTGTGTATGTTCCTTCTGACAATCAGTATATTGTTTACAAGAAGAGACGTCTATTGGCATTTAAATGTTTTAGGAAACACTATGAGATTACTCGCAAGCTCAAAAAGTGTGCTCCTATTATTAAGGAGTACCATAACCGCTTGCCGGAAGTTCAATCCATAAATTTCTGGGATAAGTATCTTGGTCTTCAGAATGGAGAAAAAAAGAAGAAAGTCCTTATTGTTGCCTCAGATAATGATGCAACAAGCGGAGCGTTCAGAAGCATGTCGGTCCTTAGCCAGATTTTAAAGGACCAGTACGGATTAGATATCTGTATTTTGATTCCTAATTCCGGGGATGGGATTAATCTTGTTAAGGAAAGAGGGCTGCGCTATACAATAATTGACACAGTGGATTGGATTGTGCCAAAGGATTGCTCCAAGGAAGCTTATAAAAAGAAGCAAGAAGCATTAAAAACCATTAATAAGAATGCATTGCCGAAGATAATGCGTTTCATGGAAGAGGAAAAGTTTGATTTAGTTCATCTCAATACCTCATATACTTATGTTGCGGCAATTGCCGCTTATAAACTTCATATTCCAGTCGTATGGCATATTCGCGAGTTCCTTGAAGAGGATCAGTCTCGCAAGATGTTTGACAAAGAATATGGGTTGTCACTGATGCGCAAGGCTGATAGGGTTGTTGCCATATCAAAAGCTGTATATGCAAAGTACAGCAATTTGCTGCATACGGATAATCTGGTTCAGATATACAACGGGATTTCAACGGAGGAATTCCTCTGCAGCGAGAGAACCATTTTGAATAATGATAAGATTACCTTTATCGCAGTTGGCAATATTAATCCCTACAAGGGACAAAGACTGATTGTTGATGCTCTGCACAAATTAAAGGAAAATGGCTTTAATGATTTTGAATTGCTCCTGGTTGGCAATGACAGATCTCAATATTGCGGAGAAATCAGAAGCGCTATTGTTGAATACAATATGTCGGAGCAAGTCAAAATATTAGGCAAACGGCAGGATGTGAACGAGTTGTTCAGACTTGCCGACATATCCTTTGTGGGATCAAAATTTGAAGCATTTGGCAGGATTACCGTTGAATCCATGTTATCAGGATGTCTTGTAATAGGGGCTAACACGGCCGGTACGCAGGAGCTTATATGCGATGATTCAGATGGCCTGTTGTTTGAGTCTGATGATGTAGAATCCCTATATGAGAGATTAAGATACGCATTGGATAATAGAGAACGGATGAAAGACCTGGCGGCAAATGGTCGCAACAAGGCACTTAATGAATTTTCTGCAGCAAAAAATGCAAAGGAAATACATGACTTATATACCAGGATATGGGAGAAGGCATGATGAAAGTATGTGCAGTAGTCGTAACTTATAACCGCAAGGTAAAGCTGGAACAGTGTATTAACGCATTATTGGGACAATCCTATAGTAAGTACGACATTATCATTGTTGATAACGCAAGCACGGATGGGACTCAGGAGTTTGTTGAAAAGAAGTTTGGTCAGAGTGTCATTTATATTAATACCGGAGCAAACCTCGGCGGATCAGGCGGATTTTACTATGGAATGCGATATGCATATGAGCATAATTATGATTTGCTTTGGGTAATGGATGATGATGTCGTCCCGACCAGGACAGCTTTGTCAGAATTGATAAATCATAGTAAATATGTTAAAAGTTTCAGCTTTTTAGCAAGTGCGGTTTATGCTGCGGATAACACAGCATTAAATTCTCCCGAAATAAGCGGCTATAAAACGAACGGATATAAATTCTGGTATGAGAAACTGGAATATGGAATGGTTCGCCTATCTCATGCTACTTTTGTGTCTCTTTTGATTAAAGCTGACGCGATAAGGCAATGCGGTCTTCCCTGTAAAGATTTCTTTATTTGGGGGGATGATATTGAGTATACAAAGCGTATCGTTGGCAACTATGCTCCTGCGTTTATTGTTGGAACCAGCAAAGTCTATCACATGAGGCAGAATGTATCCAATTTGAATATACGTACGGAGAAGAATCCTAGCCGTATAAAGATGCTTTATTACTTAATAAGGAACACTATAGTTTATACTGACGCATATAGCGGTAAGAAAGCGGCAAAAAACAAGATTAAACAATACCGGAAGGATTGCATTAAGATTGCACTAAGCAATGTAAATTATAAGCATCTAAGGATATCAACGATATTACGGGCGATCAGGGGATTCAAAAAAGGAGAATTTAATCTCACCGCATTTGAAAATCGCTTCCAGGTTTATGGTCAGGAGAATGCAGTCATTAATTTTATTGGCATACCTACAATTTCTAATAATACACCCGAATGGGGATATATGTATAATTGTAAACTCGACGAGTTTAATATTTTTACTTTATATGAGAATGCGCCCGCTTATATAAAGGAAATATCATTGAATTGGGATTTAAGCCGTCAGACCAGAAATGACATAAGTCAATATGGCCTTCAATTCAGAGGGGGATTTAACCGGAATGAATATTTAGTAGTAGATATTTCCGGTTCTCTTAAAGATTATGTTATCTTCTCTGATAATAATGATACTTTTGCTTTAAGTTATACAGATAGCTTAAAGCAGGAATTGAGTGAAGGATCATTAAATTATCTGGTTGATAATTATGATTTGCAGATAGCTGATCCATGCAAACACACAGAGGAACAATTAGAGCAGACTTTAACCACATTTGCGGTGGATGTTTCAGGAAAATGCAGAACAGATCATATAATATTTATTAAAAAGAACATCTCTGGTTTAGATAAGGATTATGCTCAGTTGTATGATTCTATGTTTAAAATAATCATGAATCTTATGCCCGAGTCTAGAATTCTAGATCTGACTGACATCAGCAAAGATTATTGTGATTATGATTTAGCAAAGGCCAGGTTATATAAGCTTATAGAGAAAATCAGCACGAATAAAGCATAGCAATTTCGTTTCTTAATTTATGCTGTATACCATTTAAAATCAGATAGAGCATATGAGCCTGCAAATATTGCTTTTTAGGCCTATGAGCTAAATCTCAATTGCATGGATGCAGATAATCATTAACGATTTCAAGCTTTTTGCACAGTGTTGATAGATGTGCTCAGGCAGCATCCTTAATAATCTGAATAATCTGTCGGCTCAATTCAAAATCACCACAAAAGTTGTATTGATTGTCAATAACAAATCAAGACATAGGCTCCGGGCAATAAATCGTAAATGGAATGCGTATAATTTCAAAATATGACTGAATCTCAAGTTTTCACAAACTCATCCCAAGAGGTACAGTATAGTCAAGAACACTCAGGGCTTTGCAATGTTGATGAAGCCGGTTTAATCAATGCGCATAATCCAAATGTCTGTCCTAATTGCGGCAGTTTCAAATTTGTCAGGTTTGGAAAAACCAGGAACGGTGTAAACAGGTTTCGATGCAAGGACTGCGGCAGGACCTTTACACCTGTGACAGGAACAATTTTCGAGAACCATAAAATATCCATAAGGGAATGGACAGATTTCTGCCTCAATATATTTGGCAGCGTTGATGCACGGACTGATTCTGGGAATAGCAGAAATGCGATAACCACATCCCGTTACTGGCTTGAAAAACTGTTTCTAATCCTGGATGGCATACAAGACGACATTTTATTATCTGGCACAGTCTTGCTGGATGAAGTATATGTATTAGAAGGGAAAATCAAGCAAGAAAGCTCCGATCATGAAGCTGACTGTCCAGTCCGCAAAAAACAGCATAGGAAAGTACAGCATCAGTACAGTATTATAATTGCTGCGGATGG
>JAJPZA010000043.1 GCA_021204625.1 Clostridia bacterium | reverse complement strand
CTTCTTATAATCTGGATACATTAATGCGTGCTCAGAATTTGGATCAATAGTTCTGATGATTTCCGGCCTAGAAATAAATTTGATAAAATTAGATTTGCTGGATTCATATGATTCTTGTTTGGCTTCATTTACATTTGTACTGTCATGTTTATCGGCAATTATGCGAGCAATCTCTTTGAAAGCCTTCACTGTGTCGGGTACAAAGGCGACAGTCTTTTCAATGGCCTTTTCCATGAAATCTTTTTCATCCTGATTTTTTGAATCCAGCAGATGCTCTTCATTGGCAATAACTATAACTTTAAATCCGAAATTTTCAATCAGGTTGTTCACCACTCCTAGGATTTCTCGCAGACTGATTTTATCTCTATCAACTCTTTCCAAATCATCAAGGCAGATTACAACCTTAGAATTCTTCATGATATAATATAATCCCTTGCCTTCACCAGCTAATGAAGTCAGATCTACATATTTGGTGGGTAGCGCTTTCAAGAGATCTTTCAATTTTTTGCTCAATGAGCCCAGTATTTTTTTGTCAGTTTTTGCGTTGAGGAACTCGTAGAAAATCAATTCGGGTAAATTGTGAAGATCGTGGAGACCAAATAAGGAGACCATGACAAGTGTATAGCCATTGTCATATTCTTTTTTCCGGAAACATCTTTTTCTCAAGGGACAGCTCTTCTTTTTCTCGTCAGTTGCTTTTAGGGCAGCCCGAAGTTCGTTTTTAAAAAAATGTGTTTTGCCACAACCCCAATTACCTGTAACCATCAGAGCTCCATAACTTTGTGTCCTAAGGTAGTTTTTAACGTATTGAATGTTAATATTTTCAGATTTATTCATCGCTTTTGTCAAATCATTGTCTATATTTCCTGTACCAGCATTATCTGAGGTGTATGTTTTAGTCATATTATTATTCGCTAAGTAATTAGCTTTGCAAAGATATTGTTTTCTTGACAACTATCTTTATTCTTCGATGGCCCAGTCGGTGATGTTTCGTGTGGAGCTGCTGAAGTTGACGCCGATCTTGATGACGGGGAAGCCGGTGAGGGCGTAGCGGGCGGCGTAGTCCTTGTCGTTGATCTGCCGGAGGGCTTCTTCCGCGTTGCGGTCGAGTTTCAGTTCGATGATGTAGGTCTTTTTTCTGGAGGCGTAGACGAGATCGATCCTTCCGGCGGCGGTGCGTTCCTCAAGGCGCGGACTTACTCCGCAGGCAGACAGGAGAATGCAGAGATCGCGCTGGCAGTCAGCCTCGTTTCTCGCGCCTGCTAGATAAGGAATGGTGGAGAGGAATGTCTGCAGTCCCTCAAAAGCCTCGTCGATGCGGTCTTTGCGCAGCATGTTGGAGATCCTTCTGATCAGTCGCTCGGAGTCGGTGTATTCCCAAATGTAATTGGGCAGCAGACTTCGGTACAGGCCCACCCTAATCTCACGATTGGGGATGTCGAGAACGTAGGCGTCATCGTCTTCGGAATAGTCCTTTATGGTGAAATACCCGCTTTGGTAGAACAGCGGTATTATATTGGTCATCTTCTCCGTCGGGGCGTCGAAGGCCTCCCGGCCGCAAAGCCGGATGTCCTCTATATCCTTGGCGTTGACGCTGAATTTGTTCATGATGTTGATCAGATATGTGGGCGTGCCGGTGTCGAACCAGTAGGATTCGAGTTTTTTCCACCGCAGGGCGTTCATCAGACTGTGCGGATTGTAGATGTCCGGTGAGGGCCAGCAGAAGTGGTAGCCGTCGTACATTATCTTGATTTCGCGCAGGGCCTCTTCGCGGGTCATTCCCTGTTTCGCGGCCAATTTGTCAACCTCTTCCGGCATTTGGGAGAGCAGTTCTTCTTCGGTGATCCCGCAGACGGCCGCGAATTCCTCCTCCATGCTGATGTTGGTGATGTTGTTCAGCGCGCTGAAGATGCTCATCTGGGAAAATTTGGTGATGCCTGTGATGAAAACGAACTTCAGACAGTCTCCGCAACCTTTAAGTGGACTGTAAAAATTACGCATTAGGTCACGAATGACGGTAAAATTGTCCTCGTCATGGACTACATTCAGAATCGGGCTGTCGTACTCATCTATAAGTACCACCACTTTTTTGCCGGTCTGCTCATGGACATTCTGTATCAGATTCATGAAGCGGATGTTGACATCACCAAAACCGACCGGATCTGTATTGAATTTTTTCTCATAGGTCATCAATTGATTCAGAATATACCGATTAAGCGAATTCACATCATCCGTCTTGACCCCGCTCATGTCGAAGCTCAACACCGGATACCGTTCCCATTCGGTCTCCAATTTGTCGATCGCAAGGCCCTTGAACAGATCCTTCCTGCCCTCGAAATAGCACTTCAGCGTCGACACAAGTAGAGACTTGCCGAACCGACGCGGACGGCTCAGGAACACATATCTTGCCCCGGAATGCGTCATGTTGTAGACGTATTCCGTCTTGTCTATGTAGAAATAATTTCCCTCCCGAAGTTCAGAGAACACTGGAGTACCGATGAGATACCGGGAATTGTATGCCGCCCTTTTCTCCTCCAGGCGCCTCGCCTCGATGTCGGACATATCGTATTCGTTTGCCATAGCCGCTACGTTTAACATTCGTCCGCAAACTTACGCATATTTTCGGAATAAATTACCCTTTCACGCGATCGGACGTGTGCCGATAA
>JAJPZA010000095.1 GCA_021204625.1 Clostridia bacterium | reverse complement strand
GTTGTATTCTCGACACAAACTGAACCCTGGGGAAACTTTTTAACACCTAAAGTATTATGGCAAGCTATTTTTTACATTCAAAACGCAACAACAAAGGCGAGGCTCCTATCATGGTGAAGATCCACATAGGCGGCAAGCCGTTCAAGACGACAATCGGTTACACGATCAGCCCGGAAGACTGGAGCGAAGAGAGGCACAAGGCCAAGGAAGGCACCGCGAAGCATCCCGTCGTGAACTACAAAAGAGTGACCGGCCGCCAGATCAATGACAGGATATCCCGCATCGACATCGCGTTCAGGAAGCTCGACGCGGCCGCCGCGCCGGTGGAGCAGTACCGGGCCGCGCTGGCAAGGATAATCGGCAGGAAGAAGACCGCAAAGGAGATCGCCGCCGAGGAAGACCGGAAGAAGGGACCGAAGGACGAGGTTATAATCCGCTTCATTGAGTTCTTCTGCACTGAGGGACGCACGCGCCAATGGTCGTCCAACACGCTCAAGGCGTGGACTACATTCCGAGGTCATCTGGAGCGGTTCAACAAGACCAGGTTCAATGGGCGGCTCAGGTTTTCCGACTTCACTGAATCGACATTGAACGCCTTCGTCGACTTCCTACGCAGCGACGAAAATCTGACTGAGACGACCGCCCAGAAGCAGTACACGAATTTAAAATGGTTCCTCAAATGGGCCATCAGAATGCACTACTGCACGGAACTGGCATCGACATGGCACCAGCCCAGGTTCCAAAAGCCGAGGTCATCTGAGGTGATCGCCCTGACAAAGGAAGAATTGGAGAGGCTTTATAGCTTCCAGATCCCGGCCAACGGCACTGAGGTAACCCTCGTCCACGCGGATGGCCAGAAATACAGGAAGAGGGTCGAGGAGGCCGGAGCACTGGAGAAAACCCGCGACCTATTCTGTTTTTGCTGTTATACGTCGCTCAGGTACTCGGACATGGCCAAGCTCAAGAGAACCGACATCCAGGGCGAAACGCTGTCTATTATAGAACAGAAGACCCACGTTAGGGTCAGCTTCCCGCTTCATGCCAACGCTCAGGCCATCCTCAAGAAATACGATAGCTTCCGCGACCGGGAGGGTCACGCCCTTCCGGCCATCACGAACCAGAAGATGAATCAATATCTTAAGGACCTTTGCGAATTGTGCGGAATCAACTCGCCGATAACAAGGAACATTTTCAAGAACGGCGGCTGGGAGGAAATCACTTTTGAGAAATGGGAGCTTGTATCCACGCACGCCGGGCGACGCACGTGCTCGTCAATAATGGGGAACAGCGGAATACCTCTGCCGATCATCACCAAGTTCACGGGACACACTGACATCCGCGCACTTCGTCCGTACCTCAACACTCCGGGCGAGGACATGAAGAAGGCACTCAAGGCATTCGACTAAATCGGCGCATATATGAAAAGAGCATCAAAACCGACTCCGACTCCGGCGACAATGATACCGCCCGTCACCGTGATCCACAGGAAGGGTGACGTTGCCGCAAATATGGAGAAAGCCGGGCCACGTCCAGGAGAGGTCTCCGAGACCGACGGACCGGCCCTCGCCGCACGTCTGGTCAGCGCACTAGAGAGAATCGAAGCATCCGCCGCCGCGCCGGCCTCGCCATATTGGACGCAGATTGTCGACTTACTCGAAAGGATCGACAGGAACACGAAGCCCGGCCCCACGCAGATAAACGGCAGTTGTAATAATATACAACAACCGTCCATCAACATATCCGGCGACATGACAAACTCCACGATATTGGTTGGAGGTTATAAATGCGTTATGGCCGGCCGCGATATTAATAGGGCGAATATCGGAGGCAATGGCAACACTTACAACGAAGGCGGCACCATCAATGATTGGACGGTCCGTCAGCTTGATGTGAAGAACCGCCAGATAGACTCCCTTCTGGAGCTTCTGAAGACCAGGACGGATCAGCTTAATGAAGCCGAGGAAAAACTGAATCAATTAAACGCAAAAGGAGGTGAGCGATGAGAAAAGACGATGTTAAGAAATCCCAGAATAAATTTCAATATAGAACGCCTGGAGCATTCGAGCGGATCACACAAATCAGTCAGACTTTCAAGGAAATGGGCAAGATCATCGCCGACAACGCGAAGTCTTTAACGGGAGAGTCCCTGCTGCCTCCAGAATTGCGGACGGATAAGGCCCGGAATGTGCTTAAGAGGGCCGTGGACCAACACTTTTTGGATGATGATGGGTCATCCTATTCTTATAACAAGGAGAAAACCAAGATCAAGACAAAGACGCAACTGGCATATTTTTGTTGGTGCTTTGGTAAATACTTGGATCTAGCGAAACACAAATTCTGGAGACCATTCGAAGAGTTATTCAATAAGGGAAGCAAGACTCCACTAAGAAACTTATTACCATATATAAAAAAGGAAAAGAATAACAGGGAAGTGTATACAAGCACGATAGACGCATTCTTTACATTAGTGAAAGCTGATGACAAATCCGCGAGCCGTTGATCTGGTAAAGTAGTAGGCAGACCGATTCCGCATTAAATTCAAAAAAATAACAGCCCTTTGACATACGTCGGAGGGCTGATTTTTCATTATATAATTTCATATCTGCACAAACATTGCCCCCATTACACGCGCCTAGAAGCTCAAATTTGCTGACTTCTGCACAATAT
>JAJPZA010000042.1 GCA_021204625.1 Clostridia bacterium | reverse complement strand
AAATAATATTTCTTCCTATAAATGAAAGAGAGGGTGCGCTACAGTGCGCGCCCTCTTTTTTTATTTCTATGCTCCCGGTCTTGGCCGTTTATTCTTTTTTATGGTTTTTTTAACAAGATATTCCGGTTTTATTCACGTACTTTGCATTTAGGGTTGCATGCTACGCCCTGTTTCAAGTCTGACCATATCATTGAACATCAATTATTCTTTTTATTTTACATTTTACTAACCAATTCCTTCATGAAAAAATTTTTCATTTCGGCTTTATTGTTGGGCGCAGGCATCTGCGCCTGGGCGCAATTGGTAGAAGTTTCGGCCGTTAGCAAGGTCGACCTCCCCCAGGGCGCTCTGGCTTATGTCTCGACGATAAGCCCCGACGGCAGCTTCGTCGTGCTCTCCGACATGGGCACTCCGGGCCTGGTAAAGCTCGACCTGGCCTCAGGCGAGACTGCCTCGATCAGTTCGACCGGCACAAGCACCGGTCTGAAAATTTCCGACGATGGCTCGACCATCCTATTCCGCGACGGAAGCTTCTCCGACAAGCTCCGCTACACCTCCCTTAAGAGCGTGAACACCAAAACAGGCGCCGAGACGACCATCGTCTCCCCTTCCCGAGATCTGAACGGCTTCTCCATAAGCGGCTCGACCGTGACCGCCGTTGAAAAGGGGAAAGTCACTACCAAAGGGATAGGGGGGGTCAAGACCCTGGTTTCCGCTCCCGTTGCCTCAATCTACCTCGGACAGCTCTATGTCACCATCGACGGCAATACAGAACTGATTTCGCCGCAGGGCACCGAGGGGCAAAGCTACTTGTGGCCCTCGATATCCCCGAACGGTACCAAGGTGCTCTACTATCTGGTTTCCGACGGCTGCTACGTCTGCAACCTCGACGGCTCTGATCCCGTGCTTCTGGGCTGGCTGCGCGCTGCCTGCTGGCTTGACGACAACACCGTTGTCGGCATGCAGGATTACGACGGGGAATACTCGGTTGCTTCTTCATGCCTGATCGCCGCTGCTATCGACGGCTCCGCAACTCAGCAGCTCACCGACGATAGCGTCAAGGCCATGTTCCCATCGGCCAGCGCCGACGGGAAGAAGATCTCCTTTACCACACCTGAAGGGGAACTTTACGTAATGGACATTAACAAATAAATCGCTGACGGTCATGAATTACAAACATATCTTTGCGGCTGCCGCTTTGGTCATTGCCACGTGCGGCAGCATCGGCGCCACAGACGCCAGCCAGCTGCGCATCTATATCAATCCCGGCCATGGAAGCTGGTCCGCCAACGACCGCCCGATGCAGACCATCGGCCGTTCCGCCTACAACTCCTCAAACCCCGACACCACCGGGTTCTTCGAATCGAACACCAACCTGATCAAAGGGTTGGCCCTGCTTGAAAAGCTTCGCGAATACGGCCTGACCTACGACCAGACGCTCAACCAGACGACATCGACCATCTCGGCCATCGGCGCGGCAAAGACCTCCGCGAACAACATCATGATGAGCCGCGTAAAGAACAGTACTCCCCCTCCCGGTTATGAAGGGGACGCCTTCAACCGCACCCGCACAGTGATTGCGGCCGAGGCCGAATCATGGAACTGCGACATGTTCATCTCCATACACTCCAACGCAGCTACCGAAGGAAGCTCGACCAACTATCCGCTCTTCGAGTTCCGCGGCACCGACAACAACCCTTACGTTGCGACCAGCGACGTGATGGCCCAGACCGTATGGCCCTACCTTTACAACATAGTCCACATGCGCTGGAACTCCAGCTATTCATTGACGAAAATGAACATTCGCGGCGATATCTCTTTCGGAGGAAGCACGGTTTACGGCAACGGGTATCCCGGATATCTGGGCGTGTTGATGAGCAACGTGCCGGGCTTCCTGGTCGAGGGTTACTTCCACACCTATCAGCCTGCCCGCCAAAGAGCCATGAACTGGGACGTCGACCGCCAGGAGGGGGTGGCTTATGCACGCGGCATCGCCGCTTATTACGGTCTGAGCGGTGAAACCACCGGCGACATCTACGGCATCGTCCGCGACCAAGACCAGCTCTTTACCGACAATCTGTACACCCCGGCTTCAGGCTCCAACGACATCTACCTGCCGTTGAACGGAGTGAAGGTCACCTTGACGCAAAACGGCTCCACGGTTGCCACCTACACTACCGACAACGAGTACAACGGCGCCTTCGTCTTCGCAGGGCTCCAGCCGGGCAGCTACACCATGACGTTCACCCATTCGAATTATGCCACATACTCCGAATCGGTCACCGTCACCGCTGCCAATACCACCTATCCGATAGTGTTTTTGAGCAACTCAGCAGCGGATTACGACACATATCCCGACGAGGCTGCCGGTTCCGTAACTCCCGCATGGCAGTATAACATGGAACAGGAGTATGTCGACAACGCCATCTCCGAGCTCTCAGGCAAGACCATCCGGCGCACCGTGCTCAACGGAGACAACCTCTATATCCTGGCTTTGGATTCTTCCAACGATCCTACCATTATCGTTTACGATACGGCCAACAAGAAAGTTCTTGCCAATGTCTCCACTTCCGGGATGACCGGCGACTATCTCAATGTTTAGGATATACAGATTCCCTAAATCTAATAAACATATCCTCGAACACTCGAAGAACTCCTATATATGATGAAGTCTT
>JAJPZA010000082.1 GCA_021204625.1 Clostridia bacterium | reverse complement strand
CACTGGGGCAGTCCGTGTATGCCATCGCGTCGAGAAAGTTCCGCATCGCATCGTGACCGTGATCCGTCTGCACGACAAGATTCGGTATAGCGACCTTGAACGGCGTGAGGTCGTATCCGAAAAAGTCCGTTGTACGAACAATGAACTTCAAATCCTTTATCGCTTCGCCCATCTCTCACCTCCTACTATTGATGCTGTTTAAATGACGTGCTGACACGATACCTACTTCTTTTGGTATCAATCCTCGATGTACATACCTTGTGATCTACAAGATTAGGACACCAATTGAGATATTTAATCTTGTGCTCCTTAAAATAATCAGCCATGATGAAATCCCACGGGGCTCCGAAATCATGTCTTCGCTTATGGCCCTCTATGTACTCGGCGATTTTCGGTCCCACGCCCGCAGGGAGATAGAAGCACAAAGTGAAAAGGAACTCTCTTCCGGCCATATACCTCGTGCCGATTGTCACGTCCTTCTTCCACGGGCTGAAAAACTGAATGACATCCTCACTATGCTGACAAATGATTCCAGTGATCCTCTCATAGAAATTATCGCACATAATAATGTCATCTTCAAGATGAACGCAAGGTCTTTCTGTGTAGTTCAGCGACCGAAGAAAGTTCTTCATCGCATCATGTTCATGGTCTACAAGCACGGCAAGACCGGGAATCTCTTCTTTCATCCCGGTCAGATCGTGTCCGAAAACATCGGTAGTCATTACGACAAATGAAATGTCGCTCGCGTCCATACTATATCTCCTTATCTTTTTGGAGTAAGCAGATACCAATGCCCGATCTCGGTCTGCGTCCACCTACCCGCTCTGTGATACTTGTCAAACTCTTCCATGTCTATCTTCTCTCTGCTGAAAAGCAGGGCGTTTCCGCCTTCCTCCACCATGTGCCCTATTCTCCTCAGCCCGTATGCGTTCAGCTGATCGGCCTCCAAGGTCACTACAAGATCCTGCGGACCGAACCACACGTGGTTGGCCTTGTCCTTGTACAGACACTTAGGGCGTCTGGTGTTGTAGAACACATCCAAATGCGACTGACGACTGTCAGACCCGATATACGTCTTCTCGCATTTCGGATTCAGCCTTAACAGAATGTCATACATCCTTCCCGTCCCACAGGCGGGATTGTACACCCTCTTGAAGTCAATAGAGGCCCTCACGTCGATTATCTCCTGATTCTCCTCCTCCCTTCTCTCGGCGGCGAACATATCAGTGTCCTCCTCCGGCTTCGAGTCCCGGAAGTCCGTCTTGTACTTGTCCCTGTTTATCAAATCGTCGTACTGGACCTGATCTCCCATGTCCCAATACTTGTACCCGTTGAGGTAAAAATATTTGAACTTCCTCTTACCGAAGAACCCAACCTCGCCCTCGCGATGGAAGAACTCTCCGAACCAGTTGAACTCATCCTTGTCGGAGATATAGTCCCTGACAAGATACCAGTGCGGAATGTACGACATAGTGGAGGCGAACTTCCACGTGTGGCTGTTGACAAATTTCAGTGCTCTTGCAAACTCGTCCATTTCGGTAAATTTTAAAAGTTAATAATTAATCGTCGTATTTCTGTATGTCGAACTCGTACCCGCTGTTAGGGCATTTCACCCTGCGGGTGTCGCGCGACTCCTTGTGTCTCTCTATCACGTCGTCCATCTTCTCCTGCGCCCTCTCCACGTCCTCCTCGGTCGTGGCCTCGTTCTGCTGCTGCGGGTTGAGCACGGGCTTGTAGGTGTCCTCCCAGTCCTTCACGGCCACTCCGAACTCCTTCGCGTCCGCTCCCCACTTGGCGGCGATGTACATCAGCGCGGTCTCGTCCCACTCGAGGTTCCTCACCGTCGTAGTGTTGTCGAGGGCCGCCATCTCCCTGCCCTCCTTAGTGTCCAAGTCCATGTCGGTCCTCCTCACGGCCACGATCTCGTCCCGGTCGGCCTCAACCACGCGGACCTTGGTTATCCCGGCACGCTCGGCCGCAGCCTGAGACTTGTTCCCCGCCACGATGCGGTCATTCTTGTCAATCAGTATCGACCTTCCGGCCCCGTGCTCCATGAAAGACTTCTGGAGCAGGCCCTTGCCCATCAAAGTGCCCCTGTTGGCGTTGGCGTTGTCGGGTACAAGGGTCTCCATCCCGACCACCTTCTCTTCCATGCTGCTCATAACACTTCATTCTCCTCCCAAGGGAACTCGGTGAAGCACATAGGGCAGACCGCCTTGGAGTGCGGCACCTCGTTCAGTTCATAGTTCTCAATCTCCTTCTCGGTCGCGGGCGCGGCGTTCTCCTTGTCGAAGCCGAGGCTCTCGCGGTTGAGGCCGAACCTCTCCGTCAGCTCCCGCAGGGCGTTCTCGTCGAAGCGGATGTTGGCCGCGGCCACCGCGTTGTCGGCGATTGCCATCTCACGGCCCTCCTTTGTGTCAAGATCGAGGTCCCCGCGCTTCACGGCGACCAGTTCGGTCCCGTCCGTGTCGACCACCTTCACCTTGACGAGACCAAGTTTGATTGCGGCCTCCAACGTCTTGTTCCCCGCGACCACACGGTTGTTTTTGTCAAGCAGGATCGACCTGCCCGCGCCCAGTCTCCGCAGGGATTCCTCCAAAAGCCTCTTCCCGTCCTCCGTTCCGAGGTTGATGTTGAGGTTGTCCGGCACAATGTCAGTTATCTGCATTTCCTTCATACGTAAATTTA
>JAJPZA010000020.1 GCA_021204625.1 Clostridia bacterium | reverse complement strand
TCACCAACGGTGTGGACACCGCCTACTTCGATGTGATCGACGGGCTGTGGAAGCAGCTTGAGGCCGCGGTGGCCGAGAACAACGACCTGCTCGTGTCGATCGACGCGAACACCGCCGCCAGCAAGGTGGAGCAGTTCTCCGCCCTCGACGGTGACGCGGCCTACGCTCTCCTCAAGTCCATGTACTTCAAGATGCCGATCGAGCAGAGGATGGCGAAGAACTCACAGTTCCTCGTGACCCAGAGCATCGCGGACGCATACCTTGAGTACCTCATGGGCAAGGGCATCGAGAGCACGTACAGGAACTTGGTGGACGGTGTCGCCGCCCTCTCGTTCCTCGGCGTGGACGTCGTTCCGGTCCCGATCTGGGACGCTCAGATCCAGTCGTTCAACGACCTCGGAGACACCTACTACTGCCCTCATCGTGCGCTGTTGATCGAGAAGACCAACCTCGCTGTCGGCTTCCCGTCGACCGAGGCCTACGGGGCCTTCGACATCTGGTACGAGAAGACGAGCAGGAAGAACTACGTCCTTTTGAAGGACAAGATCGACGCGGAGCTCCTCAACCCGAAGAGACTCGTGTTCGCCGAGTAGGGAATAATGACAATCGTGTCGCGGGGCGGCCCTCCGGTCGGGGGGCCGTTTTCGTGACAGAGTTACCTAAAAAACGAACGGGAAATGAATTGCGGAAGCTTGACAAAGAGCCTGACGCTGAACGGATGCAAGGCGTCAATCGCTCAGATCTCGAACGAGATCGTGATAATGAACTTCGACGACATCGACAAGTCGGGCTGCGACGTGGACGAGAACGTGCTGGCGGAGCTTGTGCTTAAGAGCGGCAAGCAGGCGTACAGATACGTGTCCGCGAGGAACGCCTTCGAGTCGAGCACGTCGCTGAACAGCGGGACGTACGTGAACACGTTCAAGCATCAGATCCTCGGACGCATCTTCCTGCGGACGCAGGAGGTGAAGGACCAGCTCATCGCGCTGTCGAACGCGAAGGTCGTGGTGATCGTGAAGAACCTCGACACGGCCAACGACGAGACGGTGTACGAGGTGTTCGGCTGGGACAGCGGGATGGTGATGAGCGATCTCACGCAGGCCTCGACGGACGGGGACGGAGTGCTCTACTCGTTCACGGTGGCGACCGACGACAGCTCGACCGAGAGCCAGCTTCCCCTGTCGTTCTACGCGGGGAGCCTCGCCGAGACGGAGACCGCCATCGAGGCGCTGATCGCCTCCGACACGGAAGTGGCCGACGGGAGCGACGGAACGATCAAAGAAGTTGACTGACAATGGAGATGTGACATGACGATCGAAGAATACAGAGAGACGTACGCCGGTCTTTCGTCATCCGCCGTGAGGGGGCTGATAAAGACCGACGTGTCTTTTAGGGAGACGACGGAGGCGCTGTACGAGCAGTGGTTCCGTGAGAGGCTGAACAAGACGTGCTCGAGCTGCTGGTTCGACGCGTACATCCTGCTGATGAAGTTCAGCAAGGACGCGCAGACGGTGAAGCTGGCGCGTCGGTTCGAGCTGAAGAACGGGGCGATGCTGCGGTCGAACGACAGCCGTAAGTTGGCGACCAAGGCCAATCTGACGGACGCGCTTGCCCTGTACCACCTTGCGTACAACGCGGGGAACATCGTGAAGTTCAGCCGTTACCCGGAGAACTGGGAGCGGCTGGTCGCGCAGTACAAATTGGTGCAGATCAACACAGAAACGCCCGCTGACGGCGTTTCCCAAGTTGATGGCACCTCTACCTCAACGCAGGACGAAATGCCCGCAGAAGCCAAGGAAACGGCTCCCATCGAAGGATCTGAGTCGGTTGTGACGGTGGCGGAGACCTCAACTCCCACCTCAACCGAGGAACTGACTCCGACCGAGGAGAAGGCGGCCGAGGAGGCGAAGATGGAGGCGGCTGCGGAGGCTGCGGCGGTTGCCGTGAGCGAGGAGGAGACGGACGCGGCGCAGAAGGCGGTGAAGAAGGCTTCGGCCGCGCTGAAGGTGGCGGAGGCCAAGCTGGTGAACGCCCTCAAGGGCGGGGACACGGACAAGGTCACCAAGGCCAAGGCGTCCGTTGACAAGTGCAGGAAGACGCTCAAGAAGGCCGAGGAGGCCCTTGCGGCGCTGACCGGACAGACGAAGTGAGATAGACTAACGGTTCTTGTCGGAGGGCTGATGACATGAGAATAGCGGTGCTGAAGACCGAGAGGCGGCTTGACACGACCAATCTGCGGGGGCTGAAGATACAGGCCTTCGGGAAGGGGAACGACCAGCCGCAGAAGATAGCGGAGATAGTGGGCGCGAGCGTGACGGGCTCCTCGTGCTGGCGGAACTACGCCAAGTTCATCGAGGGCAGGGGGTTCGCGCAGAAGGACTTCTACAAGACGGCTGTGGACTGGAAGGGCACTACCGCCGACGCGCTTCTGAGGGCGGTGGCGGAGGACTACGCCATGCAGGGCGGGTTCGCCATCCACGTCAACTACAACGCGCTGGGGGAGATAGTGTCGGCGAGCCACTTCCCCGTGGAGTTCATTCGGTTCGAGGAGCTGGACGACCAGTACCGGTTCCGCCGTCTCGCGTCGCATCCCGACTGGGGACGCAGGTACACGAGTCTGCGTCCGTTCCGAGTGAAGGACATCGAATGGTTCTGGCCGTTCAACCCCGACAGAGACGAGGTGATGAGAGAG
>JAJPZA010000223.1 GCA_021204625.1 Clostridia bacterium | reverse complement strand
TGTAAATGTCAACCTAAAAGTTTACCAGATGACAGTCAAAAACTTTACCAGAAAAGATAATCTAAAAGTTTACCAGCTGTCTTGGCAGAATAGCATAAAACGCTATTTTAAAGTTTACCAGTTGGGATAGCAGTTCCAACCCTTGGGAGGCAGGCAGGGGGATGCCTGCCTCCCAAGGGTTGGCGCGCCGCCGCACTCCCCTCCCCCGGGGGAGGGGGCCCGGCCAGCCGGACCCCCTGTCGGCAGCCAGCTACTCATTCGCTGCGCTGTCAGAGTCTTTTGTGTCTTTTGCTTTGCCTGCAGCCTCCAGCTTAGACTGCTGCAGCCTGTAGGATTCGCCGTTCATATCAAGCACATAGGCTTTGTATGTTATCCTGTCTATTAATGCTCCAACCAAAGCATTGCTCTCAAACAGTTCATTCCACTTGGAAAACGGCACATTAGTTGTTATAATAGTGCTGCCAAGTTCTGTACGGTCGGATATTACCTTGAAGAGCAGTTCGGATTCTTCCTTGTTGAAGCATATGTAGCTTATGTCGTCCAGGATGAGCAGGTCAGCTGCGGCAAGTGTCTTTAACAGCTTGCCAAGTCTGTGTTCATTCTGGGCCTCAGTGAGTTCGTTAGCGAGGTTGGCAGCATTCTTGTATATGACTCGCATGCTTTCATAGCATGCCTTTACACCAAGAGCAATAGCAAGATGCGTCTTTCCTCGGCCTGGATTGCCAATCATGATGATGTTCCGGCCGTCTTTTACAAACTGGCAAGATGCCAGTTCATTGAGAAATGCTGGAGAAACACTCTTGTTGAGCTGCTTCATGTCAAACTCATCAAGTGTCTTAAGGTAGGGGAATCCGGCTGCTTTCACGCGTCTGGCTACCCTGCCGTCTCTTCTGGCATCCAGTTCATTGGACATCAAGGTTATGATGAGATCTGTATATGTCGCGCTTGTGCCGAGATGCTTCAGAATCTCATCGTAGTGGGAAAATGTGGGGAGCTTAAGCTCCTTAGCGTATAGTTTAATCTGAGCTTCAGTGGGGTCCATTTTTGCCTTCCTTTGTTGAAGATGGTATTAGATTGTCATACGGAGACAGTTCCGTTTCAATTACCGGCACTTCGTTCTTTGGTGTGATTTCAGGTGCCTCACTCGGAGCAATGTCCTTGCGCATCACAACCTCATACCCAAAATCAATTGCGCGCTCAACGGTTTCGTACAGCTCCTGGGCTGTCAGTTTCTGTTCTTCCAGCCAAGCTATAAACGTATGGGGAAAATAATCCCAAATAGGTTTCGCGTTCAGGATTGCGCGCTTTTTAGCCTTTAACAGGCCAACATAATGAAAAATGTCAAAGACAGCCTTGTTCTTGCTGTAGCACCTTTCATGCAGTGCAATGACCTCGCCCTTGTAGATAATCTGAATTTCATCCGGAGTAGCCTTGAGAGTAACCTTCTTCCCGCAATACTCATAGGGAACTGAATAGGTGTTGCTTTCAAACTTCACGGAGCAGTAATTGGATACCTTGGTCTCAGTCTTGTGGGAAAAGTCAAAATCATATTTGGGAATCCTTCTTAAAAATGGAACTTCTTCCTCAAACAGATCAATAATCTCTGTGGCTTTTCCTGTCTGCTTGCGATACATGTTCGCATCACTCAGCATTTCAAGATCATAATTGAGGTCACTAAGAGACACAAACTCGGGTTTGCCATCCAACCAGTTCCTTCTTACATAGCCTACATAGGCTTCCACGCGGCCCTTCTCGTTTCCGGAGCGGGCATTGCAGAATACCATATCGAACGCATACAGTGCTGCAAACTTGGCGTATCTCTCAACAGGCACTGCGTCTTTTCCACTTCCGGAGGCTACTGCCATTGCCCCGTTGTCACACGTGACTCTCTTAGTCACCCCCTTGAAGAACTTGAATGCGCTAATAAGTCCGTCTATGAAGCATTCCGTTGTCTGCTTCATGTATGCCTTAACAAAGACTGCACCGCTGTAAGACAGAGTGGCTATGAAAAGATAAACCTTCGTCTTCTCTCCAGCGAGCCAGACATATGCTTCTCCCCAGTCAACCTGCATGTCTTCACCAGGGGAGAAAACGAGTGGAACAGAGGGCTTACGAACATTAACTTTCTGTTCTGCAACATACTTCCTAACAGTTGTCTCGCATCCTTCAAACTTGAGATCTTTCTGCAGCAGCTCGAATATCTTGCGTGCTGTGCGCTTCTGCTTCCTATGACAAGTCTTGTTGAATTCAAGCAGATTGTCAATGTAAGCTTTAACCTCATCGGTTAATACAGAGGCTGTTCTTGTGCTGGGCTTTCTGCCTTCGCTGCCGGGTATATTATCACCCGAGGCATACTTGTGAACGGTCTGCCTGGACACTCCAAGTATCCTGGCAATCTCGCGTTCGCTCATGCCATCCTCGAACATTTGCCTCATCCGGAGATAAAGGTCCGTTGTTATTACCATCATGGTAACCCTCCAAAAATGAGTGCATTTACAAGTTCATCACTTGCATACAATCATTGTAGCCGGTTACCGTGCCTTTATGAAATAAATTTTAGAGGTGGCAGTCATCTTTAACTGGTAAACTTTTAAGATATCATTTTACACTACTACAGGAATCCATGGCTTCCTGAGTGGTCAACTTTTAGAGTATCGTTAGGCATCTTTTTGGTACACATTTAGAATATCAAATACA
>JAJPZA010000133.1 GCA_021204625.1 Clostridia bacterium | reverse complement strand
ATCTACAGCCGCACCCTCACCAGCCGCAACGGCGCCATCGAGGAGGACTGGGACGACTCCTCCACCGAGGATCTGAGCGTCTCCTCCGAGGCGCTCGCCGGGCTGACCATCGGGCACGTGCTCGACATCGGCGGCGAGGTCGTGATCGTCAAGGGGGTCGACCGCGCCGCCGGAACCATCTCGGTCCACCAGCGCGGCGAGGGCGACACGGCGGTCGCCAGCCACGCCGCCGGAGATGCTTTCGACGTGATCGGATTCGCCGGCGACGACGCCGACCTCAAGAACGTCGAGAGCGTCACCGAGTCAACCCGCGAGTGGTCCAACTACGTGCAGACCGTCTTCGAGACCATCGACTGGCTCAAGCACGGCGAGCTGGTCCGGCAGGGGCTGGACAGCGCCAACGCGGTGCAGGTGCTGGTCCGCGAGGCCGAGATCCGGGTCGCGAGGATGCTCTCCGCGATGGCGATCCGCGGCGTCAAGGCGCAGGGCACCTCCTCCGGCGGCCGCTACATGTCGGCGGGGCTCCTCGCCCAGCTCGGCGATGTCGACAACCGGGGCGCCCGGCGCTTCGACGTCGCCGGCGACCTCACCGAGGCCAAGTTCACGGCCGCCCTCAAGGACCTCTTCGACGCCGGCGGCTCCGCCGACACCGTCTGGGTCTCGCCGACCGTCAAGGCGTACATCAACGCCTTCATCGGCGCGGACAGCTCCGTGGCGCTGGTGGACCAGAAGTCCAACCACACCGCCGGCGGCATCTACGTCGACAGCTACAACTACGAGGGCGCGATCCTCAAGGTCCGCGTCGACTCCGACATGCCGAGCGACCGCATCGCGGTCGTCAACCAGGGCAAGTGCAAGAAGGGCTGGCTCGCGGACGACGGCCTGCGCATGGTCGACGAGCCGACCCTCTCCAGCCGCGAGAAGCGCAAGTCCATCCAGGGCAGCATCGGCTTCCTGGTCGAGGACGTGGGCAGCGACCACACCCTGCTGTACGGCATCACCGGCGGCACCGTGGACCGCGTCTACAAGGCGCAGATCGTGAACTCGGTCGACGAGCCCGTCTACTCGCAGGAGGTCGTCTCCGGCGAGGAGAGCGCGGACGGCGGGAACGACTAGGGATCCGCAGGGGCGGCCGCGGGCGACCGTGCCGCCCCTTTCCATCCATGACTAGCAGCGGGAGGCTGGAATGATGACCAGGGAGCAGATCCACGCCGCGCTCAAGGCGGCGGGGGCGAAGCTGCCGCGCCCTGCGCGGTTCATGAGCCGGAGCGAGCTCGAGGGCATGTACCGCGAGCGGTTCGGCGCCGATCCGGACGGCGCCCCGGAGCGGATGCCCGTCCTGCGCTTCGCCGATTCCGGCTGGTGCGCCGCGCTCGGCAGGGGCTACTCGCGCGGGCTGTACCGCCCCAGGACGCGCCGCGAGTACGAGGCGCTCAGGCCATACGCGGCCGGGAGGGGCGGGAAATGACTGCGGACGAGCTCTACGGGGCCGTGGACGCCTACCTGTCCAGCCACCTGGACGCGTCCTACTGGAGCGGGCTCGACGAGTCGGCGCGGTCCGGCGCCGTCGCCATGGCCGAGTTCGACATCCTCGCCGAGCTTCCCGGGATCTCGCTGGACGGCATCGGGGCGGGGTCGTTCGCGTGCATGGCCATCGCCGAGCAGGCGGTGTACCTGGCGCGGAACTACGAGAATCTGAGCGAGGGCAGGATCGTCACCAGCGAGAGCGTGGGCGATGTCAGCGAGGGCTACACGGTCGTGAGCGACAACCTCGGGCTGAGCTTCCGCGCGGCCGCGTTCATCAAGCGGGCGAAGTCGGAGCTGACCGGCGGCTCGATCCGGATCGCCCGGGGCTGACCGGGAGGCAGCGCCGTGGATCCGAGAGACGCCAAGCTCATCGAGGACGCCCGGCTCCGGTTCGACGCCATCAGCGAGAAGGCGCGGGCCGAGGTCTACCGGATCGTCATGGAGCACTACCAGAAGCATCCGGGGAGCCCGTGGTCCGGGGCGCCGCTCCGCGACCTCGAGAAGGCGATAAAGGCGTTCTACGAAGAGCTGGGCGAGGAGTACCAGGGCGAGTTCCGCGACACCATCCCCGATGTCATGCAGGCGTACTACGACCGCGCCGTGGAGGAGATGAAGGCCGCGGGCAAGCGCAACGCCATCCTCGGCAAGCCGGACGCGGGCAGGATGAAGTACTTCATGGACTCCTCCTTCGAGCAGGTCGCCATGAGGACCAGGAACATGAGCTTCCAGCACATCCGCGACCTGCGCTCGCTCTCCGCGGACGTGCTCCGGCAGATGAGCGTCACCGGCGAGACCCGCAGGACGGTCTCCAAGGCGATGCTCTCGAGGGCGCTGGAGATCTCCGGCTTCGAGTTCCGGGACGCCGCGAACCGCAAGTGGCAGAACAAGACCTACTTCGAGATGCTCGCCCGGACGGAGCTGATGGCCGCAGCGAGGGGGAGCTACGACGACAAGTGCGCCAGCGAGGGATTCGATGTCGTAAGGCTGACCTACAGCGGCGACAGCTGCGACGACTGCTCCAAGTGGGAGGGGCGGCTCTTCTCGCTCACCGGCGCGGATCCGAGCCTTCCCAGCAAGGAGGATCTGCAGAACGACGGCGTGTTCCATCCGAACTGCACCCACAGCTACAGCCTGGTGCCGGACTACATCCGCAAGCGCGACTACGACGGGGAGGGGC
>JAJPZA010000023.1 GCA_021204625.1 Clostridia bacterium | reverse complement strand
TCGGTGACCTCCGGGCTGTCGGCCTCGATCCCTTCGATGCCGCCGAAATCCGTCTCGACGATGTTGTAGAACTCTCTCCAGTACTGCGCCTGCGAGTACTTTTCCTTGCTCCCCGCAGGAACGTTCAGAACGCAGGAGTACTTGCTGACGTTTGCGAAGGGATTCCTGTACGCCGTTGGGGGATCGGGATTCAGGGAATTGATTTCCTGCAGCCTGCTGCACCCCTGGAATGCCCTTTCTCCTATGTAGGAGACGCTTTCCCCCAGGGTGACGCTCTTGAGCGAATAGCAGCTCTCGAAGGCGTGCTCCCCGACGTAGACGGTGCTTGAGGGTACCTCTATCGAGGCAAGGATCGAACAGTCGCAGAAGGAGTAGTCCCCTATGGTTACGACCCCCTGGGGAAGCTCGATACTCTTGAGCGCCACGCACCCTCCGAAGGCGCACTCCCCGATGGAAGCGAGGCTCTGCGGCAGCTCGACTGAGGTTAGTGCGAAGCAGTAGCAGAAGGCCCAGGATCCTATCGAGGCCGCCCCTTCGGGGATTACGACCGACTCCAGCTTCGGGCACTCGTAGAACGCCCTGGAGCCGACGGAGGCGACAGAGTACTCGGTTCCGCCGTATTCGACCGTCGCGGGGATTTCCACCCGGCCCGAATAAGCTTCCGAGGAGTAGCCGCCGGGATAGGTCACTTGAGCCTGAGAGGCGGAAGAGATATTGTAATAAATGACGACTCCCTCGTCGTTGCCGGCGGCAAAATCATAGCCCATGGCCGGCAGGGAGGCTGCCGAAAGGGCGGCCGCAACGAGCAGCGGGCGGCGGAGGAAAGCGAGGGTTTTCGCTTCCTGCCGGCAGAAGGCTCTCGTGCGGGTTCGGGTCTCTTTCATATCTGCAACGCCAAGGCAATGATTCAAGCACTTGACGAAGATACTAAAAATCCGCGAATTATGCAAGCCGTCCACTGCCCCGGGATGCCTCGGAAGGCGTCCGGAAGCTTCTGAACCGCTCCGGAGCCGAAGGACTAGAAGTTCTCCCCTGCCCCGGAGAAACCCCGTCAGAGAGCGCCGGAATGCGTCAAAAAGGCCGCTCCTCACGGAGCAGCCCTTTTCGCGATTTTTGTGAGTTCTATGACAGATTACTTGACTACGATTTTCTTTGCGGATCCGTCCGAATAGCGGACGATGTTGACCCCCGGTTGAGGTTCCGAGAGCATCCGGCCGTTAAGGTCGTAGCGAGCGACTTCCGTGGCATCGGCATGATCAACGGCAATCTCCTCCAGACTGCCGAAGTCGACTTCAACGATGTTGTAGAAATCCTCCCAGTATCGAGTCGTAGAATAGGACTCCTTGCTGCCCAAGGGGACATAAAGGACGCAGTTTTCAGTGTCGAAGTATTCGAAAGGATAGAATAATACATAATAGCCGGGAGGCGTAGGGTTGAGGCTGGTTATTTTCGTTAGATTCGAACAATCGGCAAAAATGGCGTTGCCGATGTACGACAAGCTCTCGGGAAGAGTTATTTCAGACAGCGACGAACATTCCCAAAAAGCGCTGTTCCCGATAGAAGTCACTCCCTCGGGAATGTTTACCGAAAGGAGCGACGAGCAGTGGGAAAAGGCGCCATCTCCGATAGAAGTCACCCCCTCCGGGATTGTAATCTCGCTAAGCGACGAGCAGCCGGAAAAGACGGCATCCGCGATTTCCGTCACCCCGTCGGGAATGTTTACCGAGACGAGCGACGTGCAGTCGCAAAAGGCTAACTCACCGATGGAATCAACGCCCTCCGGGATTGTAATCTCTTTAAGCGACGAACAACCCCAAAAGACACCCTTCTCGATTTTAGCAATCCCATCGGGAATGTTGACGGAAGTCAGCGCGTAACAATCGGAGAAAGCCTCGCTGCCGATGGAAGTCACGCTCTCGGGAATTGCCACCTCCGGCAGCGAGTAGCAACAGGAAAAAGCGCGATTCCCGATAGTCGTCAAGCTGCCGGGCAATGACACTTCCGTCAGCGAGTAGCAACAGGAAAAAGCCCACTGCCCGATGCTTCTCACCCCCTCCGGGATTGTAACGGAAGTCAGCGACTCGCATCCCTCGAACGCCATTAAACTTATGGAGGTAACTGTATTCGGGATAGAAACGGAAGTAAGCGAGTCGCACCATATAAAAGCATCAGTTAAGATGCCGGTGACCGTATAGGTGGTTCCCTCGTGTTCGACGGTTTCGGGTATTACGACATCGCCCGAATAATAGGTACCATCAGTGCCGTATGTAACTCCGACCGTATTCCTCGAATGATTTGAAATGTAATAATAGATGCCGTCGACTTCGAAATCAGGATCATACGCCCAGCCGGAGAGTGAGGCACAGGCGACAACGGTCAGCAGCAACGCGCGTTTGAGAAAAGCAGGGTTCTTCATAAGCATTCAGTTTAAGCAGCACTCTATTAAGTTAACAACGTGAAAGCCATGCGATTTGTTCAATACAAAATTACTAAAGCCGCAAGGCGAATGCAAGAGAATCGCGGCAATTCCACTGACACCGCCGTGTCAGTAACTTTTTTGAGGATGCTCCCATACTCCGGGATGCCGCCAGAGAGCGCCGGCAAGAACGCCCTGGGAGAAAAAAAGGGAACCCCTGGTTTCTCAACCCGGAGTTCCCAAGGATAGATATAAATATTCAAAACGGAATTAACTTCCTCGGCAAAGGTACATAT
>JAJPZA010000078.1 GCA_021204625.1 Clostridia bacterium | reverse complement strand
CTGTAAAGGCCATTGAAGCATGTCTTGTTGAGGAAGATAAAGAGAACCGCCGCCTCTACGCTGTCTTTGCTTTCGCCGCTTCGTATCAGCTCATTATACCTGTCACGCTTTGCGTAATAAAGCTCCTTGCGCCCATCATCATTCAGCAAGAAATACTCAGCCTGGAGTTCCTGCAGGCACTCTACGACCACCTGAACGTCTGTCTTGACCTTCCTGTACATATTGATGAGCTCAGCATTGCAGTCACTGATGTATATCTCGTCCAGCGTGTACTTTGTCAATATATCAAAAAGGACAGCACCACCGCCTATGAATGGTTCTGCATACTTTCTAATGGTTGTACCAAGGCCAGCCGGATATCTCCTTGAGATGTCCTCCAACAGCTGTCCTTTGCCGCCCACCCACTTTATGATGGGCCTCAAAACTCTATTTGCCATAACGGCTCCCTGCTCTGCCTGGATGTCCATTAAAGTGTATCATACAGCTCATTATTTATCAAGCGTAACACCCTTCAAGGTAATTGCAATTTGGTCTTCATGATATGAACTGCGGGCCGGCATCTTATACCACTATTATAAACCAATACGTCAAATGATGGAACTCATGGCTGTTAATGATGAATTACACCTCAAATTCGGAAACAGCCGCCCATATGGACGGCTGTTGTTTTTAGGATGTGGTTGTAGATAAAGGATAGTGCGGCTTGTTTTGCGGTGTCAGGCGAGGATGGATGCCGCCACGAAGAGGACCACGAGAAGGGATATGATCTGCACTATGAGGGCGCACAGAGAGTAGTTGCGGATGGTGTGGAAGGTACGCTTGGGAGCCTGCTTCATGGACTTGAAATCCACGGAAGTGAATTCAAGGGTCTCCTTGGAGCTGAGGGGCTCCATGCTGAGAGTGGCAAAGAGGACGTTCAGGGCTTGGGTCATGGTGCTGGCCCACCGTGGCTGCATGCTGTCTGCGTAGCTGTTGAAGCGTGAGCAGGCTACCATGTAAGCTATGAGGCCAATGAGATAGAGGCCGAAGGACAGAACGAATGTCCAGAAGACGCTCACGCCTATGCATATGGACAGGACGATGGCCAGGATGTACATGGCCCAGGTGAGCACCGGGAAGAGATACTGGACTATCTTGACCCCGCTCTTTTTCTCGGCCTCCTGGTCAATGGACACGTTGTTGATGCCAGCCGGGCACTCGTTCCAGACGTTGGGATCGCCGCAGGCGAAGCCCTTGGCGGCGTAGGTTTTGGAACCTAAGGTGTATGTGGCGGAATAGAAAGGCACGATGTAGCAGGTTACCTGCTTCACGTAGTACGTAGGGTCGAAGGAGATGTTGTCGTACTCGTCCGGAAGGGCGGCCATGGAGTTTACAATGTCGCATGCCGTCCTTGTGGAGCGTTCATAGGCCTCATCGGTTAGGGTAAGGTTGGGGAAGTCCTTGTCCGGGCGGCGCTTGGTGCACCTCTGCATGTCCGGGATGTTGTAGTTGAGGTAGAACAGGTATGAGGCCGGGTTGTCTACCTCCGTGAAAGACTTGAGGTTCAAAACGCACCCCTCCACGTCTCCGGATGTCCGGCCAGTCTCCGGTATGTGCTGCGGGAGCTGGGCCTGTTTGGGCACCTGCACGTCCCTGTATGAGCGGCCGTACCGCTGGCGCTCCGTGGTCATTACCGTTCCCGTAACGTATATGATGCGGTCATACTTGTATGAGGTGTCCACGTGCGCCTTGGTGCCCGTAACCTGCATCACGCCGGACTCCACAGGCCCGAAGGTTCCCTTTAGGACATTAGGGCTGTAGCTGTTCCTTGCAAGATTTATGTAGGCCCTGCGTATGAACTCCGTCTCAGGCTGACCGGCATCCACGATGTATACATCATCAAACTTCATAATCTCTCCGGTACAAGGCCACGAAAGCGGCCTTGGGACAAGTATAGCACCCATGAAGCATGGTTGCAAGGCGCAGGCCGAGTTTTGTGTGCCGGGAAAAGATAACCGCTCCAGGGGCTCCTGTTATGAAAGCCTGCAAATCTTTGTGCATAATGCACAAACGTAAACGGGCCGTTTTCAGGGTGGCAAAGTGCACCAGAGGGCTGTACAATGCGCACAACACAAATGAATAGGCTGTGGTTTATGATACGCTTTATGTGTTAAGAGTTGAACAGGGCAAATGTTAACATGTAACATTTGTGTTGTATGTTAACAGTTTATGTCAATTCCTCTAAGGAAAACAGGGCTGAAAAATATTTCATTCCATTTGATTTACTAAAGGACAGGTCATGAATATAATAGTCAATGTAAACGACAGGTTTACTTCAACTGTGAGCCGCAAAGGACTGCGGGGCGGGAAAACTCCAAAGCGCTTTAGATCATCCCATACAAGTCAGGAACGGCATTATATAGAACGGCATCGTACGGCTCACACTTACTTCGCTCATCATTTTTCCCCCTTATCATATAGAGGCGGCACAAACTCCGGTTTGTGTCGTTTCTGCTATTCTGGGGGCATTAGATGATTCCCACAGACAAACCTGCAGGGCCTCCCTGCCCTCTTTGTGGGCATTGTATCATCCCTATAGGCACATCCGCAGGGCTCCCCTGTCCCTTTAGATGGCATTGTATCATTCCCACACAGGCACTCACTGCAGGCTCCCCTGCCCCTCTCATTTGGAACATTACCCACAGCTCCAGCAGGCACACTTGTACAGGCCTG
>JAJPZA010000109.1 GCA_021204625.1 Clostridia bacterium | reverse complement strand
TGCCTGTAATAAGACTATAGGGCGGATATACCTGCCCCCCTTTTGCTCCGTCTCCTGCGCATGTTTTTCTAAACTTCTGCGCATAAGTATAGCATTTTTAATCACATCACCTGTAGTGCGCTTGTTCACCACCATTACGGGCAGTTTCACCATATTTTCCCGTTTAAGCGATATGGCGTCCACGAACGAAATCACGTTGTTGTTCTCTTTCGGGGTGGCTGTCAGTTCCAATATGAAGCGTGGGCAAAGGTTGTTTAGCATTTCCACTCGCAAGTCTGCACCAAATTTGTGACATTCGTCCACTATTACAATAGGGTTCTGCTGCGCTAACACCTGTATTAGTGCCGTTCGGTCGGCACCTGCTATCATTGCGGTCGGGTGGGCATAAGAGTTGGCATGTTCCATCAGATTGCCATTCTCGCGGTAGGCGCGTGGTTTCATCTGCTCCTGTGACTTGGCGGACTTCGACTTTTTCACCGTTTCGATAAAAGACTGTACACTAAGCACAAATATCGTAAGGTTTTCTCTCATATTTGCTGGACTTATGCCCTGCGCCGCCAAAGCTGCTTCCTTGTCTACCACCACCACGCGATGGGCGAAAAGAGCGTCTATTTTCTGCCTGTAAGGGTGTCCAGGGGCTTGCAGATTTCGCAAGGTCTGCTTCAATATGGTGTCGCTTGGCACAAACCATGCCACCACCTTGTTTTCCTGCATTCCCGACTGCAAGTTAGCAAAAAGAGTTTTCAGTGCGTTGCAGGCCATGAAGGTTTTGCCTCCCGCTGTGGGCACTTTCAGTGTTACGCGAGGCACGCCCTTCACGCTGTCAACGTATGGATGCACATATTCGTTGCCAACCAGACCGATATCTATTCCTTTCTCACTCCAGTAATCAGCGTATATCGCAGAGAGGCTTTTGCCTCCTTTGTTCAGCAAATCCACGTATTTCTCCAGATCGCTGAGCGCTTGCTTTTGATATTTCTTCAGTTCCATACGGTCAGAATCTATTTATGTCACGTGGTATCTTCTTAAACTCTATACCCATTTTTGCGAGATGTTCACTGCTTAAGTTGCAAATGTCGGCATATATAACATATCGGTTTGACTTTTGGGGTCCTACTATAGACAGTGTATCTTGGGTGAGTGCTGTAAGGCTGTCACGCTCGTAGAAGAAGTAATAGCCAGTTCCCTCGAGGTAGTCTAACAGATACGGGAAATCCTTGTCGCGCTTTCTGGTGAGTGGCTTGCGCGTCTCGGAGTAGTAGATATACTGCCGCAGTTTCTCCTCGTCAGCCGCAGGGTTCAGTTCCCCCTCTTCCGTAAATATCGGCTGTCCCAGTTCGTAGTAGTCAAACTCACCGCCAAGCCCATCAATCTCTTTTGTGTGAGAGCCTATCACCTTAAGTTCCCCATCATCCACTGTCATTTGCAGAGTGTCATACTTGCCTCGATTCTCCTTTACAATCATGTCTGCCTCAGCCAACATCTCGTGTGCTTTACGCAGACGGGGCAGAGTAATTTTCTTTTTGTATAACTCCTCTTTGACATTTCCTTTGAATGAGTATCCTCTCATTACCCTGCGCATCCGCTCGGCGGTGGTTGTTTCCGCATAGTCCATCAGTTCCACGAGAATGAAGTTTCTCCTTCCCCCGTCTCGGCTGTTAGCCAATAGAGTGGCATGTCCCGTGGTGCCGCTGCCAGCGCAACTGTCAAGCACTATGCTATCCTTCTTTGTGGCTATCTTTAGTATACGTTCCAGAAGTCTTGTCGGCTTGGGAGTCTCTATTTTACTCTTTCCTCCGAAAATGCTTGTTACTTCCTTCTTCGCCTCGTCAGTATGACCTACTTCCTTAAATTCCCAAAAGTTAGTCACTATTCTGTCTCCCACGTCATCGGCGTAAACCTTTCTTCGCATACCACCTTTTCCTCCCCTGGTGAAAAAGAATCGTGGCCAGGGTCCCTTATCGTAGATTATCTGTGCCTTTTTCCTGGCTACCTCCAGCGGCTCGTCCAAGACTATGCCTTTCACTTCCTTTCGCACCTCTTCGGCTGTTATGCCACACACTTCCGCCCGCCGCTCATCGTCATGCAAGTCTTCCAATTTGTAGCGGCACCATCCGTTCATGTATTCCAGCATTTGTTCTTGGCTATATCGCCAATGTGCGTCATTTGTCGGGTAAAAAATTTCACCAGTGAAAGGATGTTGTATCGCATAAACCATACCCTGATGAGTTCGTGCTGCTGGAGCCACAGGTGATCCGCTCATCCAGGCACACCTGTCTCCGTCTGGATTTTTGTAAGCAGCATCCATCTTCTCAGTTCTTTCCAGACCATTTGGTTGCCATTTCGGTTTTTTGCTGAACAGGAGTATATGCTCCACCTCCACAGGAATACCTTGCGAATCGTTACGTATTGAGTAGGTTCTCTGCCATGCTATGTCAGCCACGAAACAATTAGTGCCGAATATTTCGTTCAGTACAATGCGAAGCGAGGCTGCCTCGTTGTCGTCAGCAGAGACAAACAAAGCACCCTCAGGCGAAAGCAACTGCCTAAGCAAACTGAGACGTGGATACATCATACAGAGCCACTTGTCGTGGCGGGTAAAATCATCATCTTCTTTCCCTACCACTTCGCCTAACCAGCGGGTCATCTGTGGATCGTTGGCGTTATCGTTATAAACCCAACCTTCATTCCCTGTGTTGTAAGGCGGGTCTATATATATGC
>JAJPZA010000134.1 GCA_021204625.1 Clostridia bacterium | reverse complement strand
CGTACAAGTCAAACTTCGCGGGCTTCGGCATCGGGGGCAGCCGCAAGGCGAAGGGGCTGAACAACAAATACTTCGTCAACGGGCGGCGCGGGCATGGGCATGACCGAGGGGCTCGATGCGCAGATTAAAAAAGCCACAGATAACCATGACGACGAAATAGCCGAAGTCATGAAAAAAGTCAAGGGTCTCTTGAAATCGGGCGCGTCAGATGCTATAGTAAAATACAGCCCAGACCAGCCGCGAGATGAAAGGGGGCGGTTCGCCGAGAGCGGCGGAGCTAAGAGCAACAATTATGACGCTAGCAAGATAATCGGTAAGACGACCCTTACGGGCACAAAAATCAATGACGTATCTAATCATGCGTTACAAAGGATGAAGCTGCGAGAGATAAGCGCGGACACGGTTGTCAAGACGCTTACGGATGCCAAGTCAAAAGTTATAGATGGACGCACATACGACACAAAGGTTTGTGCTAACAGGAATATAAGAGTGGTCGTCAATGAGATAAAGGGAAATATTGTCACTTGCATAGACAAGGAGAAATGAGCATGAAATTCAGCGAAAAAGAATTGGAATTTTTAAAGAATGAATTTGGCTACACAGAAAATCAAATTGACAATTTTTCCGAAGATGAGCTGTCCGATCTGACGGACGAGTGCTTCGACATAGAGGTTGATGAAGTGGTAGCAGCTGATGATGGAAACGGCGACGTGTCTGAGCGTGGTGAGACGGCAGCAGATATCGTTACAAAGTTGACAGCAAAGAAGAGGTGAGAAAGGGACTGTGTAGGGGGATTCACTCCCAATTCTGATACTCCTCCAGACGCTGGATGAAACCGTTGAATTCCGGGACCGTGAAATCCAGCTCCTTGTAGCGGACAGGATAAATGATGCCCTTGCTGATGAGCTGCGCCCTCGTCGTCGAGATGGCGCCCACGCTCTTGCCGAGGTTTTTCGCGACGTTTGATATGGTGCATGGGAGCTCCCCGCATTTTACCATCGCGAAGATAAATTTTTTATCGCTCTGTGCGCAGCGCTCATACCTGACCCTGAAAAATCCTTTGTCCAGAAGCTCATAAAATTCGGGAACGCAAGCCTCCACGCGAGCTGCGTCAATCTCACTTTCGTCGGCATTTTTGTATACGACCTGGCAGAGCTGCTGTATGAAAAACGGGTAGCCCTTCGTGATGGAAATAATTTTCTGAATCGCTTTATCGGTATAGGAAATTCCAAATTTCCGCACCGGAATCTCGATGGCGGATTTGGACTGCTCATCGGTCAGCGAACCGATTTCCTTATATAAAAACAGTCTCTCTGAATATGATTTTTCCTCCGAGAGCATCTTATAAATTTTCGGCAGTCCCGCGCCCACGATCATCAGCGGGTAGCCAAGCTGGTTGGAGCGGTGAAGCGCGGCGATGAGCGAGCCCAGCTCCTGCGATTTCATATATTGAATCTCATCGATGAAAAAGCAGATCGGTGTCTCCGCCCTAAGCGCAGTCTCGCCGATGGTGGTGAAGACCTCCGTGAGCGACTGGGTCAGGTTCACGGATTTGTACAGCTCCCGCTCCTGCACGGAGAGCGAAAAGGTCTGGTCCTTCGGGTTAAAGGAGACGACAAGGGATTTGATGGCGTCGAGCGATTTCTGTATCAGGTTCTTGAATTTTTCCCTCGTGCTGACCGTCCGCAGGAATGCCTGCGACGCGGCGGCAATCTGCGAGATGAAATCGTCCCGCTCCTCCACCTCGATATGCCTGCAGAATATGCCCCGCTCCTCCGCGATTTTCTGCAGCTGATTGATAAGCACGGTCTTTCCGACGCCGCGCAGGCCGCTGTATATCACGGACTGCGCCGGCATGTTCATCGCAAGCGCCTCGAAAATCTGCTCCGCCTCTGAAATGTCATCGTCACGCCCGGCCAGGTAGGAAGGCATCAACCCGGCGCCCGGACGATAGGGATTCACCTTAAACATGGCCTTACCTCCTGTAATTCATTTTACGCATTGCTCCGCTCTTGTCAACACTTTTCCGCTCGTTTCCGCGAAAAAAGTCCTATAAGTTGTTATAAGTGTAAAAATATCTGCCTCATCCTACTGAAATCTCCGTCATTTTGGCGCAAAATGATGCAGATAATTCAGATATCGCCAAAGTCGATTCCGGCCCAGCGACGGAGTATGTGAAAGCCTAGGGACGCGCGGAAATGGCGAAAATTCATAGTGCTAACTCCTTTGCACTGTGTTCCACAATGCCTATGAAAAATCAGCCACTGCCTGCTGCGCCTACTTCGTGCACTCCACCTCGCGTACGAGCTGTACGGCAAGGCCAGCGAGGACTACGGCGCGGAGTGGGGCAACATGCCGCTTCAGATGGCGCAGATGCAGATGCAGGGCGGCGCGGGCATGGGCATGATCGACGGGCTCGATGCGCAGATTAAGAAAGCGGCGCACAACCATGACGATGAAGTCGTGACGGTCATGAAAGAGGTCCAGAAGCTCTTGAAAAACGGCGCGGCGGGTGGTATAGTGAAATATGATCCCAATCAGCCGCGAGATGAAAGGGGGCGGTTCGCCGAGAGCGGCAGGGATGATGTCGCACTAAAGACCCTGCCGAATTACGAGGATGCCGTGATACCTGACAGCAAGCTCACTGGATATGCTTTAAATCCAGATAAGTCACCCGACAAGGCAAAGGCATTTAAGGCCGCACTGGGATATGACATAAACAATGC
>JAJPZA010000101.1 GCA_021204625.1 Clostridia bacterium | reverse complement strand
TCATTTGGAGATATTTTTAAGGGGAATGCGACAGGTTCATCGTCGAGACAACGCCAACGGCCAGTCTATGAACCGCCAAAACGCTATACCCCTGAAGAATTCGTTGTTCTTGAACAAGAGCAGTCAGGGGAAAGATGGCGTGGTGTACCATTGAGTGAACTGAGTAAAGTGGCTCAAACAACATACAGGGGTAGGTATGTAAAAGTAGATCAGTATGGATTTTTGGTATTTCATTATTCTTCTAAATCAAGAAAAACAAGCGAATATGTTCAATGTACGCTTGGAGAGGATGGATTATTAAAAACGATGCCTCACGGCTATTACCCTTGGCAATGGAGAGATTCGTCTGACGAATTCATAGAAAAAGCAAATCAGCAGTTTGTGTTCCACTGATGGAATGCGAAACAGCCTCATTTCTGGAGTGACCAGTTGTGAGGCTGTTTGTATTTATGCTTTGATCTCTGTCCCGTCTTTGAAGGTGACCAGAATGTCATCCGGTGCGGTGACCGTCAGGTGGTCGACCATCGAAAGCCAGTCCTCTTCTCGGAATTCGGTGAGGAGTTCCCGCTGCTCCAGCTGCTGCAGATACAGGTCAATCCTCTGACGGCGTGCCTGCCGCCTGGTGATGTCATCGTCAATCTCGGCAAGCCTGGCCTTGGCCTTATCAAACCGAGCCACCAGGCTGTCGTATCTGGTCTGGTATTCCGCCTGGTCGAGCGCGATGTGCGCATTCTCCCGGATGGCGTCCTCGATGAGTTCCGCCGTGACGTTGATGTCGGTTTCCAGTTCCGATTTTTCCCGTTCGAGGTCATCGGTCGAGAGATGCGGCAGGATGGCCTGCCGGTAGGTGTCGATGATTTCGGCCTTTTCTGAAATAATGCGGTTGGCGGTCCGCAGGAAGATGTCCTTGATCTCATCCTCCGTGAGGTTGGGTGAGGTGCATTTCTCATCCTCGAATTTGTGGTTGCACTGCCAGATGACCTTTCGGTATTTGTCGTTGGAGTGCCAGACCTTGGAACCGTACCAGCCGCCGCAGCATCCGCATTTGATTTTGCTGGAGAAAATGCTGGTGGAACTGACTCGGTTTTTTCCGGGGGTACGGGCGGCTATCAGCGTCTGCACCATGTCGAATGTCTCCGGAGGGATGATGGCCTCGTGGTTTTCCCGGACATAATACTGGGGAATCTCGCCCTCGTTCTTCTTGTGCTTCTTGGTGAGAAAATCCACGGTGTAGCTTTTCTGCAGCAGGGCGTCGCCCTTGTACTTCTCGTTGGTCAGGATGCTCTTGACGCAGCTGGGATTCCATCTGTCTTTGCCGCCGGGTGAAGTGATGCCGTCCTCGGTCAGCGTTTTGGCGATTCGCGCGGGGGACATCGCCGTGAGGAACATCCCATAAATGCGCTGCACCAGTTTCGCCTGTTCGGGATTGACCACAAGGTTTCCGTCTTCGCCGCAGTCTAGCCGAGAAACCGATGGAAGGGAACCGTGACTTTCCCGTCGGCGAAACGCTTTCTCTGTCCCCAGGTGCAGTTCTCGGAAATGGATCTGGCCTCCTCCTGCGCCAGCGAGGACATGATGGTGATCAGCAGTTCTCCCTTGCCGTCGAACGTCCAGATGTTTTCCTTCTCGAAGTAGCACTCGATGTTCTTTTCTTTCAGCTGCCGGATGGTGGTGAGGGAGTCGACCGTGTTTCTGGCAAAACGGCTGACGGACTTGGTGATGATGAGGTCGATCTTGCCGTCCAGGGCGTCGGCGACCATCCGCTTGAAGCCTTCCCGCTTTTTGGTGTTGGTCCCGGTGATTCCCTCGTCCGTGTAGATTCCGGCGAACTCCCAGTCCTCGCGGTTTTTGATGTAGTTCGTGTAGTAATCGACCTGCGCCTCGTAGCTGGTGAGCTGCTCCTCCTGGTCGGTGCTGACACGGGCGTAGGCGGCGACTCGCCGCTTTCTGGTGCTGTTAATCGGTTCCGCCGTGAACCTGCCCAGCGTCGCCGGTATCGTTGTCACTTTCTTCGGCATCCCTGCGCCACCTCCTTCCTTCTCTGATGGCTTTTGTCTGTTTCACGCGGCGTTCCTCCGTCCAAGGCGTCCCGACTTTTCTGTCCAGATAATCTCTGGATTCCGTGTGGCCGTCCCGGAAATGGAAGGTCACTGTGTGGTCGAGAATTGTGGCGTAATCCATCTGCGCATCCATCACCGCCTCATCAAATTCGGAAAGCCCCAGTACATCGGCCACCAACCGTTTCATGGTCTCATCCTTGATCGTGGGATTCTGGCACTCTGTGCGGGGACCGGTGCAGTGCCAGTATCGCCACTTGCGTCCGTTTGCCCCGGTCACTCCCTGGCAGCGGTAATTTGCTCCGCAGCAGCCGCATTTGATAAAGCCCGTGAATTCGTAGAAGTGTTTCCTGTTTGGATTCGTGTCCTTGTTCTTGTGGCGGTCTCCCCATTCTTTCTTCCGCTCCGGCGTCCACCAGTCCTTCTTTGCCGTGGAATGGAATTCCCAGGTGTCGGATACCTCCGTGCCGTCCGTCAGGTGGAAAACGAGGAGGTTGTCCTTATAGACCGTGATGTGATCGACCTGCTCCAGGAAGACATCCTCGTCAAATTCGGAAAGCCCCAGCACTCTGCAGCAGGATGCTATGAGCGCCTCCTGGGGGACGTTTTTGGAATCGCAGAATTCCATGCCTTTCTCATTCTTCCCCCGGCATGTCCAGATAACGAAAGTGT
>JAJPZA010000150.1 GCA_021204625.1 Clostridia bacterium | reverse complement strand
GGACCCGGTGCTCCCTGCGGGCGAGACGGTCAACTGCCACTGCATCTGCCAGCCAGTCGTGAACGAGGGCATCCTCGGTCTGTCGATTGACGAGCGCAAGGAGCTCCAGCGGCAGGCCATAGACGAGATGGACGCGGACTGGGAAAGAGAACTGAACGAGCGCAACATGCGGCGCGGCATACCAGAGGAGGAACTGGCAAACCTGGGCTTGCAAAAATCGTTGAATGCGCGTATACTCAAGGAGTGGGGCGAGGAACTGCACCCAAGGGACGAGGCGGGGCGGTTCGCCAGTGGCGGCATTTATGATGTCAGTAAGATAATCGGCAATATAACCTGCACAGGCACAAAAATCAAAAATGTGTCAAAGCATGCACGGCAAAGAATGAAGCAGCGAAAAATAAGTGCGGACACGGTTTCCAAAGTCCTTACAAGCATTAAAACAAAGGCGACAGATGGGCATACTGCAAACACGAAAGTATATGCCAGTGGCAGTATAAGAGTGGTGGTTGATGAAACAAGGGGAAATATCGTCACCTGCATAGACAAGAGGAAATAGGCATGAGATTTAGCAATCGGGAAAAGAAATTCTTGAAAAACGAATTTGGCTACACGGAAGACCAAATCAGCAGTCTGTCTGAAAGCGAGATGTCCGACTTGACGGATAAGTGTTTCGAGATAGAAGAGGTGGAAGCAGTAGCGGCGGATGGCGGAGACGGTGAATTGTCCGAGCGGGGCGAAATGGCGGCAGACATCGTTACCAAACTAACAGCGTAACAGTTTCTGTCCAAAAACCGCGTGGAAGAGCTAAAAAACAGGGGTGATTACGATGGAGAATAGCACGATAGCAAAATATGCTGTAGAACACATTGTCGCTGATAATAGGTAATGCGGATGACGCGCTGAAAGAAAAAAGGGAAAAATCTCAGGATGACTTCTACAAGGGGAGATGCCAGGCTTATTACGAAGTTCTCGATATGATAGAGACATGGCTGCCAGTATATGAGCAAGACCCAAGTGATTACGGGCCTGACATTGACTTAATGGAGCTGATGCACTGAAAGCAAAATAATCAACCCAAACGGGGCACGGACTAGATTGAAGGAAGGATGGTGAGTCACCATGGCGAGAAATGATTATTTCGTCATAGCATACAGAATTTTGGAATACCTGTATGAATGTTTCAAGGCAGGCGAGAAGCCGGAGGTCGAGATGTACGGTCCGCAGGCCATGGAAATAAACAACGCCTACTGGGTCAGCCTGATGGAGAGCCTGTCGGACGAGGGCTACATCAAGGGGATATGCTTTCCGAAGACTCTTGGCGCGGGGAACGGCGCGAAGGTGCTTGACCTGAAAATCACGCAGAAGGGCATCGAATTTTTGCAGGAAGACTCGAACATCGAAAAAGCAAAGGCGTTTTTAAAGAACGCCAAGGAGACAATCCCGGGGCTGTAATTTACACAGCCCACACGGGCACCCACGCGGGTGTCTTTTTTAATGCGCAAAGGAGGTAAATCGCGGCGGCATTCCCGCCGCTTTTTATATGTCCCCTGGTGACGGGGAGGAGGTGAGAGGGAGATGAAACAGAGGGAAATTGAAAAAGCCTACGAGATCACGGACGCGAAAATCAGCTTCGTGAGCCTCGTGGACAAGGCGGCGAACAAGCGGACGTTCCTGCTCGCGAAAGCGGAGAACGGCAGCGCGGAGTTCACGACATACGGGCGCATCGTCAAGGCTGACAGCGAAAGCCACACCGTGACGGGCATCGTGTATGAGCCGATGGCGGAGGACACCGACGGCAACTACATGACCGAGGCGGAGATTACCAAGGCGGCGCACTGGTTCGCAAAAAACGGCGGCAAGGTCGACCTGCAGCACAGCTTCTCCCCAATGGAGGGCGCGGCGGTCGTCGAATCCTGCGTCGCGAAGTGCGACATGGAGATTGGCGGCCAGGCAATCCAAAAAGGCACATGGCTCATGACTATGGAGATCGAGGACGGCCCGGTGTGGGACGCGATTGAAAAGGGCGAGATCACGGGCTTTTCAATGGGCGGTGTCGGAATGTACTCCGAGGAGGACGTGCAGATTTCCAAGGATGACGAGAAGCGCGGGCTGCTCCGAAAGATGGCCGAGGCGCTCGGAATCAGGAAAGGTCAGTTTGCAGACAAGTATGCGGAAAGGGCGGTCAGGGACCAGCTGGACGCGGCATCGGACACGTTAAGGGACGCGCTCTACCACTGGGACGGATTCATAAACCAGTACGTCTATGAAAACGACCCGGCGGCCGTGCAGGAAGCGCTCGACGAGTATAACGCAATCGTCATGAACCTGATGACGGGCTCCGCGCCGGTCACGAAGCAGGGCAAGGTACTAAGCAGCAGGAATTATGGGACGCTGAAAGGCATCCACGAGCAGCTGGGCGACTTTCTGGCAGACTTTGACGGGGAGTTCGCGGAGGCAGAGGCAAAGGGCGGAAAGCCCGACGGAGAGGAGGAAGCAGACATGAGCAAGGAAGAGGTCGAGAAGATGCTGGACGAGAAAATCCAGAAGGCGCTCGCAAAGGCGGCGGAGCCGGAGACCCCGGCCGAGAATATGGCGGACGCCGCACCGGCGGCGGATGGCGAGGCGCAGGCAGCAGAGCCGGTCACCGCAGAGGCCGTCGAGAAGATGGTGAACGATGCAGTGGCGGCGCAGGCAGAGAAATTTGGCGAGCTGATTGACAAGGCGGTGGAGAAG
>JAJPZA010000088.1 GCA_021204625.1 Clostridia bacterium | reverse complement strand
CTTATCTCCAAGCGCAACCATTGCTCCGGCCGCGCTTCCTCCGCAACCGCCAACGAGATTAGACAGCAATTCTACGTAGTCGATCCTCTTTCTCTGACCAAACCATGCGTCAAAGACCTTTATATGGAATTTAACTAAATCGCCGCCCATGTCGCGCAGACAGTACATCGCCTGAATCGCCAGATTCGAGTGCATGGTCGTCCGCTCTGGCCACGGATGTGCCTCGCACGGCCGCCAGACCACCTCCACGTCTGGATAATCGGAAAGAATATCCAGAAACTGCCTGATGCCGTCATCACAGTACGGACAGGCGTAATCGAAAAACGCTTCAATCTGCCTTGTCATTGGGTTTTTGACCTCCTCCTTCATTCATCTGACGTCTAATCCACTCCATAATCACGTCCACGACATAATCCTGCTGCTCATCCGTCAGCTACATACGGCGAATAACCCTCTGCCACTTTAGACAGCGGAGTCTGCCTATTAGCGGCATCCGTGTATTTGTATACGTTTGCTGTCCCATCCCTTATTCGCTCCGCCAGCTTCGTGTTTCTCGCCGCCGTCACCTCGTTATGCACGGCAAAGGAAATCGCCTTTTTCTCCCCGACCAGCACGAGGACCTTCTTGGCGCGTGTCACGCCCGTATACAGCAGATTCCTCTGCAGCATCACATAATGGCTCATCGTGAACGGCATGACGACGATCGGGTACTCCGACCCCTGCGCCTTGTGAATCGTCGTGGCGTATGCCAGCACCAGCTCGTCCAGCTCCGAGACGTCGTACACCGCGTCTCGCCCATCAAAATTCACGGTCAGCTCACGCTCCTCGGTGTCCACATGGACGACGATGCCTATGTCGCCGTTGAAAACATCCTTGTCGTAATCATTGCGGATCTGCATTACCTTATCGTGCAATCGGTACTCCGTGCCGCCGCGCTTCAAATACACGCTGCCCGGGTTCATGGCCTGCTGGAGCATCTGGTTGAGGTTCGCCGCACCGCACACGCCCCTCTGCATGGGCGTAAGCACCTGGATGTCCCGAAAAGCGTCCGCATGGTAGTAATTTGGCAGATTCCTCGTGCAATACTGCACCACGAGGTCTGCCGCTTCCTCGTTCGTCTCCTTTGCCGCGAAGAAGAAATCCGCATTTTTGCCGCCAGACAAATCGGGCATCTTCCCCTGGTTGATTCTATGGGCATTCATAATGATGCGGCTGCCCTGCGCCTGACGGAAAATCCGCGCCAGCCGCACAACGGGGACGCGCTCCGACGCGATTATGTCCAGCAGGACGTTGCCCGCGCCGACGCTAGGCAGCTGGTCTACATCGCCCACCAGTATCAGCGTCATCGTGTCGGGCAGGGCCTTTAGGAGATTGTACATCAGCATGACGTCAATCATCGAGCACTCGTCCAGAATCAGCACGTCCGCATCCAGCGGGTTCTCCTCGTTCCGCTGGTAGCCCTCTGGCGGCTTGTACTCCAAAAGGCGGTGGATGGTCTTTGCCTCCATGCCCGTCGCCTGCGACATCCGCTTCGCCGCCCTGCCAGTCGGCGCGGCCAGCAACACCTTGCACTGCGCCTTTCTGTAAGCGGAAATGATTCCGAGCGTCGTGGTCGTCTTGCCCGTCCCCGGCCCGCCAGTCAGCACCATGACCTTGGACGATATTGCCTGACGTATCGCAAGCAGCTGCACTTCGTCATAGGCTATCCCCGACTGTGCCGTCACGGCTTTCAAAATCCCATCCACGTCAATGTTTACGTTCCGTTCCGCCGCCATCAAACGCAGCAGTCGCTTCGCGCAGCCAGTCTCCGAGAAATAGAACGGCGGCAAGTATATCGCCCCATCCTCTGCTATCACGTCCGAAGTCCGCATCATCTCGTCAAGCGTGATGGAAAGCTCGCCCTCCTCCACATCAAGCAGCTTGACAGCCGTCTCTAGCAGCTGGTCACGCAGGGCGTAGCAATGCCCGCTCTCCGAAAGCTGGTTCAAAGAATAGAGGATTCCGCTCCGCAGGCGGACGAACCTGTCCTTCTCCATGCCCAGCTTTGCAGCGATGGTGTCCGCTGTCCGAAAGCCGATTCCCCAGATGTCATCCGCCAGGCGGTACGGATTCTCCTTCACGACCTTGATGCTGTCCGCGCCGTATGCCTTGAAAATCCGCACGGCGTGGGCGGTGCTGACATCGTGATCCTGCAAAAAGAGCATGATGTTCTTGATTTCCTTCTGCTCCTGCCAGCTTTTCTTGATGCGCTCCACGCGCTTGCGCCCGATTCCCTCGACCTCGATCAGGCTGTCAGGATTCGACTCTATGACTTCCAGCGTGTCCTTGCCGAATTTCTGCACTATCCGCTTCGCAAACTTCGGTCCGACGCCCTTTATCAGACCGCTCCCGAGATATTTCTCGATACCGTATGTTGTCGCTGGCAGCGTCTCCTCCCATTTCTCCGCCGAGAACTGCCTGCCGTACTTACCGTCTATCCTCCACTGCCCCTCCAGCGTCAGCACGGAGCCGACGTGGACGTCTGGCATATTCCCTACCACGCTCACAAGGTCGGAATACCCCTTTGCGCGGCACTTGATGACCGCAAAGCCGTTCTCGCTGTTTTGATATGTAATGCGCTCCACCACGCAGCGAAGATGATCCATGTCGCACCTTTAGGGATAGCGTGAGCGGCTGTGATAGCCGCCACTCTATAATTATGCGGAAATGCCGCAATGTGTCCTTGACCATTGTAC
>JAJPZA010000201.1 GCA_021204625.1 Clostridia bacterium | reverse complement strand
ATCGTTACATTTCGGAGAACCTTGTGAATTATATCAATGCAGGCGAGATAGAGGCGGGAAATCCAGAGTTCGATTATGCGGCAATGGCTGATTGTGAAGCAGAAGAGGCGCGGGAAGGACTCGTTGAAGAAAAAGGATTTTTTATTCTGCCGAGTGAACTTTTCTGGAATCAAGTAAAAACAGCCCCCAATGACGAAAATCTGAACATGACTCTGGAAACCATTTTCAGACACATTGAGGAGTCTGCCCAAGGTACCGAGTCAGAAGGAAGCTTTGCTGGTTTGTTTGATGACTTTGATGTGAACAGCAATAAGTTGGGCTCAACTGTAGCGAAGCGAAACGAGAAGCTGGTGAAGCTTTTAAATGGTGTGGCAGCTATGAATCTTGGTGACGTAAAGCACCATGATATTGATGCTTTTGGTGATGCATATGAGTATCTTATGACCATGTATGCCAGCAATGCAGGAAAGTCAGGCGGTGAATTCTTTACACCAGCTGATGTCTCTGAACTGCTCACCAGGCTTGGGACCGTGGGCAAAACGGAAATCAATAAAGTATATGACCCGGCTTGCGGATCAGGTTCTCTGCTTCTTAAGGCTGAGAAGGTTCTTGGTAAAGATAACATAATAAACGGTTTTTTCGGACAGGAAATCAATATCACCACATATAACCTTTGCCGAATCAATATGTTCCTACATGATATTGGTTTTGATAAGTTTTCCATTGCCTGTGAAGATACACTTACGTCTCCGCAGCACTGGGACGATGAACCATTTGAGCTGATTGTCTCGAATCCGCCCTATAGCATTAAATGGGAAGGGGACAGTAATCCGCTCCTAATCAATGACCCGCGTTTCGCACCGGCTGGTGTTCTGGCACCGAAGGGTAAGGCTGATCTTGCTTTTATCATGCACAGCTTATCCTGGCTGGCACCGAACGGTACAGCGGCTATTGTTTGTTTCCCCGGTGTTATGTATCGTGGCGGCGCGGAGCAGAAAATCCGTAAATACCTTGTGGACAATAACTTTATAGACTGCATCATCCAGCTGCCGGGAAACCTCTTCTTCGGAACTTCTATCGCCACATGCATCATGGTGATGAAGAAGGGCAAGGCTGATAACAAAGTCCTTTTTATGGACGCTAGCAAAGAGTTCGTTAAGGTGACAAATAACAACAAGCTGACTGCTGAAAATATCAGTCACATCGTGGATGCCTTTTCGGAGAGGAAGGAATCTGAACACTTTACGCACCTTGCATCTTATGAGGAAATTAAAGAGAACAGCTACAACCTCTCCGTATCCACATATGTGGAGGCGGAAGACACCCGGGAGAAGATCGATATTGTAAAGCTCAATGCAGAGATTGAGGAGATTGTTGCCAGGGAACAAGTGTTGCGGGATGAGATTGCGAAGATAATCGAGGAAATTGAGGTGGACGCATGAGCAGGCTGAAGGAACTGATACAGGAGCTGTGCCCTGATGGGGTGGAATATAGAAGATTTGATGATGTCTGTTCTTTACATGCAAGAATCGGCTGGCAACGATTAACCAAGGTAGAATATAAGGAATCTGGAGATTATTTGTTAATAACAGGGACTGATTTTACGGATTCTTATGAAATCAATTACAAAAACTGTGTGTATGTCAGTGAAGAAAGATATTTACAGGATCCGCATATACAAATTAAAAATGGGGATATTTTAATCACAAAGGATGGAACACTCGGAAAAGTTGCACAGGTAAAGAATTTAGATTTACCTGCCACATTAAATGGAGGTGTCTTTGTCGTTCGTAGTAAGGATGGCTCCTTAATTGAAAGGTATATCTTACATTATTTACTTTCTTCACATTTTCAAGATGTTGTAGAACAGCAAAAGACTGGTTCGACCATAAGTCATTTAACGCAAGCTCTTTTTTCTCGATTAACGATTCCTGTACCTCCTTTAGAGGTACAGCGTGAAATTGTCCGCATTCTGGACAATTTCACGGAGCTTACAGCGGAGCTTACAGCGGAGCTTACAGCAAGAAGAAAGCAGTATGAATATTATCGGGATAAATTGTTATCCTTTGATAATCTGAGTGAGCTTAGTGAAATTTCATGGATGCCTTTGGGAGATGTTATTTTATCGTTAAATACTGGATTAAATCCTCGCAAATTTTTTCGATTAAATACGGATGATGCGAACAATTATTACATTACAATCCGAGAATTACAGAACAACCAAATTGTTTTTGATGATAAGACAGATAGAATTAATGATGAAGCTTTAAAATTGTGTAATGGCCGATCAAATTTGGAAGCTGGGGATGTATTATTTTCGGGAACAGGTACAATTGGAGAGGTTGCTTTAGTAAAGACAACTCCGACGAATTGGAATATAAAAGAGGGAGTGTATGCAATAAAACCGAATCCGCATTTTATCAATTCGAAATTTTTAATGTACTTATTGAGGACATCCTACATTAGGAGCGCTTTTTTAAAAAAGGCGGCAGGCGGCACAGTCAAAAGTGTCCCTATGGCTGAAATGCGTAAATTATTTATTCCAATATTGCCACTTTCTGAACAGGAGAGAATTGTTTCCATTCTTGATCGCTTTGACACTATCTGCAATGATCTTTCAGATGGTCTTCCAGCGGAGATTGAGGCCCGTCAGAAGCAGTATGAGTACTATAGAGATAAGCTTTTGAATTTTAAAGAAAAAGTCGGTTAGGAGAGAAGCCATGTCCTATTATAACAT
>JAJPZA010000178.1 GCA_021204625.1 Clostridia bacterium | reverse complement strand
TAACCCATATCCAGGGGCCTATAGCAACAGATTCGCTCTTAAGTTTATGACAGTAGGATTAATCCATTCTCCTATACCGGTAACCATATATCCGGAGCCATCATAATATGTGGAATATTCTAAATCCAGTTCACTCGAACCAGAACCGGCTCCGTCTTTGCCGTCCTTTCCATCGGCTCCGTCTTGCCCGTCAGCACCGTCTTTCCCATCCTGCCCATCTGCGCCGTCTTTTCCGTCAGATCCTTTCAGACTCTCAAGCCATTCTTCTTCAGTGCCATCAAAGCCATGTTGGACGGCAATTTCGTATGCAGAAAGACCAGAATTTCTTCCAGAACATCCTGCACTGAAACCAACACACATGCACAGAGCAAGACATGTAGATAATACAGCAAGCAATATCTTAGACTTCTTCATATAATTCCTCCGGCAATACCATAAGCGATGCAATCATTATAGTTTGATTTGCAACAATGTTCAATGAATTTGCATGACATTTCACAGAATTTTGCCGGAGAAAGGCACTGCAGAAGCAGGATTTTCTAGCCAGCAGCAAAAAGAGGTTTCTGGAAATGGAAACCTCTTTGGCTTTTGTATTGGCTAATAATACCCCCAATGATACCGTTCACTGGGAACAAGGTTTGCTTATGCGTCCGATACATTTGAAAGGGCGCACAAGCAACACTTACTAATCCAGATAATCCTCGTATTGCTTCAGATTATCGCATGCTTGTTCATAATAGCTTTTAATGGTTCCTGCTTCTTTCAGCAGAGGGCGGATCTGGTCAAATGCATCTGCTGTTTCTGGATTTTCAGGGATGATTCTTTTATTCTCAATTAAAGTAGGTGCGGATAAGGTTTTTATTTCACCGGTATCCTTGAAAATGATTTTCAGTCGTTGGTTTTCATTATCGTAAGACAGGATTTCGCCAGTACCATATGTTTTATGGTTCAAAATAACTCCAGGAACCAATTCCCGGTTCATTATTGCATATGCTTCATCCAAGCGATCCATTTCCGCTTTTTTGCTATTATAATCTACAAGAGCCTCTTCTGCCTTTTTTTGGAGTTCAAGCAAGAGATTCTGTTCTGCTATGTCCTTTTTACGGTAAGGGATGCCAGTGTATAAATTGTATACAGTGCAGCAGTAAATCAAATCAAAGGCAAGTATATGCTTGTTTTCATCCGGGAACATGGCGCCATGTTTGTCCGTTTCAAAGCGGCTTGCATCAGTATTAAGAAGTTCCTTTGAAGACTTGATCTGGTCTACAAGCCAGTCGCACATCTTATAATAGACACGCAGATTGATGTTATCGCCGGTTCCCCAGTCATCATAAAATTCTATGCGGGCAGCAAATCTTTTTGACTGTTTCGCTTTGTACATATAATGGCTGTCCGGATCATACAAAAACAGGTATGCAGAAACAGAATGGGAATCCTGCTTGTAACGGAAACTTCCGGGGAAATATTTATCCAGGAGCGCATTGCTTTGGTTAAAGAACAGTGCAATACGGTTTTCCATGGCAGGGATATCAGTGTCATCATGGCCGAGGAGGTCCAGGAACATCTGCCGGACTGTCTCAGGCTCCTTTTTAGCGAACTCACATAAACCGCCGAAAGGCTGAGTATAACTGTCAATAATATTATCCGTACATTTTTTCACCTTGTACAGTGCTTTTGCAAATTCCTGTCCGTGCTTCGACAGTGCGTCGTCCATGAGAGTGCGGTACTCTTTGGCTATACGCCATTTGTAATTCTCATCGTGCCCAGGACTATTTATGAAAGCAAATTTCTGAATATAACGGCTGAAGATCTCCTGTAGATTGTCCTTGTTCATCTAATGGTTCCCCCTATGGTATCATAAGTTCAGATAGTGGCACTAAGCATATATGATATTCCTTCGTGCTTACACGAAATTATATCATGAGATACTATGAAAGTGCCAGATTTTTGCCGAGTTTTCACACAAATTCCAGTCTAACAGTCCAAAATCCTTGGTTTGGCAAGCAGTGCAGAGCAAACAACAAAAAGGACGTATCAGATGATACGTCCTCTGTAATGGCTGGGGTGGCTGGATTCGAACCAACGATGACGGAGTCAGAGTCCGCTGCCTTACCGCTTGGCTACACCCCAATATCCCTGTTGCCCAATCATATTAGCACAACACTTTCAATTTATCAACCGTTTTTCACCCCTTTCAGCCAAAAAATTCCGTCTCTGTCCTGCAAAGCCAAATTCCATATCGGAGCCGGAACAAGGCTCCGGGAAGACTTGCAGGGGCCGTCTTTGCCGGAGTCCGGAAAACGGTCCGGAGGAAGGAAATGGACCGGTATGAGAAAGACAGATGAATGAAATCCACACGGGAATGTAAATTATATGAAATCCTTTGGGGCGGGCCCCTTTTAATTGCTTAAAGCCCCCTGTCCGTGTATAATACCAGATAGGAAGATACAGATGAAGATGCACGGAGCTTTCGTTTATGAATTACAGAGAAGAATCGTTGAAGCTGCATTATGACTGGAAGGGCAAGACCGAGGTAAAGGTGCGCGTGCCCATTACAAACCAGGAGGAGCTCTCCCTTGCATACACTCCGGGAGTTGCGGAGCCCTGCATGGCAGTGCATGAGGATGTGGAGAGAAGCTTTGATCTCACCCGTCGCTGGAACACTGTGCCCGTAATCACAGACGGCACGGCAGTATTGGGACTCGGAGATATAGGCCCGGAAGCCGGCATGCCGGTTATGGAAGGCAAGTGCGCGCTTTTCAAGGAGTTCGGCGGAGTGGACGCATATCCCCTTTGCATACGCTCCAAGGACACGGAGGATATCATAAGGACCATAGAGCTTCTGGCAGGCTCCTGGGGCGGCATAAACCTGGAGGACATCTCTGCCCCCAGATGCTTTGAAATAGAGCGCCGTCTTAAAGCAGACCTGGACATCCCCGTATTCCATGATGACCAGCACGGCACGGCAATAGTAACAACAGCGGCCCTCATCAACGCTCTTAAGCTCACAGGCAAAAAGCCGGAGGATCTCAAACTCGTAATAAACGGTGCAGGCGCAGCAGGCATAACCATAGCCAAATTCCTGCTTGCATTCGGCGTGCAGGATATAACCGTCTGCAGCTCCAAAGGCATCCTCGTGGAAGGGGACACCAGGTTCAACCCTGCCCAGCAGGAGCTTTCCAAAGTCACCAACAGATCCCATCTCCACGGAACCCTTGCGGATGCCATGAAAGGCGCGGACGTTCTCATTGGCGTTTCCGTGGCCCATTGCGTGACGCAGGACATGGTCCGTTCTATGGCTCCAAAGCCCATTCTCTTCACATGCGCCAATCCCGTTCCGGAGATTCTTCCGCAGGAGGCCAAGGAGGCCGGGGCTTACATAGTTGGCACAGGGTCTTCTGAATACAAGAACCAGATAAACAACGTCCTTTGTTTCCCCGGCATATTCCGCGGAGCCCTGGACGTCCGCGCGAAGACCATAAACTACGAAATGATGATGGCAGCCTCATACGGCATAGCCTCCGGCATTTCAGACGATGAGCTCTCCACGGAGCACATCATACCGTACGCCTATGACCACAAGGTTCATGATTCTGTGGCCAAGGCCGTCTCTGAGGCCGCTGTGCGCAGCGGAGTCTCCAAGCTGTATTCCAAGGAGTAATCCCTCATATCCACACAGGATAACCATATGCAATGATACAAGGCCGTTTGCCTGTCCTATGGCAGACGGCCTTATTTGTTTCCTGTTCCCGTGTGGGCTTCATTTTGTATCTTGGATTTGGTCCAGACGAGAAAACAGAGCTTGCAGGGAGTTTTTGAATGGCGTATAATATATCCATAGAAAGCAATTCATTGAATTCTATGCACGTGAGGTTTGCATGATGTGGCTTATGTATTGGGGGATTTTATATGCCGTAAAAAAATTGTAGATACTAAACCAACTTCATATGATGAAAGTGATTTATTCACTGGTAATAGAAGGAAAATCATTTTTGATATCTGCACTGCGATAGAGAACTTGCAGGGAAATAAGCAAGGCGACACAGGGTATGAGGATATAAACAGTATCGCAGTGGATGGCGAATGGGGAAGCGGGAAATCTTTTATCAAGAAAAAGCTAATTGAAAAACTGAAGACCGAGCATCCTCAATCATATATCATTGTTGATTATAATGCTGGTGAGAATGCATTCTATAATGACCCTTTAATAGCATTGCTTTACTGTATTTATGATGATTTCATAAAGTTTTATAAGGCATATAAGAAAAAGTCTGAAAGATTCTATAATAGAAAACTGAGGAAGTGCATAAGAAAAGTAAGGAGATATGTTGAAAGATGCCGGTTTAAGGACGCTGCAATCAAGCTCAGGAAGAAACTTGGGCCGGCCACTCCCGGATTTTCTGTGCTCGATTTTATGGTGGAAAGCATCCTGATTTTTATTGAGTCTGCAAAAGGACTTCTTAATAATGAGCGCCTGCAGGATTATGAATCTTATACGGAATTGATTAATCAGATTGTCATCACTCTGAACATATTCACAGAGTATAAAGCAGGTGATTCAAATGAAAACTTTAAGATAATCATATTTGTTGATGAACTGGATAGGTGCCGTCCCGATATGCAAATGGCAGTTCTTGAAAGGCTTTACAATCTCCGCAAGATTAAGAACTGCATGATTATTGGACTGGTAAATGAGGCTCAAATAGCCAGAACTTATAATACAATGTATGGCTGTAGTGAAGATGGGTATGAGGGCAAAATTTACCTTAAGAAATTTTTTAAGAAGCATATACGCTTACTAATGCATAGTAACTTGTATTTCCAGTTTCAATTAGATAATTTAATATTATTGCATTCAGAGTATAAGTTTAACAAGTCCGAAATTGCTTTGATTCAGGCTATTATTTTTAATATGGTGACAAGGGATGTGACACCCCTGCAAGCTTCAGATAGTGCTCAGAGTAAAACGGGCGATAATGGAGGAGGGAAAAAAGTTACAGGCGATTCTAAGCAAGATGCACAAGTTCATAAAACTGATAATCAGGATGATAATTATAGTGCAGGAGATGGAAGGGGTAATGCATCTAAAGCAGAATCCAGCAGTTCACAAAATGGTATGGTAAAAGCTAATGTCATTTTAGATAACCGTGAAATTACTCGGATGATGGATAATTTTGATAATATTTTAGGCAAGTTTGCATTTCATGAATATGCAGATGCTTACTTTATTATTTTGCTTTATGTCAGCTTCAGCAAGGTTTATAACAATAAACTGTTTGGGGAGTTATTCAGTAGGAAATATAAGAATCAATTCTTTGATTTGGTTGGGGATACAAAGACTAATTATGCGGCATTACAACACTCTGGGAAGGTAAGTGGAATCAACTATAATGGAGATATTCAGATTTATAAACATTATAGGTGGCCTAAGATAGAGCTGGCTAATTTGTTAATTAATATATGGATTTCAGATCCTGCTAATGCGGAAACAATCATACAGGCCTTTTTAACTAAAAAGGTGGTTAGGACACAAGATTCATACGGTGTGTCAACGGAATATGAAGACACTTTCGGCATTAAAGGTAAGGATAAATCTGTTCGATATCAAATTAATAATATTTTTTTAAAAGTCAACAGATTCATTTTAGGCGATGAGGATTAGACCCAAGTCTCCAGGAGCCAATATAATTCATGCAGAAGGGAATTCCAACAGGCAGACAAAGGGACGGTTTGTATAGTGCTTTAATAAAACTTTAATATAAAGCACGGGAACACCAAACTATATGATTCTGCATCATATACGGGTAATTTAATATAAACCCTTTATATTAAACTTTATGTTTGGGCTTATATAAAACTTTACTAAAACTTTAATAAAAGTTGTATAAAACTTTAATAGAACTTTAATAAAACTTGTATAAACCCCACAGGGCTTTAATATAAATCCCCTGCCCTGTCTGCCGTCCGGAACAGGCCTGTCTGCACATCTATACAAAGGCATTACGGGTATAATATGGAAGCTGTTAGGAATTATACAGTGCATCCGGACAAGAAGAAGAGAATAACCATCCGCGGGGCAGCGTATGAGTATTACGAGGTTACGGTATATAGCAACGGCTGCATCATGCTGGAACCCAGGGTCATTGGTGTTCCAGGAGGGATTTCGGAAGAGACTTTAAGGGATATGGACAAGGCAGTGGAAAATTACAGGAACGGCACACTGCCAGAACCTTTAGATCTCTCCAAGCTGGATTCCTTGGAAATCTCACAGAGAACCTTGAAGGCCATGGATGAGGATATGAAGAATTACAGGAAAGGTATTGTCTCGGAGCCTGTAGACCTCTCCAAGTATGAATTGTAAAGGCCAAGGGTAACGGAAGACGGTAAGCAGAATTTGCCACTGGATGGTAAGGAGAATTTTGCATACACCTGGTCCCGGTAACCACTTTTTACACAGGACGGTAACCAGAATTTTACATACATGCCCTGGCATGTCATCCCGTCATCCAGACACACAATCTGCAATCATTATAAAGGCGAACCATCTACAGTGAGGCTGGTTCGCTTTTTATATATCTCACATCATCCACATGGAGCATATGGATCCAATGGTCCAGGAGCCTAAGAGCACATTGGAGCATGTTCCGTACACAGGAGGATTCCAACCCGGAGCCAGCCATGGCAAATCGTTCCAGATATGGGCTCCCGTGGGGTCGTTCGGGGTGCAGACTGGAGCATTTGTGTAAAGTAATAAACAAATGATTATAAAAGAAGAATTGCAATAAAATTTTGCGATTTTTTTGGATGAATTGCAATCTATGCATAATTGCATAGAATTTTTAGAGGGGAAACATATGTTTCTACTAGGTTCAAATCAAAAAAAGCACATATATGGGTATTTTGTGCGCACAGATGCAATATTTGCCGTATTGTGTTCGTGAATTCACAAATTTTTCTCTGTGGATTTTATGCATGCAAAAAAACGGACCTGTGAAGGTCCGTTGTATGGTCCGGATGGATTGGCGTTCGGGCGCCAGTTGGCTGGATAGCTGGATGGATAGGAGAGGATTACTTCTTCTTGTTTATGAGCGAGTAGATCCTGTCCGTCTCTCCGAAGACCACCATGGACTGTCCGGCCTCGAAGGTGAAGTCTGCTCCGGGGGCGGCTACGGTGTTTTTGCCCTGGCGCACGAGAAGGATGTTGAGTCTGCCCTGGCCTCTGGGGTTTATGTTTATGATTGTCCTTCCTATCCATGACTTGGGGACTTCAACCTCCGTTACGGAGTATTTGTCATCTATCTCGGAGTAGGTGAAGGTGTCATAGTCCTTGGAGCCGTTAAGGGATTTGGAGATGGAGAGGGCTGCGTCTCGGTTGGGATAGACCACATTGTCTGCGCCGGCGCGGAAAAGGAACTTTCTCTGGATGTCCGTGCTGGCCTTGGCTATGACCTTCTTGGCCTTGAGGCTCTTGAGGTTGTCCGTGATTTCAAGGGAGCTCTGGAAGTCGTCTCCTATGGAGACTATGCAGGCGTCGAACTTGGGTATGTCAAATCCTTTGAGGGCGTCAATGTTCATGCAGTTGGCGCAGACGGCGGATGTGAACTTGGGGGCAAGCTCGTTGATTATGTTCTCATTCTTGTCCACGGCCATGACCTCATCGCCCATTTCCATGAGCTCGTTGCCAAGCAGCTGGCCGAATTTTCCGAGACCTATCAAGAGAAAGGATTTCATAGTTCATCTCCGTGAAGCCCTTTAAGGAGGGCTTGTATCAGATGCAAAAGGTATGGTGCCAAAGACATTTGGCGGCAATAGATGTAATTGCAGATGTGGATGCAAAAAGGTGGAAGAGGCAGGCTGGAGCCGGGCATAACAGGCCGGCCCATCAGCCAATGAGCATAGTATCCAGAGGGTACTTCACGTTGTGGTAGCTCTTTCTTCTGTTCAGGGCGTACACAACGGTAAGTATTCCTGCCCTGCCGAAGTACATCAGGATCATTATTATAATGGTGGAGCAGACGTTGAGCTCTGCCGTGATTCCTGTGGACAGGCCAACGGTTCCCATGGCGGATATGCATTCAAAGAGAACGTTGCCAAAGCCCAAGTCCGGCTGGACGGCGCATATTATCATGGTGGCCAGAAGGACCAGAATGAGGCATGCGGTCATTACGGCGAGGGCCTGCTGGAGGAGCGAGTTGTCTATGCGCTTGCGCCCGAAGTTTATTTCCTTGTCCGAACGGAATACCGCAAGCATTCCCATGATGACCACGGCAATGGTGCCGACCTTTATGCCGCCGGCAGTGGAGCCGGAGGCTCCTCCTATGAACATGAGGATCAGGGTGAGAAGGTATCCGCTGGAGGAAAGGGTTGCAGGGTCTGTGGTGTAGAATCCTGCCGTTCTCGGAGTCACTGCGCTGAAGAGGGACGCAAGGAGCTTGTCTCCGAAATTGTAGCCCACGTAACTGGGATTGTTCCATTCAAAGACCATGAACAGGATCGTGGGAACAACTATGAGAGAAAGGGTTGTCCAAAGCACAACCCTGGTGTTGAGCTTGAACTTCTTGTAATGGAACCGGCAGTCCATCACGTCTCCCCAGACGCAGAATCCAAGGCCTCCGAGGATTATAAGGGCGCAAATGACCAGCACGACCAATGGATTGGTGCAGTACGAGGAGAGCGAGGCTCCGCCCACTATTCCCATGACGTCAAAGCCTGCGTTGCAGAAGGCCGTGACGGAATGGAAGACGGCGAAATAAATTCCGTTGCTCACCCCGTAGTCCGGAATGAACTGGATTGTCAGCAACGCTGCCCCCACAATCTCGCAAGAGAAAGAGCCTATGAAGACACGCATCAAAAGGGACTTCATGCTTGCAAGATCGCTTCCTCCCATGGACGTGAGGAATGCATTCCTGCTGTAAATCCCCTTTCCCCTTCCGAACATCTGGAAGAGAATGGACACGAAGGACATGAATCCAAGTCCTCCTATCTGGACCAGGATTAGAATTACAATCTGTCCGAAAAGCGTCCAGTGCACGCCGGTGTCATACTTAACAAGCCCTGTAACGCATGTGGCCGAGACTGAGGTGAAGAGGGAGTTCAAGTATGACGTGGATTCTCCTTCTTCCGTTGCGAAGGGGAGGATGAGGAGCACGCTTCCTATTAAGATGACAATTAGGTACCCAATGGCAAGAATCTGCCACGGGGAAAGCACGAATTTCCTGCGTTTCATCTGAATCATCTAAATTTTAGCACCCAATATATGGGTTGTCAAGTGAAAGACCTTTGCACTCCGTCCGCAAATCAAGCATATACTTGCACCAATTGTCATATTGCATACAATGAAAGCCGTATAAAGCCTTCCTAAAGCCGTATATTGTCCTTATTTTAGGAAATCCCCTGCAATTTCTCTGCCGAACCTCTGCTAACCTGCATTTTAGCTTTTATTGTTGTGCGAATCCATTGCAAAAGGCTGTATACGTGCCAGTGCGAGCATGCAATGACAGGATACTTATGCACTGCGCGTGTTTCCATGGAAGATTCCAGAGAATTTGCTCATGGAGAGGCAAAATGGCTTGGATCTCTTGGAAAGGATAGAGGATTTCATTGAAATCCCTGCATTGGACCTGTATTTCCTTGCATAGAGCTGGTTTTACTGGCAGAAACAGCCAAAAGGGTCCGGATTCCTTTGAAAGGATGAATGATTTCAAGGTAAATCCTTACTCTGGGTCCGTATATTCTGCCATAGAGCTTGTTTCCATGGCATGGATAGACAAAAAGGTCCAGATTCCCTGGAAGTATGGTGGATTCCAATGGAAATCCTTGCTTTGGGTCTATATTTCATGGCATGAAGCCATTTTTCTATCAAGGATAGCCTATAAAGATCCTAAATCCCTGGAGGTATGGTGGATTCTAATGGAAATCCTTGCTCTAGGCGAATATTTCCTGCCATGGAGCCTGTTTTTCTGGTAAAAATAGCCCAAGAGAGCCAAAATCCCTGGAAGTATGGTGGAATCTAATGAAAATTCCTGTTTTAGAGCTGTATTTCCTTTATATGTTGCCTGTTTTCCCAGCAAGAAAGGGTACAGAGGGTCCATTTTCCTTGGAAGGATATAGGATTCTAGGAAAATCCTAGTTTTGTGCCCGTATTTCCTTGCTCTGGAGCCTGTTTTATATACAAGGAGAGGCAGAGGAGGAAGAAGGGGAGGATGCAAGGGTGTTTACTGATACGGCATGGCATGGCTGTATGTGCATATATAGATTATACACAGATATCCGGTATTGTGCATATAGCACGAAATAACGTTATAATTTACTAATTTTAAGAAAAAAGTTGCTATTTTTGTATAAAGCAGTTTCATTTGCGTTATGCAATGCAAACAATTCAAAGAGGTATGTATTGCAATGGTATATGGATGGCCAGGTATGGTATCATATGATGCAGAGAGTATGAAGAAAGTTGTTATCTTTCACAGCGAGACCAGGGCGCAGTTTATCTGCGCCCTGTATCCATTTACGGGATGAAAGGGCAGGCAGGGGTCTGTTCGTAGGATAACGGGAGGAAGCACACAGGAAAGAACTGAAAGGACCGGACCATGTATACAGGTCTGGGTTGCCAGTATGTATTTTTTGGAGACGGATTGTTATTTTGGCTGGCTTGTGGTGTGCATTGGTTGTCTGCAGAGGTTGTTCAGGCTGTATCCAGACAGGATGCATATTGCATCATTATCTGTAATCGGTGGGTTGACAGCTGGAAAACTGTGAAGAGTGTTTCCAGGCTTGCCTGGTGGATATATTGGTAAGCCATCCGGAGTTAGGCATGTGGGAATCATGACATTAGCAGAGATGATCCATAACATGGTTCTGTACATGGCTGCCTCCGGGGATTCTCCGGATGCAACAGCCAGAGAAGACGTTTTGCATGCCCGTCTGGAAGATATTCATAGCTGAAGGCCTAGCTAAAAGGACCGGATATGGCCTTGGGATATGCCAGTCTCTGTGTGGAAGAGTAGCGCATGATGGGAGAGCTTGCCATGCTGGATGAAGACATCTAAGCCAGGCCTGAGAGGCTCTTTGGAATAGATGGGATTAGCAGGTCATTTGGGGAAATCCTAGCATTTTCGGAGGGCCTGGCATATTTCGTCTGTATGTATTATGAAGGATGCATATATGATCCTCCTGGTGTACATCTCCATCTGCAAGGCATATAATCCTTTCCTGTACTTCAGAATTTATGAGGAGATATGAATGCAGTATTATGACATGGCCAGGAACTCACATATACATATAAAGGACTTGCCGTGCATGCCGGAGAAAAGAGCAGACTGTGTCGGTCCGGAAATCAAACTGTTAAAGATCTTCTTGGATGCAGACAGCAATATCATGGATGCAAAAGAAGCAAAGGAACCGGTGCCCTTATGGCAGTGGCCCAATCATTTCCATTTTGGCAGGGCTAACTGCAGCCAATAGTTTCCTCAACATATTGGAAAAGTCAAATTTCTTGCAGTCACTTGAACGAAAAAAGTGAATCCTAGGAT
>JAJPZA010000037.1 GCA_021204625.1 Clostridia bacterium | reverse complement strand
GTTTTATTGCCTCACCAAAGAGCTCGACGGCCAAGTGTGGTGCGGCACTGATTTAGGTCTTTTCGTCATCGAGAACCCTACTGATTACTTCTCCTCCGACTTCCGTTTCTTGCAGGTGAAAATAGCCCGCAACGATGGCTCCGGGCTTGCCGACTACCTGCTCTCTGGCGTTCCCGTCACGTGCATTGCCGTGGATGGGGCAAACCGCAAGTGGATAGGCACCAGCGGCAACGGCATCTACCTTGTCAGCGCCGACGGGCAGGAGATGCTCCAGCACTTCCAGGCGGCAGGCAGCCCCCTCCTTAGCGACAACATCCAGTGCATTGCCATTCACCCAACTTCGGGCCTCGTGATGATTGGCACCGACGTAGGGCTTTGCAGCTACATGGCGGACGCCACAGAGCCAGAGGAGGAACTTTCCAAAGATAACGTCCTCGCCTACCCCAATCCCGTACCTCCCTCTTACACAGGCCTCATCACCATCGATGGCCTCACAGCCGACAGCGAGGTGAAGATATGTAGCTCTACGGGTCAGCTAATATGGAGCGGCACCAGCAATGGCGGACGCTTCACATGGAACGGCTGCAACCGCCAAGGTCGCCGCGTAAGCAGCGGAGTCTACAACGTGGTGGCAAGCAACGCGGAAGGCAAGAAAGCCATAGTTACCCGCATAATTGTCATTAAATAACCGTATTAGCAGTAAGCAACGAAGCCCTCAAAGTGTCTTAACTTAACACGCTGAAGCCTCTTAACTTAACACGTCAAAGTGTCTTAACTTAACACACCAAAGCCTCTTAACTTAACACGTCAAACTGTCTTAACCTAACGCATTAAAGCGTGACACCCAAGCAGAAAGAGTGCCTCCAATCTCTGTCACCATGGAACTGTGCCTAACGATAATAGGAAATTTGCGGAACGACGCCATGAAATTCTGAGAATTTCTATATGTCGTTAGAGGAATTTCTGCTGGTCGTTAGCGGAAAGTCTAAGGAAACTGGCAATGTTCATGCGGCTCTCTGCCTATAACTGCCAGTTGGCTGTCGTTTTTTCTTCCCTAATCTTGCTGTGTTTCACATATATTTTCCTACCTTTGCAAATACGAAAACCAAAAACGGATTGCCTATGTAACATAGAAGAGAAAAGGACATTAGGATAAAAAGCGTTAGCTTAGTTCTTGTCTTATGTAAATCGGCAATTTACGAAGCAGTCAAGGGTTAAAGCCAATGCTCACGCGTTCAGCGTGGGCTTTTGCTTGTATATGACAGTGCGGTGTTTGGCGATACCTTATGAAACGTAGACGAAGTTATTGGTCCACGTTTTTTATTGTCCTCTACCAACAACCTTTGGACTGAGAAACATTAATTATAAACACAAACAAACATTTAAATTCTAAGTGACATGAAAAAGATTTTACTAATTAGCCTCTCGGCACTCACGGTTCAACTTCCATGCTTTGCCTATGATGCGGAGATAGACAGCGTCTACTACAACCTTAACACCGCAGACAAAACCGCTGAGGTGACTTACTTTGATAGTAAAGCCAGCGCTAACAAGACCGCTTATACGGGCAGTGTCGTAATCCCCTCAACTGTGACATATGACAATGCCACATACTCTGTGACAAGCATAGGAAGTAACGCATTTGCTAATTGTAGCGACCTTTCAGAAGTGACTATTCCTGAATCTGTGACCAGCATAGGAGACTATGCTTTCTATGTATGCGGTAGCCTTACAAAGCTGACTATTCCCTCCTCAGTGATAAGCATAGGAGACTATGCACTCAATTGGTGCGACGGACTTACACAAAGTGGCGATTCCGAACTCCGTCACAAGCATAGGAGAAGGGGCTTTCTCCTATTGCACAAGCCTTACACAAGTGACGATTCCGGAATCCATAACAACTTTGGCAGAGAGCGTGTTCGAGGGTTGCAACAGTCTTGCTGAGATTACGATTCCCAATTCTGTGACCAGCATAGGAAGTTACGTGTTCTACAATTGCGCCGCTCTTGCCGATATAACACTCTCAAACTCACTGACAAGCATCGGGGAATTTGCTTTTGGCGGCTGCACCAATCTGCAAAAGATAACGATTCCCGCTTCAGTCATAAGCATTCCATATTACGCCTTCACTGGCTGCTCTAACCTTACAGAGGTGACAATTATGGACTCCGTTCAAAGCATAGAAGAAGGGGCATTCATTAATTGCAACAGCCTTGCGGAGATTACGATTCCCAATTCTGTCACAAGCATAGGACACCAGGCATTCTATTGGTGCACCAGCCTGAAGACGGTTACGATTGGCGAGTCGGTGACAAGCATAGGCTACCAGGCATTCGCCTATTGCAGCAGTCTTGCGGAGGTGACAATAGGCAGCTCCGTGACAACTATATTGTGGGGTGCGTTTCAGAATTGCAGCAGCCTGACACAGGTGTCAATTCCAAGCTCCGTTACCAGCATGGGAGACGCGATATTCTCAGGTTGCACGTCTTTAACTGCAATAAATATGGAAGAAGGGAACGAACAATACTGTTCCAAGGATGGTGTCATATACTCAAAAGACATGACAGAACTCATTCAATGCCAACTGGCAAGGAGGGAAGTGTTGATATCCCGGAGAGTGTGACAAGCATAGGATACGAGGCATTCTCTGGTTGTAACAGCCTTACGCAGATGACGATTCCAATCTCTGTGAAAAGAATAGGATAGTAGGAATTCTCTGGTTGTAGCAGCCTTACGCATGTTCAGATAACCAACTCCG
>JAJPZA010000041.1 GCA_021204625.1 Clostridia bacterium | reverse complement strand
CCGTACGTACGGTGGTGTGGGAGGACGGCGGCTAATCACCGCCTCCTACCCGATCGCTCTCTGCGGGAAGAACGGGCAAAATCATGCAGAATGCCCTGTGCAAAATGCTTGCAACAATTGCATGCGCCGGCCCTGATGTGCTATTATATATTGTCTTGGAGCATGAACATTGCACGGATTATATTGAGGCCGCAGGAATGTGTACTCCGAAGGGGTACAGGTTTTGCAGGATGCAGGCGGCGCGGGAGGATGAATGAGCAAGGATAAAAAGGAAACCCAGACAAAGCAGAATTATTACAGCGAGCCGCTGAAGACATACATGGAAAAGGCAAGGCGGGGAGATCCGGAAGCCATGTTCAATGCCGCGCAGTGTTTTTTTCTGGGCGACACGGTTGATAAGGATTATGATCTTGCCGTAAAGCTGTGCAGGCAGGCCGCGCAGAAGGGATGTGCGGAAGCGCAGGCCAAGATGGGAGACCTGTATATCGTAGGCGCGCTGGTTAAGGAAGACAGCAAACAGGCCGTCAAATGGTACAGGAAGGCCGCTAAGCAGAACGTCGCAGACGCAATGTCCGGCCTCGGATACTGCTACTATAACGGGGACGGAGTCAAGAGGGATTATTCCAATGCTTATGAATGGCTGAAAAAGGCCGCAGACAAGGGGCGCATGGATGCCTTCTTTGCTCTCGGAGAGATGTATTTAACCGGCAGAGGCGTCAGGAAGGATTATGACGAGGCGGCAGACTGGCTTGAGCCCCCTGCAGAAAACGGGGACGAGTCCGCGCAGTTCCTTTTGGGAGAGCTGTACAGGACCGGGAAAGGCGTGAAGCAGGATTTGGGCACAGCCGCGAAGTGGTACAGGCTTGCCGCAGCGCATGGCAATAATCCTGCCAAGCTCTGCCTTGCAATGCAGTACAACTGCTGCCAGGGCTCCATCCAGCGCAAATTATGGGGCCTTCAGACATCCGTTGAGCTTGCCCGCAGAGAGCTGGACGAGGCCGCGGAGTGGTTCATAGATCTGGCAAAGGACGATGATCCGGACGGAATGTTCGGCATGGGAGTATGCCGTCTCACAGGCATAGGCTTGTCCCAGAATCTCAAAAAAGCGGCCAGGTGGTTTGACCGTGCAGCGGACGGCGGGGATGCCGTAGCCCAGACCCTGCTGGGCGCCATGTATCTTACAGGCACAGGCGTGAAGCGGGATGACAAAAAGGGCGTGAAGCTTCTTAAAAAAGCTGCCTCACAGGATTCCCCGGACGCCAGGTGCGCCCTGGCGGCATGCTATGAGTGCGGGGCCGGAGTGGAGACAGACATGGAAGAGGCGGACAGGCTGTACCGGCTGGCCGCAGACCAGTATATGCAGGCCGCGGAGCACGGAGACCCGGACGCCCAGTGCGCCGCAGCTCTTTGCTGTGAGCACGGATACGGCATGGAAAAGGATCATGACCTCGCGGAAGAATGGTTCCGAAAGGCTCTGGATGGCGGCAGCCCGGAGGCAAGGCGTCATATCCAGGAAGATCAGTATACAGACATCTGGACACGCTTCCGAACACAGCTGGAGGCCGCTCCGGAGGAGTGACAGGCTGCCGCAATACCCACAGGGACATCGCATAATGCGGCACAACTCAGCCGGATATGCCGGATTCAGAGAGGCCAGGACAGGCGATGCAGAGAGGAACGTTATATGGCAGATTATTACATGGAAGATTTTGCGCATAAATTCACACAGGATGAAATTGAAGAGCTGAAGGCTGCCGCACAGCAGGGGGATGCAAAGGCCCAGGCCAGGTATGGAGACTGCTGCACGCAGGGGAACGGGGTGAAGCAGGATTTCTCCGAAGCTTTGGAGTGGTACAGAAAAGCCGCAGAGCAGGGAGACGCATACTCCCAGTGCGTCCTGGGATGCTCTTACCATTACGGCACGGGCGTTAAGTCGGATTATGCCACAGCCGCGGACTGGTACAGGAAGGCTGCAGAGCAGGATTATTTTGCCGCTGATTTTTTCCTTGGAATCCTCTATGCTTCCGGTCTGGGAGTGGAAAAGGATTATGGCGAGGCTGCGAAGTGTTTCAAGGCAGGAGCGGACGGCGGGGATGACATCGCCATGTTCGTTCTGGGAGAGATGTACCGTACCGGGACCGGCGTGGAGCAGGATTATGAGAAGGCAGTTATGCAGTACAGGCATGCGTTCATGCATGGGAATGATGCCGCAGAGTTCTGCCTTACAATGCTGTACAACTGCGGCGGAGGCATCAGGGAACGCAAATTCTGGGGCATTGAGACATCTTTGGAAATTGCTCTCGGCGGATTTGAAAGAGCCGCGGAGTGGTTTAAACTCCGTTTAAAGGACGAAGACCCGGATGTCCTGTACGGCATGGCATTATGCTGTCTCAAAGGCTTCGGCGTAAAGGATAACGCCGGCAAAGCGGCGAAGCTGTACCGCCAGGCCGCAGACAAGGGGGATGCCGTTGCGCAGACCCAGCTTGCTGTTATGACCATGATGGGCCAGGGCGTGAAAGCGAATGAGAAAGAGGCCGCAAGGCTTTTCAAGCTCGCTGCGGAAAAAGGATCCAATGACGCGCAGTGCGCCTTGGCAATTTTATATGAGACGGGAACCGGAATAAAGCGGAGCCAGACTGAGGCGGACAAATGGTACAAGCTTGCCGCAGAGAATTACACCAAGGCCGCCAAGGAGGGGGATGCCGAAGCCATGTGCTCTCTCGCTCATTTATACGAGGATGGCAAGGGCGTTGAGATGAACATCTCCGTTGCAAAGAAGCTGTACAAAAAGTCTGCGGAGCTCGGCAATGAGGAAGCGCGGGATAACGTCATGAAGTACGAGGAGAGCATAGACATCTGACCGTCTTTTCCAGGGCCTCATGCCCCGGCCAGCACAGAGAATGATCCCCGCAGGCACAACCGGATACTGCAATTCAAACTCACGGCCCCGGCCGTGCGTTTTTTGCGCTTGGAACGCGCATAAGTCCGCTCTAATGGCTCTCCGGGCCTTTTGGAATGGCTTCATTGAGAAACAAATGTTTCTGCTTTTGGCCGTTCAGACAGTTTGATCTGGCACCGCTGTCATGCCGGAACTGCCCCTTGTTTTGCCGTGTGCCTCATCTCCGTTTGCGGGACCATGGATGGAGGGAAGAGCCGGAGACGGGCGGCGGCAGGGAATGCGGGCGTATGTGTGCGTGAGACTTTTTTTTACAATTTGGCCAGCAGGGGGCTTATTGAAGGCCTGCTGCTTGATTTTTGATATATGGACGGGTATAATAAAATTGACCAATTCCATAGAAAAGTTGGTTATATTAGCGCATTGCACGAAAAAAGCGCGGTGCGGGGCAACAGAGGCATATGGGCAGAGAATACAGTGTCAGCCTGGATCTGGGCAGCGATTCGGTCAAAATCGCCTGCGCGTTCCTGGGCAAAAACGGAAAAGAGACGGTTCTGAAGGTCGTGGATCCCAGATACTCGGAGATAGCGATACCGGCTGTCGCATGCTATGATGACGAGACCCGGAGGTGGCTTTTCGGGTACCAGGTCGGAAGGAGTAATGAGCGCACGTACGCCACGGTGGTCAAGATAAAGGACCTTCTGAACATCATAACCCTGAACGGGGCATACTATTCCGGATGCTCCCGTTTTCCGCTGTTCGAGTTTCCCATAACCAACACCGTTCCGGAATCATATTACAGGAATTACAGGCCACAGGGCTATGCGAGCCTTTATGACAAGTATTTCTTCAGCGCGGCTCCGGCTACGCCGAAGAGCGTCTGCGAGCAGTTTTTTGCATACGTCGCAGGCGTCATCTCCGGATTCTTTTCAAGGCTTTTGAAGGAGCTGTTCACGCCCATGCTTAACATAAGCTATACTCTGGTCGTTCCTCCCAAGGCCAGCTCCGTTTTTGTGGAGGAGCTCCAGAGGCTCTTTGTCAAGGCGGTGGATGAAGAGGGCGGATATGCCGGCAATGTGCAGGTGCAGTCCTCCGCAAAGGTGCTTGGCATGCTGGCGGCATATTATGACGGCCTGGGAGCAAAGGGCACGGAGAGCGCGCTGCTCTTCGACATCGGCGAGGAAAGGATCTCCGTCGTCAAGTTCACCAAACTCGCAAGAGGGAACGGGTCCTCGTTCAACATAGACGGAATCACGGGGCACAGCGAGCCGCAAAAACTCGGCGGAAACGACATAGACAAGGCCCTTGTGGAAGAGATAGAGAAGCAGATCATAGGCATGGAAGCCGTGGGCGCCGAAGTGGCCGGAAAGAAGGGGTTCATACATGAGACGGGCCTTAGGTCCAACAACTTCCTCTTCATGAAGAGCGTGAAGGCCGCAAAGACCATTCTGGGCCGCGAGTTCAGAAAAGGCGAGGAGACGGATTACCCGGACGGCGTTCCCGTGAGCATCATAAGGGACGTGGACATATACCAGAACATAACGCAGGATGAGTTCGCCAGGGGCATAGGCATAAATCCCGGCGGAAGGACCTGCGTCTCCGGAAGCGTGGCGTACAGGATTGGCAATTACATAGCCGCGGAGCTCAGCACATACAGGAGCACGGACGCCAATGCAAAAAAAATATACCTGACCGGCGGGGCGGCCGGAACGGCAGGGCTTGCGGAATTCGTGCAGGCCGTCGTGGACAATGTGGACTCTGGCAAAAAGGTGCGGACATTTGCGGACTGCTTCAAGTCCGCCGCGGACACCGCATATTCCGTGAAGGATACGGACATTTTCTCATACGGCCCCAGCGTGGGGGCGGCCCTTGTGGCTTTAAGAAAGGACAGGATAATGGTCTGCCTCACGAAATCGTACGGCACTATAGCGTACCTTACAAAATTCCGCGGGGAGGCGGACGGAGGGAACCGCAGGTTCTATTCCGTGATAGCCAACATGGGCTCCGTGCTGGACTTTGAGAACCGGACAATGCAGACATGCACCGGAGAGTTCAGGGAGCGCTATGTCACGGACGCAAAAGGCAATGTGCAGTACAAGGAATACAGCCAGACCTATTTCCTTTCCAAGGCGGAATCGGACGGCATCTACATCTACTCATCCTCGGTGACGGACAGCTCCGTATTCCCGGATGATGCGGACGTTCCGGAAGACATACAGAAGCTGTACAGGGACAGGGCGTGCGGAATAGGCATAGGCGCAAAGCCCGTCTCTTATTTCGCTCACGTGGGCCCGTCCGCAGGAGTGCCCACAGGCGTTCTTACAGTTCATAATTGTAGCTACGGCAAAGTGTTCCTGGCAACCCCCACAGACAATTCATACAGGGACGCAAAGCCTATAGACCGTGACCTGCTTCCCACACTGGAGAACGAGCTTGGATTCAAGCTGGAGGGCGGAGGCAGCGGCTCCAAGGTCTGCGTATGGTACAGGAACAAAAACCAGCTGGTGACCTCGCTCACGGTTAAAGACGGGTTCGCTTCCAATTCAAGCAAGGTATATTTCGTGGATGTGGGCGTGCGGATAGACAAGGAAGGAATAGCCGTGACATTCGCCCGCATGACGGAGAACAAGTCCGGGGAAAGTTCCAACCGCGGAAAGACTTTTGACATCGTGTACCGCTGCGGTCAGGGCACCCGCTATGCGTACAATGTACCGCCAAACGAGCTCATCGTGGACTTTAACCGCACGATATCCGTGGACACAGGAGAATCCCTGCATTGACGCCCGGAGCGCGATTATGCGCGTTCAGAGGTCATGGGGCCTTGGCTGTTCCATTACAGAAAACTCACAGAAGCGTCATGCAGACTGCACAAGGCTCATGTATAACCACATGAAAGGAATGAGCAGACCGAATCGGATTACACGCAGCGGACGCCGCCGGTCGGACGGCGCATATGCGTCCGTGAAGAGATAATATCACACGATACAATATGCTTTAGCAGACAGGGCAATCTGATGGGAAAAGATGAGAAGATCCTGAAAGGGGTCGGCAAAATTGAAATAAAGGATGTCGAGAACAAGTTCTCCTCGGCCAAGCAGACGGAAAAGGAGATGGGAAGGGTTGAGAAATTCACTTCCTACGTGGACCGCATGGAAAGGGCCGTGGACGTGCTGGACAGGTTCGATGACTTTGATTCCCTCAAAATAAGCATGAAGGCGTACGAGAAGACGCCCGGCTCAAGGTACGGCATCAAAAGGGATGACGTCGTGCACGGGGACGGGAACGTCATTTTAAAGCACCAGGAGAACGCCGCCGCCATGTTCCTCAAAAACCTCAGGGGCTTCGGGCTCCTTGCGGACGTGGTGGGCTCCGGAAAGACCTTTGAGGCCGGCGTGGTGCTCTCAGAGCTGTGCTACAGGGGAAAGGTCGGCACCCTGCTTGTGGTTGCTCTGGGAGAGGTCATAGACTCCTGGAGGGAAGTGCTGTGCGAAAAATTCGGCCTCGGTGACTGCCTGCAGGTAATCACGAGGGCCACGCCCTCATGCGAGGACTGGAGAAAGATAATAGAGCGCAAGGGCCTTCGGCCCACGCATCCCATCCTTGTGGACCTGCAGGTCTTCAAGATGTGGGCGGACAGCAACGTCTTCTCGCAGGGCTGCGTCTTTGACATGATAATCGTGGACGAGGCCCATGAACTGTGCAACGAGAACAACCTTCCCGCCATGGCCCAGCTGTCCAGGATGATACAGGAAAAGAGAAGGGACGGCTCCGGAAGCGAGTGCTACTGCCTCATGCTTTCCGCAACTCCTCACAACGGGGACCTCAAGGGCATGTTCCCCCTCTGGTACTTCATACGCAGAAGAGGAGGAGACCCCAGGGAGTTCTTTGCGGGCGAGGGCGCGAACAACGCGCACGGCGCGGACTATCTGGCAGAGCGTGCCTTCTACACCGGCAATGTATGCAAGGGGGCGGAGAACATCTCGGACTTCGTCAAGAACAAGAAGCTGGAGGATTTCCGCAGGCGTGAGGACAACATAACCACGCCGATACGCGCAGCCTTTGAGGCGTGGCTTGCAGAGAAAGGCCGCGCAATATCCGCATTTGACATCGCCAATGACTGGTACCGCATAAGCTGGATAGACGAATTTTTGGAGGAGCCTTCCAACTCAAAATGGATGGCGGATGAGAACCGTTCCGTGGCGCAGGCGTACAAGGAGCTCTTAGGGCTCATCATGATCCGCCAGCCGAGATCTGAGATCCGCAACATTTCCGTGTACAAGAAGGTTGTGAACCTGTATTTCTGCCCGGTGCGCAAAGGGTCCATGAAGGACAAGAAGTTCCAAGTGCAGGGCCCCGGCGGAGTGCAGATGGAGCTGGATTTCAAGGACACCATAGCGAAGTTCCCGGACAAATACTACCCGCAGAAGAACATAGGGGGCTACAAGCACAAGCTCTTCGATGACATCCCCATGGCCCCGCAGAAATATTACGCGGCCGTCTCCCGCGCTCTCATGACAACCCTTTCCGGGGATGACTACGCCGTTCCGGACGCGGATGCCCTGGCGGGGTTCAAGCCCAACTATCTCAGATATTACGACACCATGCTCGCAAATTATCCGGACAAGCACTCATCCCTGCAGACATACCAGGGAGCGGAGAAAGGGCTTTCCGGACAGTTCAACCTTGTCATGCCGTACGAGTACGCTCTGGATGCGGACAGCTATAAGAACAAGCTCTCGTACGTGGTAAAAATACTGCAGAAGCATAAAAACGAGCGGGTCATCATATTCTTTGACTATGACCTTCCCTCCAACAGGGAGAAGGTGCGTGTGGACGGCACTGTGGAGCCGTCTTTATATGACCGGCTTGAGACAGACCTCAAGGCGGCCCTCAAAAAGAAGGGTTCAGCAAGAGAATTCATTTCCGTGGACGCGTCCAAGGCCGCGGACCCGGATTCCGGGGATGATTCCGGCATATCCCGCGCGGACCTCGCGCGCTTCAACGATGACGCCAACCCGGACTGCATCCTGATTGTAAAGGGCGGCTACACTCACGGCGCAAACCTGCAGAAAGCGGCCGTCATAATAAACTTCCAGGTCTCCTGCAACCCCGTGGACATGGAGCAGAAGATAGGCCGTATCTTCCGCCTCGGCCAGAGCAGGAACGTCACGGTATATTCCCTCGCGGACGTGAACAGGCTGGAGGGATACGCCCTTGCGTATTTCACCGGGATTGGCCTTTTCGCCGTGGACAACGGAGACGCCACCATCCTTTCCGGATGCAACGATTCCAACATGGTCTGCGTGCAGTGCAGGGAGTGCAAGAAGGTCCTTGTAATGCCGCAGAAAGAGTATGACACATACATGGGAGAGCTCCGGATGGGCGGGGAGCAGAACGGCGGCTACATAAGCCGTCTCGCTCCGGACGAGCGCAAGGCGTACGTGTACGTCAAATCCCAGGGCAAGGAGATGGAGGCCACGTACAGGGACGATTACGAGAACAATCCCCTCATATGCAAGGAAGCCCACGCGGACAAGTGCATGTATCTCATGGACGTCATTTCCAATGCGGAGTTCGTCTGCTCCAAGGACGCCACGCACCGCCTTTCCAGATCTTCCGCAGGAAGGGGCGGATACAAGTGCATGGACATGTTCTCGCCCAGAATCATGTGCTCCACGGGAGCGCCGCACAAGCGCGTGTATTTCTGCAACAAGCTGTGCGCCCTTTCCAAGTGCCGCGAGCACAGGGACCAGTTCCCGGACTGCGAGGCTGTTTCCGCATACGAGGCCGGAGAGCTGTACATAAACGCCGTGGACAAGTGCCTGCATTCCTCCAGGGGAGGAAAGTGCCCTCATTATGACGCGTGCAAGAGGGGCCTGTACAGGTGCAGCTGCCTGCCGCCCAGATCCGATCTGCAGATGGCGGACTCCGTCTCTGAGTGCATGAAGTGCTTCGGCCGAGGAAGCGTGTCCTTTGACTGCACGCCCGGGCCGTATGTTCTGGACTTTGATGACAACTGGGGCACGGAGTGCCCCGTATGCCGTGCGGAAGGGCTTTCCGGCGCCAGGCGCGGAAAGCTGGAGCAGGTGAAGATAAAGACGTTCAGCGGGCACATACAGTACCTTTGGAACAGCAGCCTGGGCGACGCGCAGTTCTGCGACATCCTGGACAAGGAGTTCCGGCAGGTGAAGGAGATAGAGGAGATTAGGGAGGTGAGCGGCGATGCGGACAATTAAGGTCAACAGGGGCCAGAATGAGGAAATCTTCAAGAGCATAGCGGATCTCCTGGAAAACGAGGACGCCAATGCGGAGAAGACCGGCACGGACCGCTTCTATGAGCGCCTCTCGCTCAGCGGCACCCAGTTCATAATAGACTCGCGCAGGTCCGGCCCCACCCGCATAGTCTTCTCCACGCCCGGCGAGAGCGAGGACATAGCATACGAGCTGGACAGCGGCTCAAAAAGGGACGACACTGCAGGCTTCACGGAAGATGGAGCCTCCTGGTTTGCAAACTTCCGCGAAGGATGCGCGGAGCCCATGGAATCCCCGGATTCGGACTGGGCGGAGCGCAGAGACCGCATAGCGGACGCATATCACAGAAAGTATTACACCATAGAATACGTCATAGACCAGGAGCTGGACGAGGCCGCGGCGCGCGGATGCGCCAAGGACCTTGTAAGCGTTATTGGCGAATTCATATACAATGACGCCCCGGCCCCCCAGGCCGGGGGTCCGGCAAATGCCGGCGCGGGAGCGGCTCCCGCGGACAAGCCAAAGAGCCTTCTGGAGCTAAGCCTCGGCGCGCAGACGGGAACCCCGGACACATATTACAGCGCCAAGCTCAAGGTAAACGTCTCATTCGGCGTGGGCCAGCCCATACCCGTCATAGGGCGCATATATTACAGATACGAAGGCAAATCGGACACCAAGTCCTATGTCTACACAATGCTTACCCGCGAGCAGGCGGCCGTCGTGGACAGCTGCCTTGTGGGCATCTCGGAAAACAGCGCGTCCGGCCTGGAGCCGGACCCTGTCAACCAGGGCGCAATATCATCAACGCTCAAGACCCGCCTTGAGACGGACCTCAATTCGCCGGACGGCTCAAAGATGTTCTCGGAGAGCTTCCTGTTTTCGGAAAAGAGCATGGAAGTGCTCAACGAGCACGCCCGTGACGGGCAGGTGGAAGGAGACGGCGGCATCGTAACCCTTTCCCTTGAGTGCAAGAGCATAGAGCTCATTTCCGTGGCCAAGATCATGTGGCCGAATTTAAGGTATACGGCCCTGTATGCCGGAAAAGAGGCCTTTGCCATAAACTATTCCATGACAGGCACGACCATATCCTGCATCTCCTGCGCCGGAGACTGCAGGGAAGGGGAGGACGCGCTTGTCCGCGGCAATTGCATTGTCTTCCCTGAATCCACAGGACTGAACGGAAAATATTCCGTGTACTCCTTCAGCGGGGACGGCACTCTGGACCGCACCCCGGAAGGCATCCGCAAGGCTTTTGCCCGTTTCATGGCGGACACCAGGATTGAGGACGGCAAGCGCGTGTCCGTGTACAGCCTCTCCAATTTTGCAAAGCACCTTTCCGTGACTCCAACATGCCAGGACGTGTCCGTAAAAGGGTCTGCCTGCTACAGGCTCCGGATATGCGACTGCCAGCGCCTTTCCGCAAGGGGCGGCGTGTGCCTGTGCAAGAGATGCTACAGGCCTGAGAACGTGTTCCTCAATGCGGGAGACGCAAGGACGGCAGCGGACAGGTACGTTGCCACGTCCTCCCTGTTCTTTGACGCAGCCGAAGGCAGGATGTGCGCAAAGCAGTCCGAGTACGTTTATGAGTGCCCTGTCTGCGGAAGGACGTACAAGGGGAGCGAGGCGTTCTTCAAGGTTTCAAGGCGTGTGCGCTCTTCCGGCAAATTCCCCGGGTACGTGTGCCCCACATGCAGCAAGGCCTTGGGCACCGGCACTCCGGAAGAGGTAAAGGAGAGCCATGAGCTCTTCAAAAAATACAAGGGCATTTTAGGCCTTGGCGCCAGGGTAGAGGCTCTCCGCTCTGTGCACGGCTGTGCGGAGAACGAAAGGTACATCATGTTCCGCGTGGGCTCCAGCATTTACAAATTCGACAAGCTGCTCGTGACCGATACCGGCTACATAAAGGCGGCGGAGAAGTCCAGGCTCATTCTGGACTACCAGGCTTAGGGCTTGAAGGAGGGCAGTCATGACAGGAAAGACTGAACTGGAAAAGAAACTTTTAGGCTCCAGGCTCTGGAGCATATGGCTCTGGGTGTGCATAGTCCTTTCCGCCCTCGCGGACGTGAACGTGCTCATATCCCTGGCCCTGCAGGACATCTCGTTCTCATACACCGTATTCCCGCTGATCCTCCTCGTTTTGGACCTGGCCCTCGCCGCATGCGCGGCCGTGTCCAACTTCAGGTTCCGCCACAGCCTCATAGCCCCCATAGTATACGGCGTCTTCACCGTGGTTGTGACCATTGCGTTCTGGATCTGGTTCGCCCTTACGGCAAACTATATAATCTTCACAGACAAAGCCTTCATCATGTGGATAGTCATGCAGCTTTTAACTGTTGCCGTGACCATCCTCTCCGCAATCCGCGCGTCCGGGTCCGGCCTTCTGATGCGCGTCATAGTCTTCGTCTGCGCCGTCATTTACGCCGCGTACGGAATCACATACATCGTAATGGTGGCGGAGGGCGGATTCTTCGGCCAGGCGGGATCAGGCTACAGCGGCTACTCATACACGCTCCGCACATTAGGATACACATATGACGAGTCCACGGACTCATACACGGCCTCTTCGGTCCTTACCGGAGACGGTGACACGGTGGTGGTGCCGGAGGAGTTCAACGGCAAGAAAGTCACGGCCATCTCAGCAAATCTTCTCCAGGCCCACGGCGTCCGCACGCTGGTCCTTGAGTCCGAAGACCCGGTTGAGATCCGGGGCCTCGGCTCCTCAAGCCTTGTCATGAAGTACAGCAATTTCAGGATATACTCGCCCATCGCCGCGACGGACTATTACCGCAATGAGTTCTATTCCCTGGCCGGGACCGCAGGTTTTGACGAATCCGACGATTACTGCCCCTACACGGATTACGGCAACTGCGTGAAGCCCATAACGGAAGAGGGCCAGGTGTACGTCTCATTCACGTACACGTACTCAAACCTTAAGACCGCAAACTTTGAGACTCTTTCAACGCTTGTCCTTGACTCGGGCACGACGTTCCAGCAGTCCCTTATAACCGATTCATACGACTACATGGTATACTCAGACGAGCAGTCCGAGGAAGACCGCTACATGAGCTACACCACAACGAACAGGCAGATGCTCTCCACGTTCACGGACGAGGATTCCCAGCCTATAACTGGCACGGCCCTGAAGGCCAGCCATGACGTTGCGGTGAACTTCACGGACGTATACAGGATTACCGTCCTCGAGGACAACGATGACCTGTACACTCTTCCTGCAAGCCTCACGTCATACACGAGCACGACTACCGGCAAGTCCACAGGATACAGGTATGTGACTGCAGGCACCTGCGGGGAAATTCTCAATGGCCTCACAGGGCGCGAAGGCTTCTCGTATGTGTGGGAGTACGAGATGAACGGATACACTTACACGCTGGACGATTTCGCATCCGTTGTGCAGGACGGAATGGAGATTTTTCCTGCATGGGAGATGGACATTCCGGACGCTCCCGCGATTTCAGGCTCCACGTCCATAACGTACGGAACGGCTCTGGAGCTCACAGCGAAAACCGAACCGGAATACAGCTGGATGACGGTCTCCTATGACTGGGCCTGCTCCGCGGCAAACGGAACGATAGGCTATGAGGCCAAATACACCAACAGCCTTGCAACCCCTGCGGACAGCGGCACGTATTATGCGTACGTGACAGTCTCCGGACCTTCGGCCGGGGAGCACGCCACAAGCCTCAGCTCATCCAATGCAAGCTCCGTGACCGTCTCCATCTCAAAGATGACCTTGAGCTTCTCATGGCAGGATGACGACAACATGACGTACAGCGCCACGGAGAAAACCATATCCTGCAGCTACAACGGCTCCCAGGTTGTGAACGGGGACGCCATAACGTACAGCACATCAAACGCAGCGGCCACAAACGCCGGCACATATACGGCATCCGTTTCCCTGACGGGCACCTGCGCGGACCTGTACGCGGCCACAGGCACAACATACAGTTACACCATCTCACCCTATGACCTCGCCGTGACCTGGGGTGACACCACATTCACCTATGACGGCTCCTCCCATGTGCCGGAATACACGGTACACCCGTTTGAAGGGGAGACGGCCGGAGACTCCGTTTCCGGAGCAATAACAAATGCGGGGAGCGGAACGGCGGAAGTCTCCGTCTCCAACGGCAACTACACCGTCTCAAACAATACGGTGTCCTTCACGGTTGAGAAGGCTCCCCTGAAAGTCACGTGGCCGGACACTGAGCTTGTGTACAGCGGCGGATCCCAGCATCCCGAAGCGGAAGCTGAGGGGGCCGTCAGCGGTGAGACCGTGACGCTGTATTACGGCTCTTCCGGCTTCGACGCCGGCAGCTATTCCGAGACCGTGTACATAACGGACGGAAACTATTACATCGCCGAGGGAGCTACCACGGACTACACCATAGCCAAGGCGGAGCTTTCCGGCCTTGTCTGGGACAGCGATTCATTCACATACAACGGGGAGATCCAGTATCCCGTAATCTCCGGCGTGACCGGCCTTAAAGGCTCGGACAAGCTTTCATCCATACCCTTCGCGTACACCAATACGGAGAGCAGGAATGCGGGCAGCTATTCCACGGCTGTCTCCCTTGAAACAGCCAACTACCGCATTGCCGAAAGCGAGGAGCCTGCATACTCATACACAATCTCCGCATACACTCTGGAAGTGATCTGGTCCGGCACGTCCTTCACGTACAACGGCTCCGTGCAGAACCCCGTCTACACGTACGGCATCTCAACGCTCGGCGAGGATGAGATAACGGACGAGCTTCTTGAGGCCGCATACACTGCGGACAATGCAGCGGACGCGGGCACATATACGGCGTCCGTTGCCATCTCCAACGGCAACTATATCCTGTCCGGCAATGAGACTTCATACACAATCGGCAAGAAAACCGTGACTTTCGCCTGGACCAACCTGGATCTCACGTATAACGGACAGGCGCAGATCCCTTCGGCTTCCACAGAGGACCTTGCGGAGGGGGACGGCGTGTCATTCACAGTGACGGGCTCCGGCACGGACGCCGGGACGTACACGGCCACTGCATCCCTTACGGATGACTCCAACTACACGCTCTCCAACAATTCGCTGGTTTATACGATAGCGAAGAAAGCGCTCACGCTCACCTGGAGCGGCTCGTCCTTCACGTACAGCGGAAAAGCGCAGTATCCTGCGGCAATCTCCGCTGAAGGCCTCGTGGACGGAGTGGATTCCTTTGATGATTTGACTTTCACATACAGCGTGACGGACAGCGTGAATGCAGGCAGTTACACGCAGACCGCAACGCTTGGATCCGGCAATTATTTCATAGCGGCAGGCAGTGAGTCATGCGGCTACACAATCTCTCCGAAGACCGTGACAATCACCTGGACGGACACGGAGCTCACATACAACGGCTCTGCCCAGAAGCCCTCGGCTGCAGCTGAAGGCATTGCTGAGGGAGACACGGTTGAGTTGATCATATCCGGCGAAGCAACGGACGCAGGCACATATACAGCCACGGCAACCCTTTCGGACAGTGCAAATTACACACTGTCCAATGATTCCTGCACCTTTACAATCTCTCCCAAAACAATTACAATAGAGTGGAATACAGACGGCACGGTGCCCACGGCAACGCTTTCGGAGAACGTATACTTCACCTATGAGTATTACACGGAAGACGGAACGAAGCTTTCATCCAGCCCCACAGATCCGGGCAGCTATGTTGTGAAGGCAGTCCTTTCGGACACCGTCAACTGCACTCTTTCCGGAGAGACGCAGAAGAGCTTTGAAATCACGGAGGCATGACGGTATGAAATGCAGAAAGTGCGGCAAGGATATAGTCAAGGCCCTGGAGCTCTTCAACGGGGATTTAAGGTGCCCCGGTTGCGGGGCCGGCATCGTTCCCGGAGAGGGGGACCTGGATGTCACAAGGGACAATGATGAGCTGTACAGGCTCTCAAGGGCCAATTTTTTCACATACCTTGAGCGGGCCTCCGGGCAAAGCGAGAAGACCACGGACAAGGAGAAAAAGGAAACTTCAGGATACCTGGAGAGGGCCGTGGAGTTCTGCGGAAACGCGGCCAACGCCCTTCATCCGGAAGCCATCGTGGACCTCGGGTATTATTACAGCAAGAACTACGTCAACGAGGACGTCGTGGGCGTGGGAAGATACAAGACGGCGTATTCGTATTTCAGATGCATCATAGACCCCAACAACTTTGATGACCTTCATGACAAGTATGCGGCGTACTTCAGGGACAACGGAATTGCGGGGAGCCCCACGGACGAGGCCGCAAGGGTCGCCACAAAGGCGGCGTACTATATGCTGGACATGATATCATCCGCTCCGGAGGAGCTCACAGAACAGCCGGAGTATTCGCTGGCGAAAGCCAAGGAGCTCATAGAGAGCAACAAGTACATAAAGATAGGGGACATGGGGGATTTCGCCTTCAGGACCGCGGCGGAAGAGGCCGCGGACAAGATGAAGAGGATTTCAAAGACGCTGGAGCGGTGCAAGGAAAAGTCCTCCTCGCATTCGCCCCTGTTCGGGTATTTTGAGATAACCCCGGACGAGTATTACGGCGTCAAGGCTCTTTCCGCAAAATATCCCAAGGGAATCGTCATGGGCCTTCTGTATGAGCAGGGCGGCTATATGGAATGGGCCGGAATAGGGAACAGCGAGGCGGAGAGAATCATGAACGGAGACCCGGGCCTTAAGCTGTATTTCTACTTCTTCAACCAGGGGTCCGCGAGCAAGGTGTACAAGAAGGGCTTCAAGGCAAGCTCTCTGGAGGACGTGGTCATAGACAACGGCACGCAGAACGGCATGGCCGAGATTGTGAGCGCGTCCGGAAAGAAGGAGCAGATATTCTACTGGGATGACGGCTATTTCGTTTCCGCCAACAAGGGAAAGCTTAAACGCGAGGCCGGTAAAGAGAATTACAGCAGCATCATCTCCGGATTCCTGATGCTTTCGTCCGGAGAGTACACAGGAGCATGGGAGAAATAGCGCAGACAGCGCAGACGGCGCAAAGGATGCGAAGCGCGGACAGCGCAGACAGCAGCGCAAGAGGCTGCGAAGCGCGGACAGCGCAGAAGGCAGCGCAAGAGGCTGCGAAGCGCGGACAGCGCAGACGGCGCAAAAGAGCGCAAAGCACGGGAGATAGGGCATGGCACTGGACAGAAACAACATAAACGAGGCGCTGGACGCATACGGATACCTGGAAAGGGGCAGAAAGCTCTACGCTCCGGGGAGCGTGCAGACGTACGCCCTTCCGGCATACAACATCTGCATTATGGCCATACAGCGGGCCCTGGACTATGTCATAAACAACGGCTATGACAGCAAGGCTGCCACGGACTCCCTCAAAAAGGGAGTCAAGACGGCATATTCAATCCTGTCGCTCAGGAACACGGACGCCGGCGGAAGCAAGTTCAGAAGCCTCGCGGCAGCGGCGGATGAGATAAACCGCACGGCCCCTCAGGGCAGCAACAGCTTAGGGCTCAACCTCAGGGTAAATGACTGCGTCAAGAGCACGGCGGACGCTCTCAAGGCCATGAAAAAGGATGCGGACACCGTGGACGAGATAGAGTACAGAAAGATCAATGAGCAGTACCTCCAGCGTGCCTCATACGCCGGATATGACCAGTGGCAGAATACCATAAAGGCCGTAATGAAGGACGTGGCCTCCACGCTCAACGACATCAAGGAAAGCCTCACCCTCGTCGTGGACAATTCCTCCGTGGCCGGCCTTCAGACAGCCGCCCGGATCATAGACTGCATAAAGGTATGGCGGGACGTGTCCGTATACGCCTATCTCATGCTGGAGCCTTCCATGGCGGACGCCCTTCATGAAGCGGACAGAATCGCCAAGGGCTGGAGCGTGCGCTACTCGGGCGTGTCCAAAAATAAGACCAACCCCAGGGCGGACGACTCGCAGGTCCTCGGGCTTTCATCATGGCAGTCGGACCAGATGCAGATGTACCTGGACGCCTCCAGGATTTAGCGGCTGGCCTGTAAACCGCTGCACTAAAAAAAACGTCATACTCAAACACTTGAACCGGTGCCGGCAGAAGGGCACAGACAGGATGCCGGAAAAGGAAAGTGGCACACGGAAGCGCATATTATGAGCGCTTTGGAATAATGAAGGAGATGCAGACACAGCGTATGCGTGCGGAAGATGCGAGAAGGCAGGCGCTCAAGGGGCTTGCGGAAGCGAAGAAGAACAATCCCGCGATGAGGGACAGGATAGAGAGGGCTGAGAGCATGCTCTCGGACCCGGATTTCTGCCGGGTGCCAATCAGAGCGTACGGGAGCGCGTTCAGGGAATTCCAGGCGCAGGCGGACGCCTCGTGCGCGGCGCTGCTTTCGAGGGTCACGAACGCGGTGGCCAGCGCGGTGGGGCCGGCTGATTTTGACAACATTCTGTCCAGGCTGTATGACTGGGAGGACGCCAGGTCCAGCTATGAGACAATCAAAAGATATGTAGAGAACAATGAAGGGGGAACCACCATCATGACCAGCGAAATTAAGAACAACCTTATAAGCCTCATCTCGCAGACAGCGGATGACATAGCGTCCTTTGACAAGCTTTCCTGTGATTACGCCGGAACGGACGCCGGAAGCGTGCAGGACACAATAGACCGTCTTCTGCAGATCAAGGACACGATAGCTGACACGGAGATTCCCAACACTGCCGCCACGTACGATTTGTACCAGCAGATACGCGCGGAGCTGGACAAGATACGCTCATCCGTGGCAAAGGACTACGGATATGACATAGACAACAACCTCAACAGGGTTGCGGAGAAGGCGGAAAAGCTCACGGACATGGCCAGATCCGGAGAGCTTACCCGGTCCAGGGCCGTGAAGGGCGCGGACCTCGGGGAGCCGTATCCCAACACGGCCACAATAGAAGTTGGAAAGGCGGACCCGGACAAGCTGGACGAACTGGACGCCGGCATTGTGATATACAAGACCTTTAACCAGGCGGACAGCATCATAAACAAGATGTATGACAACGCCGTCAACATCATGTTCGGCATCAAGGGGCTCAATGAAGACCATCAGCTCAAGACCCTGCAGGAGAAAGGCGAGAAGCTGTACAAGCAGCTCAAGGAGGCCCGCACGGACGCCCAGCGCAACATCATATCCTCACAGCTAAGAAACGTCACGAAGCAGATGGAGAACAGGCAGGCCCATAACGAGGCAAACATCAAAAAGCTCTCGGAGTATTACGCAGTCACCGGCCAGTCGTACAACGAGCTTGCCGCGTACGTGGAGTCCCTTAGGGATTATTTCATCCCCCTTCCCGGCCAGTACCGCTTAACGCTCAAGAATTACCAGCAGTACCTTAAAAAGGTGCAGGACAACATAAACTACGTCCGTCCCAAGAAGCTGTTCTCCCGCCGCAAGGACAACGTGGTCATAAACAGCATAGCGGACATCGTGGAGCTGTACCAGAAAGCTTTGGCAGATCATGACAACGACACGATAGACATCATAAAGACGGCCATAGACGTCAACGTCACAGGCGTCCAGAAGAAGCTCCCCAGGCTGGATGTTCCCGGCGAGCCCGAGCCCGAGAAGAGGGAGAAGACTCCGGAGGAGATCGAGAAGGAGCGTCAGGAGATGGAACAGTGGGGCAAGATGTTCGGCGAGCCGGAAAAGGAGCCCGAGAAGAACCCTCTGGACGAGTTCGCCCAGTTTGGCGGCGGAGCTCCAGAGGAGCCGGAAAAGGAGCCCGAGAAAGAGCAGGAGCCTGAAAACCAGATTCCGGACGAGGATGAGATCAACAGCATCCTGCGCGAAGTCGAGATGATGAAGAACGGAGGCTGAAATTAGCGGATGGATGACCTCAAAGTCCTTTATTACGAGGTAATGGCGGCGACGCAGCGCTGCCGTGAAGAAGGGTACACCCTCTCGTCCATAGACCATGCCCTGTCTTGCGCTGCCAACTATTACACGGCCCTTCCCGCAGGCGGGCAGAAAAACGCCATGGGCGAGCTCCTCATAAACCTAAGGCGCAAGAAGACCCTCACCGCGGAGAGCGGCCTTACGGACCATCCCCAGACGGTGTCCAGAAAGGACCTGGATGCTCTGTGCCCTTTGACGCTTTCAAAGGACACGCCCTCGCCCGTCCTTTCCGTTTCATACGTCATAGACACAGGCGTGGGCCGCATGTACCGGGACAACGCAATGATCCTCTGCGGGCCGTTTGAAGACGAACTCGTATTCGAGGCCAGAAACTTCGCCAGAAGCTGCGGCATGGACATGCGCTTTGTGGACATGGAGCCGTTCATAAAGACCGGCTCAATAGGCAAAGTCCTCCAGCTCCTGCACGCGTACTATTCCGCGGGAGCCGGGAAAGACCTCATAGTATACAAGGGCCTGGAAGCCTTCCAGGGCCATGACGAGGAGGCGAAGATTTTCGCAAAGGTCCTTCGCCAGCTCCGTCTCAAGGCAAAGAGCTGCACGCAGCTCCTTCTTTCCACAGACCCGACATATTACTTCAACGACCTGTACATTTCCCTCTTTGACGCCCCCGCGGTCCGCGGCAACATCTTAGAGGATGACTTCTCCGTAAAGGCCCTCACATTCGTGTATCTTCCCATGCCCACGTGCAGGGATGTAACGAAGACCGTCCTGAACGCCCTTCATTTAACCTCGGATGACTCCCAGACGGATTCCCCGTCTGCGGATGCAGGCGCAATGGAGGCATACATAAAGGCCAACTGCCTGCCGCTCGCATGCGGGGCCCTCACGGACATCTTAAAGCAGGCAGCCATGCCGGACGCCTTCAGGGAAAAGGCGGACGCCATAGTCTCCAAGCGCAAGAGGATGCTGAACTCTTTCCTCGGCAAGGCCGGAGACAGCGCCACGGCGGCCATTGTGGACACGGACTGGGATTACAAAAAGCCGGCGAGGAAGAAGACCCTTCATCCCACAGGCACACTCGCGCCGGTAAAATACACCATCCCCGTGACGCAGTATGATTATGACTGCATGGATGACATCTCCGCCATACGTGCAAGCGTCCAGTACGTTTTGGACACGAACGAGGATTATGAGGGGAACCCCATCTCCGTAATGCAAAAGTGCGGACTGGTCTTGAGATATGCGCTGACCAACGGGGACGCCATGAACCTTGTGAACGTCACGAAGGACAACGAGGACGAGATGAAGGCGCGCTGGACCCTGGGGTATGCGGCCCTCACGCAGCTTATGAAAGTGCCCACAGGCAACTTCGTCTTTGACATCCCGGAAAACTCCAACATGAACGGGGAGTGCTGTGACGGCGGCCAGACAGTGCGCTTCAACAAGAAGTTCGCAAGGGACATTTCATGCGCGGCAGACGGATGCAACACCCTTTTGCATGAGCTCTTCCATGCGGTGCAGAACGAGGCCGTGAAGGCCCTCCGCAAGGTGGAGCGCAGAAAAGGGGAGAACTGCGCGGAGCAGATGGACCTCCTGGAATATTACAAGTACAATTTCGGCATCACGGAGTACAGGATAAAGGAGGCGTGGGAGGACAACTCCACCCGCGGCTACATAGAATCCAGCCAGGATTACAACGGGTACCACGTGCAGGTCTTTGAAGCGGACGCCCGCGTCTTCGCGGACGAGGCCTGGGCCGAGAGCGAGGACGCCCAGCTCGCCAAGATGAGCCAGCCTTAAAGGCCGGCCGGAACATGCTGTGCAGCATGCACAGACAGCGCGGCCTCACGCCACGGGCCGGACGCGGAACAAAAAAAACAGTGGAAGACGCCTGCGCCGTTCAAGGCGCAATGAATACAGATTGCCGGAGAGAGTTTCTGTATGGAAATGGATGACAAGGTAAGAAAACAGGTTCAGAAGTGGAGGGATGAATATCTCAACTCCTCCATAAAGCATAACAACCTTCTCAATATGAATCCGGACAGGAAGGGGAAGGCTACGGACACCATACGCCTGCTTGCCAATGAAAAGTACAGCGTGGACTCTTTCTGGCAGATTGCAGCGGACAGAGGCGGGGCAGCGGAGTACCCGTTCTCAAGCGCCTCTTTTTACGTCCGGAAAGGATCCAGGATAGAGTGGGACGCGAACGGCTCGCACTCTCTGGACGCTTTGGACAAGGTCATAGACAAGGGCAACGCAACAATTGTGCAGCGCGGAGAGAATCCGGTGTGCATGGTTTTCGGCAAACTCACATGGTTTGTCACAAGCACGTCGCCCACGGACGCGGATTACGGCGAGATAGTCTCGAGGCAGAACGGGGAGCAGACCGTGGACTATGTGAAGATTACCACGCCCCTCATTTTCGTGCCTGTGAAAATCTCAAGGATAGGCACGAGCTACTGGCTCAATCCCGTGCCCGCAGACTCGAATGATGCCACCATAAACCCCGTGCTTATAAAGCGTTACGGCGAAGAGGGGTACAAGAATTTCCCTCTTCCTCCAGAAGGGCAGAGCATAGACCTTTCCAGGGACTCCGGGGAGTACGATTCCTTTGACCTCCACGCATATTATGAGCAGTTCCTGAAGATGTGCGACTCCATGCCGGACGATCTGCCCTTTGAGCTGGACACGGATTTCGTTGGCATAGACACCTTTGATTACAGCCGCATATGCATGTACAGGGACGTCCTCAAAAACGAGGACGAAATCGTGGCAAACCCCGTAATACGCGCCATGTTCGGCGAGGAAATCCAGCTTGCGGGAAAGGACGCCGCGGAGATAGCCAGGCTGGACGCAGCCTCTTCGGAAGAGGTTTTAAACCGCATGGACATAAAGAGCTCCTTTGAGCTTCTGGACAGCGACTCCTCCCAGCATGAGGTAATAGAGCGCTTCAAGCGCGGGGAGAGCTTTGTCCTGGAGGGGCCTCCCGGAACCGGCAAGACGCAGACCATAATCAACATGATAGCGGAAAGCATCATGGCGGGAAAGAAGGTCCTTTTCGTCTCCGGCAAGATGTCCGCTCTCAACACCGTCATAAAGAAGCTCCAGCTCATGCCCGGGGTGAACATAGACAAGCACTGCCTGCTTATAACCGGGGATGACGAGACCAAGAAGAACAACGTCAGCGACACGTACGGCAAGCTCCAGGCGTCATACAACACTGCGCCCGCCCGCATGAATGAGCTGCAGTACCAGGACAACATAAGAAAATTCAGCCTGTCCAGGCAGAACCTGGAGGGGTACAGCAGGGAGCTGTGGGACAAGAACAATTCCATGCAGATGTCCCTGTATGACATAGCGGGAAAGATTATGGCCCTCGGATACCAGGGGGACTATGTCCGGATCAGCGTGCCGGAGGCGCAGCTCAAGACGCTTACCCGTGAGGAGCTGGATCTCAAGGCGGAGAAGATGGAGAGGACGCAGAAACTCCTTGTCTCCATCCTTTCCAGGTCCGGGTCTCTTCCCGCGGACGTGTGGTACGGGTTCAGAAAGGCGGAATACACAGGAGCAGACCAGTCCAAGCTCAACGGCTATGTAAGCTCCGCCCAAGAGGCCCTGGACATTCTGGAGCATGCGTATGACTCCCTCGAGACCCTCGGCGGCAGCGGCATGGAGCAGGTCATAGCAGACTTAAAGAGCCTGCCCCTTTCATCCGTGCAGGCCGTGGCGGACAACAATGTGGCCCTGGACCTTGAGACTCTGTTTTCCGGAGACCTTAAAAAGCAGATAAAGGCAGTAACGGCGGAGCGGGACCGCTCCCGCGGATACGCGGACGCAGCCGCAAGATATTACGCCATAACGGAAGAGCTCCCGGACACGGACTCAAGAAAGGTCCGCTCCAAGCTCTCTTCCGCAGAGGATTACGCGGACTGGACGCTCTCAAGGATAAACGAGGAGCTGGACAGGGCCCGCATCGTGAACAAGACCCTGGACAGAATTGCGGCCAGCAAGAGCTCAAGGATAGACCAGCTCTCCTTGAAGGACCTGCATGAGCTCATTGAGACCATAGACCAGATAACGGTGAATGACGCGAAAGCGGAGAAGATCCAGAAGGAGCTGGCCCGCTCATATGATGACGCAATACTCACATATGATTACCATAAGCTCCTCATGAAGTTCCGCACCAAGTGGCGCATGAACGTGGAGCGCATGAAGGCTCCCATGGGGTTCAAGGGGCAGGTCAAGGACCTCATGAAGATGTGCAGGGACACGTCCATAGACTTCACCATAAATTACGTCTTTGACCTCGTCAACAAGCTGGACTTCTTAAGCACCGTGGACGCCACGGAAGAGGAGATACGCACGACTCTCGGGACATACGGCCTGGACAAAGAGGACCTGTCCGTAAACACGCTCACAAACTTCAACATCTTTTTAAAGGAGTTCCTTGCGGAGCGCGAGGACTTCGCCGTGCAGAATCTCACGGCCGGCGCCAAGAACGGCTTCAGGCGCTTTGCGCAGGACAGGCTTTCAGACCTCAAGAACATCGTGGAGTGCGCGGAGATGTTCTCCATAAGCAAGGACATAACAGTGGCGGAGCTTGCCGCCCTCCCGGATGATTATGACACCGTGTACACGGAGACCAGGCGGCTGGATTCAGACAAGAATCTTCGCAGCATACTTCCGTCCCTTTACAACGGATGCCGCACTTCATGGGACGAGATTTTAGGCATTCTGGACATAATCCAGGAGGTATTCACCGTCCTCGGCGGCGGCAAGGACAACAAGGCCCAGAAGGCCCTGTTCACGCAGATAGCCACGGCGCTCGCAGACAGCGGCTATGTGGCCAAGGCGGACAGAATCCTCGGCATTTACAACAAGTTCTACACAGACCCCGTCTGGTTCGTTCCGGAGGAGCTGTATGAGAGGCATTCGGACGCCCTCACATATGAAAGCCTTAAAGTATGGCTGGACGACATCAAGGACACGGACCATATAGAGGAGTACGTCTCATACAGGAACATAACGAAGGAGATGGAAGGAAAGGCGGAAGGGACTTTCTTCACGGACTACGTAAAGCGCAGCCGCAGGGACTTCCCCATAGACCGCATAGCCTCAAACTTCCGCATCTCAGTGCTGTGGGCATACTATGAGTATCTCACCAGCCAGGGCCGCTTGGTTGCAAAGCTCTCGCAGGGCACGGAGCTGGAGGATATGACGGCCTCTTTTGCGGAGGCGGACAGGGACATGCACGAGTTTAACCGCAAACTCGTGGACATGCAGCTCGCATCCATGATAACCCACAACAGCACGCTGCACAGCTACCTCGAGACCCAGACGCAGGACAAGAACTATTCCGTGCGCAAGATATTGAAGTACCGTCATGACTCCATAGTCCAGCTGGCGCCCTGCATCATGATGAGCGTCTATTCCGTCTCAAAGCTCCTGCCGTACGGCCGGTACGATTTTGACGCCGTCATTTTTGACGAGGCCTCACAGATTCCCGCGGAGGACGCTTTAACTTCCATTATGCGCACAAAGAAGCAGGTGGTGATTGCCGGAGACCCCAAGCAGATGCCGGCAATTTCATACTTCCAGCCCAAGGGGCCGGACGCATCCGCGGCGGACGAGGATGACTCCGCCATAGCCTGCGACAGCATCATAGACTTCATCCTGAACGCCTATGACAACAAAATCCGCACGTACAGCTTGAAGACCCATTACCGCTCCAACCATGAGAGCCTTATAAAGTACTCCAACGAGAACCCCAACCTGTACGGCGGAAAGCTGGTCACCTTCCCGTCTCCAAAGTCCCGCGAGGAGAACTTCGGCCTCTGGAATTACTGCATGACGGATGAAGTGCCGGTAATCCAGGGCGGAGAGGGGCAGAACGAGACGGAGGCCAAAAAGGTCCTGGAGCTCATACGGGCGCACTTCAAGAAGTGGCCCCTTCCGGACCGCACGGACGAGGCAATAGAAAAGTACAACAAGGAGCACTCCTTGGGCGTCATAGTCTTCGGCATCCGCCAGAAGGGCAGGATTCTGGACATGATGCAAAAGGACAGGGAGCTCAAAAAGATTGCCTCGTTCGGGGACAACAGGGTCTTCTCCATAACCCCTGTGGACGAGATACAGGGAGACGAGATGAGCGAGATGATACTCTCGCTCACATACGGCCGCAATCCGCAGGGAGGCCTCTCAACAAGCTGGGGCCACATGAACCAGCTGCCCGTGGCCCTGTATAAATTCAACGTGGCCGTAACGCGCGCCAAGGACAACCTCAAGTTCGTCCATTCCGTACGCCCGGAAGAGATAGAGCGCTCCGGCTCCAGAAGCCTTTCATACGTGGCGGATTATCTTCGCCAGTTCAATGAAGACTCTTCGGCCCAGTTCGTATCAAACACGGACCTCAACACGGACTTTGTGGAGTCCATCGGCGCCATCTGCGAGTCCGTCGTGGGGAAGGACAGGGTTGTGTACAATTTCGGCGCCAGCCCCAGGTCTTACAGGGTGCCCGTCTCGGTGCTTTCGGAGGACCGCTCCCACGTAATCCTCGGCATCATGTGCGAGACGGACAGGGGCTCGCAGGGCTTTGCCATCCGCGAATACGTCCGCACCTGCGACTCCATCATGGCATCCCACGGCTGGGACAACATGTGCAAGGCGTATGCAGTCCGCTGGCTCAAAAATTACCGCACGGAGAAGGACAATCTCATTGCCCGCATCCAGGACGCCTGCGCAAAGGACGCCGGCGTGAAGAAGAGATAATCACACGCAATTACAGGGCCAATATAAGCCCGTAATCCCTGCCGTCCGCGGAGTTGCCTTTCCAGGGCATCCGGTGTGTACAGGCGGGGATATGCAAAGAATACACGGCATACAGCATATGACCTTCACGGAAGGAGACCGTACATAATGGCATTGTTAAAGCAAAAGCCTCAGAACGATATGGAAGAGGCGCTGGAGAAACGCAAGAAGGACGCCGCGGTGCAGGAGATGATATCCAGCGCCAAAGAGTCCCAGAATGCTGCGGACAGGCAGAAGGAAAAGCACTACGCCGAGATGGTGAAGTGCGTGCAGAAGAAGGATTACAAGAGCGCCGAGAGGCACGCCAAGATGTACATGTTCATGGAGAAGCTCTCGGACGTGAGCCGCGAGTACGGCGAGATGCTTGAGGACCAGAAGACCATGATGCAGACCCTGGAGTCCCTGGAGAAGATCAACAAGAGCTTCAACAGCCTGTTTCTGTCCGCCGGCTCCACAGACTCCGTCACAGCCAAGACCATCCGGAACATGAACAAGTTCCGCAGCTACGTCTCCAATTTTGACAGCGAGATGGACCGGATGCTCGGGGCCATGGACGACATGTTCTCGGACGGCAAAAAGGGCGGCAAGGGCGCCGCTCCCGCGGAGGATGACGAGGCTGCCTTCATGAAGCTTATAGGCTCCAATCAAGAGCTCTCCTCAAGATACCAGGACGCCACGGGCCCGGCCGCAGCCCCAGCCGCAGTGCATGTCCAGCCTTCCAAGGGCTCAGACGGCGATGACGGCTTCATATCCGTTGGCAGGCCGGACTAAACCCGGACTAAACCCGGACTAAACCCGGGTTAAACCCGGGCTGATACCAGGTTATCCCCAGTGCCTTCATTCACCGCAAGCATGAAGGCATGCAGGACATACGCCAGACATCCGGCGCCATTATTGGGCCGGAGGACAGACACCCGCAGAAACACACAAGGAAGACATAAGATGAGCGAGAAAAGCCAGATGAAGGAAGCTCTGCAGGAGCGCAAGCGCAAGGAAGCGATAAGCGACATGCTTTCCGGCGCGAACGAGGCCACGGACGCCGCGGAGAAGCAGAAGGAGACGCATTACAGGGAGATGCTAAGGTGCGCGGAGAAGAAGGATTTCAAGCGCGCCAAGAGGCATGCCAACATGTACATCTTCATGGACAAGCTTTCCACGGTGAGCCGTGAGTATGCAGGGCTCATAGAGGACCAGACGGCCATATCCGAGATGTTCGCCGTCATGCAGAAGATGAACAAGAACTTCAACTCCTTCCTGCGCTTAACCAGCGCCGGGACCACAAGGAAGGCGGTGAGAAACCTTAAGAAGTTCAGGAAGTGCCTCACCCGGTTTGATATGGATCTGGACAAGATGATGGGCGCCATAGACTCCATGTTTGAGCCCAAGCAGAAGAAGGGCAAGAACGCGCCCGCCCCGGAGCCGGATGACGAGACCACGTTCTTAAAGCTCATCGGCTCAAACCAGGGCCTTGCGGAGCGTTTCTCCGGAGAGCCCGGCGGAGAGGCCGTCGGACAGTACATTGGCCCTGCAGACCCTGCAGGCGGAACAATCGGCGCCATAGGCGGGGATGACGATTTCATTTCCGTAGGCCGTCCGGACGATTTCTGATCCATATTCGTAATTCGCAGACCACCTGCCCATATTTCCGTGGGCACCATATGAACACCCCTGCATATGCAGGATTTTCCAGACATAACCACACCAGGAGCCTGCCGTCAGGCAGGCATGAAGAGGACAATACATGGCGGAATACATAGAGAATTTGCCCGGCATAGAGGCCCAGTACAGAGAGAAGGCGAAGGCCTTCGCAACTCTCAGGGATTCCAACAAGAAGAATTCCACAGCGGATGATGAGGACACCCCCAGAAAGCTCAGGCGCATGGCGCAGGAGATGTTCACGTGCGCCAATGAGCTCAGAGTGGGATATGACGAGCTCATAAAGAAGGGCCAGGCCAAAGAGGGCAGCAAGGACATGGCGGACCTTGTGAACAAGAAGGAGCGCTACACAAACGAGATATACGGCCTCACGGAGTGGCTCAAAAAGTACGGCTCTCCCATGTGTGGAATCCCCAAGACCACCTTCGCGGACGTGGCAGGCCTCGAGGACGTGAAGAGCAGGATATATGACTATCTCTTCATGATAAAGAACCCCAAGGTGGCCGAGGCGTACCATATAGACACCAACATAGGCATCCTCCTGTACGGCCCTCCGGGAACAGGCAAGACTTTAATCGCGGAGGCCATAGCCAACGCCCTCAACGTGAGATACTTCGTGATAACCCCTTCGGACATCTTCAGCGCGTACGTGGGGGAGTCCGAGAAGAACATCAAGAACATCTTTGACGAGATGTCCGTCTGCACGGACGGAGCGGTTCTTCTCATAGACGAGTGCGAGAGCATCTTCGCACGCCGTACCGGCGAGGCCACAAGAGCGAACCTCGGCGTTGCCAACCAGCTCCTGCAGGAGATGAACGGCCAGGGAGATAAGTTCCAGAAGCGCGTAATAATAGGCGCCACGAACCGTCCGGAGCTCATGGACGAGGCGTACCTCCGTTACAAGAGATTCTCCCTTCAGTTCTACATAGGCATGCCAAACAATGACGCCAAGGAGAGGGCGGTGGAGATAAACCTCAAGGGAAGGCCGTATGAAGAGTCTTTCAAGGAAGCCCTTCTTCTCAACCTGTATGGGGACTCCCTGTACACCTGCGCGGACATATCCGGCATCATAGAGCAGTGCGCATACCTTGCCATGCAGGAATGCAGGAAGAAGAACGCGGAGAACCCGTCTCTTCATTTCGGAGAGAATGAGCCGTTCATCAAGATGACCCCGGCCCACTTAGAGACCGTCCTCGCAACATACCCGCACAGCGTAACGCAAGGAATGCTCGCGGAATATGAGGCATTCAGGGACAGCCGCATAAACGGCAAGTAATCCTCCGGCATCCGTCCCGGCTCAACATTTTTGCGAAGGGATCGGAGCAGAAACAAATGTTTCAACTTTTGTCCATTCATACCATCGCCGGATTCAAAGGACGGCGGATATGCCGCAGTCAGCGGCAAAACAAGACAGAAGATAACCACACGGCAAGAGAGAATAAATGGCAAAGCAGACAGGGCGCACGCTCTTTACAAGAGATGAAGACCAGCCTTTGGCGGCTCGCATCCGGCCAAGGGACCTGGATGAATACGTGGGGCAGAAGCATTTATTAGGCCCCGGCAAAGTGCTGCGCCGTCTAATAGAGGAAGACAGGATTTCCTCCATGATATTCTGGGGCCCTCCGGGAGTTGGGAAGACCACTCTTGCAAGGATCATAGCCAACAGGACAAAGGCCAAGTTCATAGACTTCTCTGCCGTAACGGCCGGCATAAAAGAGATAAAGCAGGTCATGGAGGAGGCGGAGAAGAACAGGATGTACGGGGAGCGCACCATCCTGTTCGTGGACGAGATTCATAGGTTCAACAAGGCCCAGCAGGACGCCTTTCTCCCGTACGTGGAAAAGGGCAGCATAATACTAATAGGCGCCACAACGGAGAACCCCTCCTTCGAGGTTAACGGCGCGCTCCTCTCGCGCTGCAAGGTCTTCGTTCTGCAGGCTCTCTCTGCAGAGGACATAACAGAGCTCCTGCACAATGCCTTGAATGATGAGAGAGGCTTCGGCGGGCAGAATATTGAGATAGATGAGGAAGAGATAGGCATCATAGCGTCCTTTGCTAACGGGGATGCCAGAACTGCTCTCTCAACCCTTGAGATGGCCGTCCTCAACGCAGACACGCAGGACGGCAAGACCGTAATAACCAAGGAAGACATAGAGCAGTGCACGCAGAAGAAGTCCCTTCTGTATGACAAGAACGGCGAAGAGCATTACAACATCATCTCAGCCCTTCACAAGAGCATGCGCAACTCAGATCCGGATGCAGCCGTGTACTGGCTTGCCAGGATGCTGGAAGCCGGTGAAGATCCGGTATATATCGCAAGGCGCGTAACCCGTTTTGCCAGCGAGGACATAGGCCTTGCAGACCCCAAGGCCCTGGAGATAGCAATAGCAGCCTTTGAAGCCTGCAGGCTCATTGGCATGCCGGAGTGTTCCGTGCATCTCACGGAGGCCGTGATATACATGAGCATGGCTCCCAAGTCCAACTCCATGTACATGGCATATGAGGCGGCCAAAAAGGACGCCCTGGAGACCATAGCGGAGCCCGTGCCCCTCAACATACGAAATGCTCCCACAAAGCTCATGAAGGAGCAGGGATACGGGGCCGGATACAAATACGCGCACAATTTCAAGGACAAGTTAACGGACATGCAATGCCTACCGGACAACCTTGTAGGCAGGGAATACTATAAGCCCTCGGAAGACGGATATGAGGCCAAATACAAGGCAAGGCTGGAAGAGATAAAGAAGTGGAAGGAAACCCACAAGGGACAAGATTAGCCGTATTAGCCGGCCCCGGACCAACCATATCGGCAAATAATCTTTTTTTTGCCGTTGTGGGCATTATTGCAAGTGTCGCTTGCACAAATTCAGAATATACATAAGCGCATACATGCGCGCAGGGGAAAAAGACAGAGCACACTAATACTTAAGGAGGCGGATATGGCGGAGAGAACGTACATAGCTATAGATCTCAAGTCTTTTTATGCCGCCGTGGAAGCTGTGGAGCGCAAACTGGATCCCCTCAATGTATGCCTTGTTGTGGCGGATGAAGAGAGATCGGACAAGACCATATGCCTTGCCGTCTCTCCGGCGCTGAAGGCATACGGCATCTCCGGAAGGCCCAGACTGTTTGAGGTAAAGCAGAAGGTACGTGAGATAAATGAGGAGCGCAGGAAGCTTGCTGCGGGCAGGGAGCTTAAAGGAGCTTCATACCAGGCGGATGAGCTTGCGGCGAACGGAAACCTTGCCCTCACATTCGTATGCGCCACGCCCCGCATGGCGTATTACATGAAGTATTCCGCGGACATATACAAGATATATCTTAAATACGTTGCCCCGGATGACATCCATGTGTACTCCATAGACGAGGTCTTCATGGATGTCACTTCATACCTTAAGCTGTACAACATGACGGCCAACGATTTCGCCGTAAAGATCATACATGACGTGTATGACACGTCCGGCATAACGGCAACGGTGGGTATAGGCCCCAACCTGTATCTTGCCAAAGTGGCCATGGACATCGTGGCAAAGCATATCCCTGCGGATGAAAAGGGAGTTCGCATAGCTTCCCTTACCGAGATGGAATACAGGCAGAAGCTCTGGGACCACAGGCCACTCACGGACTTCTGGCGCGTGGGCCATAGATATGCGGACAGGCTGGCGGCAATGGGCCTGTTCACAATGGGAGACATAGCCCGCTGCTCCGCAGGAAAAACCGGATACTATACGGAAGATCTTCTGTACAAGGAATTCGGCGTGAATGCAGAGCTTCTCATAGACCATGCCTGGGGATGGGAGAGCTGCACCATAGCGGATATAAAGGCATACAAGCCAGAGGCCAACAGCGTAAGCTCCGGACAGGTCTTAACGGCTCCGTATGATTATGACAAGGCATTCCTTGTGGTCCGTGAGATGGCGGAAGAGCTCTCGCTGGATTTGGCCGGCAAGGGCCTTGTAACAGACCAGATAGTGCTTACTGTTGGCTATGACGCCGCAAGCGATGATTACGAAGGGGACAGTCATCTGGACCATTACGGCAGGCGCATCCCCCATCATGCACACGGCACATACAACCTCTCACGCCAGACGGCATCCACAAAACTCATCATGGAGGCGGCCTCAGAGATATACAAAAGGACCGTGGACAAGAAAATGTACATCCGGCGGATCAACATAACGGCCGCCAGAGTAATCCCTGAGTCCGAAGCCCAGATGCAGGCCCCTTTGGGCGATGTCCAGCAGATGTCCCTCTTCGATGACATAGACGCCATCAACAGGCAGAAGCAGGAAGAGGACGAATACCTGGAAAAAGAAAAGCGCCGCCAGCAGGCGGAGCTTGCGATAAAGCGCAAATATGGCAAAAACGCTCTACTCAAAGGCATGAACATAGAAGAGGGAGCCACAATGCGCACAAGAAACAACCAGATAGGCGGGCACCGGAAATGAGCAGCGGCAAATACGATGACATCATAAACCTTCCGCACCATGTCTCCCAGACCCGCTCTCATATGTCTTCCATAGAGCGCGCGGCCCAGTTCTCGCCCTTCGCCGCCCTCACAGGCTACGATGACACCATCTCCGAGACGGCCCGTCTCACGGATGAAGAGATAGAACTCTCCCCGGACCAGATTGAAGAGCTGGACGCTAAGATCCAGACCATCTCCAGTGCTCTGGACACAAGGCCTCTCATAACGGTGACATACTTCATCCCGGACGAACTTAAGTCTGGCGGGGCATATGTGGACCGTACTGGAAATGTAAAGAGCATAGACTCCTACTCCAAGACTATGACCTTCACAGACGGCACTAAGGTGCCAATTGGAAGGATTATATCCATAGAGGGAGAGATCTTTGGAGAAGTGTAATTTGAGCATAGTTTTGAAGTAACACTAAAATTGCTCACACAACTGAATTAAAATTAACCGCCAGAAAGGTACAGAAATGCGCTTGTCTGGCTTTTATTAAATAAGGAGTAATTCGATAAATCTCGTAAAGGTGTTTGACTTTTTCCTCTATAAAGCACATAATATACTTAAGATATTGATTTACTACACATAAAAGAATGGACATCTATGGTTCAATTTTTATAATGGTGCAATCATGGAGTGAGTGCTACCGTTGTGTAAGTCAATATTTGGTAAGGGGAAGCATGAAATATGAGCTACTGCCTCCATATGCGCCTATGCTTATGGAGTCTACTAGAGCTGTGGGTTATTCCGTTGAAACAGCTGTAGCTGATATTATAGACAACAGCATAGCGGCATCTGCAACTCGGGTTGATATAGATTTTGAACCCGGGTTAAAGCCATACATTGTGATACTGGACAATGGTTGCGGCATGGATGAGGAAACTCTCAAAAACGCAATGAGATATGGTAGCGCAAATTCATTGGATGTCAGAAGTTCAAACGATCTTGGAAGATATGGCCTCGGCTTAAAAACAGCATCAATGTCACAATGCAGAATCCTTACCGTCATTAGCAAGGTTAATAATGAAACACATGGATGCCAATGGAATCTTGATGTAATCAAAGACACTAACAACTGGACTCTGATTTTGCTGGATGAAGAAAGTTTCAGCGAATATCCTGACTATGACAAGTTGAGTAATCGTGAACAGGGGACCCTCGTAATATGGCAGGATTTAGACAAATTTGCTGTAGGTGAACCGAATCTTGACATGGCTTTCAACAAGAAAATCCCGTCTGTCAGGAAACATCTTTCATTAGTGTTTCATCGGTATCTGGCAGGAGAGCCAGGGTTAAAGAAGATCTCAATTTGGATGAACGAGAGGCCTATTGCGCCCCAAGACCCTTTTATGAAAGGCAAAAGCACTCAGGTAATGGATACGGAGTATTTTACCATAAGGGGAGAAAAAATAGCTGTGACCCCGTATACATTGCCGCATCCGTCTAAATTGTCAGGCGGCGAGATGGAAGAGCTCAGTGAGGCTGATAGTTTAAGAAAACTCCAAGGGTTCTATGTGTACAGAAACAAAAGACTGTTGGTGTGGGGAACATGGTTTAGACTCCTTCGGCAAGGCGATCTTACTAAACTTGCAAGAGTACAAGTTGATATACCTAATTCTCTGGATGATTTATGGTCGCTTGATGTTAAGAAGTCCTCAGCTACTCCTCCAGAGGAAGTCAGAATTGCTCTTAAAACAATTATTGACAGGATTGCAGAAAGCAGCAAGAGAACATACACATTTAGGGGCAAAAAAGAAGTCACTGACAAGGTAGTGCATGTATGGGACAGAAAACCCACCAGGGATGGGGTGCTGTATGAGATCAACATGGCGCATCCTATGATTCAAAGCTTTATCAGCCTTTATCCCGGATCAGAGAGGTTCCTTAAAAATATTTTTAATCAGATTTCCGCTTCAATACCGCTCAACAAGATTTATGTTGACATAAATGATGACAACAATATCATCAATGACAGTGAAAACAAGTCAGATTCGGAAAATGTAATTGAAATATTCAAAACGCTACTTGCTTTGGAACCGGAAGAAGAACGCGTTGCGAAAGCTGAAGCCTTGCTGCTCATGGAGCCTTTTTGCAAGTATCAGGATGAAATCAGCAAAGCATTGGAAGAGGATAGAGAGAATGACTGAAATACAGACAAATCTTTACAATCAGATATTTACCTACATTGCCGACACCCACAGGGATGATTTGCCTACTTTAGAGGAGATAACCAAAAGCGCTGAGGATATAAGGAAAATGTTCTCTCCGGTGTACAAGGTTACGGACGAGGAGTTTGCTGAAATCCAGACGTTGCTTTATTCAGAAATAAGTCATACGATAGGGGATTCTGTCACCATCCGTGGAGATGATGTTACCCACAGGTCATGGTACTTTACATCCCCCAGCGACAATTTTTACTGGGACAGATACAAGAAATACCTGAGTCAGGTTAAGCATTGGAATCAGACAGAAATCAATCAGCTCAACAAGACAACAGATACGGTAATGGATGAATTGGGCGATCCTAACACAAATGAGCCATTCCAACGCAGGGGTCTGCTTCTGGGTGATGTCCAGGCAGGTAAAACTGCTACATATACTGCAATATGCAACAAAGCAGTCGATGTTCATTACAGGGTCATCATAATTTTGTCAGGCATGACCGAGAATCTTAGAATTCAGACGCAAAAGCGCCTGGACTCTGATTTTGTGGGAACAGCCAGCAAATTTTTTCTCGATAAAAAAGCTACAACATTAAAAAAGGAAGAGCCGGTAGGCGTTGGAAAAATCAGGAACAACAAGAAGAATCCCAAAAATCCGATAGCATGCTTTACCTCAAGTCAAACAGATTTCAAGGTCGAAACGCTCAAGGCATTGCGCCTCTCGCTTGACAATATCAAAGGAGCGGCCCTTTTTGTTGTCAAGAAAAACAAGAGTATACTGAACAACCTTATTGCATGGCTAAGCGCTTCATTCAATGAAAAGCAGATTGAAGACTATCCGATGTTGTTTATAGATGATGAAGCGGACAACGCTTCCATCAATACACATTCGGCAGAGCAGGACCCTACGGCTATCAATACAGCAATCAGAACCATATTGAGCATGTTTAAGCAGGCTTCATACATTGCCGTAACAGCTACACCTTTCGCAAACATTTTTATTGATCCTGACACTGTGCACAACGATCTTACTGACCTGTTTCCCAAGCATTTCATAACTATGCTCCCTTCTCCTAGCCATTACATTGGTCCGGATAAGATTTTTGGGAATGGCAGTCTTGATGAATGGGAGGCTGAGAGCCGTCCCGGACCAATAAAATTCACTCCAGAGGGGAAGCCCATAAAACCGGGCAAACAGTTATCATATTCAAGTGAAAGGACTGGTGGAGAATACGGATCGTCCATAATTTCAATATCAAATCTGGAGCAGTCTGATTATTATTCCTTCCGTCATAAGATGGACTTGGCATATAAGCTTGTAGATATACCCGGGAGTCTAAAGGATGCGATAAGGTGTTTTATACTCATAACAGCCATTAGTGATTACAGAAAAGATGTAAAAGCTCACAGGTCAATGCTTGTGAATGTAAGCAGATTCACAAAGGTTCAGGATAGAACGGTGGACCTGATAGACACATATCTTACCTATCTCAAGAATGAAGTAGAGAACTATGCGCAGACTACACCGCGCCGTTTTATGACATATGATGCATTTATCGACTTCAAGAAAACATGGGATGGCCACGAATTAGATAAAGCAGCTGGCATCTCTTGGGAAAACCTTGTTAAAAAGTATCTTTATGATGCCATAAGAAGGGTAAAGGTCAAGGCCGTAAACAGAACTACAGGCCCTAACTCTTTAAATTATGATGACCATCCGGAAGGATGGAGAATTATTGCGGTCGGAGGTAACAACCTGTCTCGAGGCATGACTCTTGAGGGGCTGTGCGTAAGCTATTTTTACAGAAGCTCAACAATGTATGACACTTTGCTTCAAATGGGGCGTTGGTTCGGTTACAGAAGCAACTATGATGATCTGTTCAAAATCTGGATGGGAGAGGATGCAATAGACTGGTATGGATACATAACAGATGCGGTCAACGAATTGAAAGATGAAATCTGGACCATGAACAAACTGGGCAAGACGCCTGAAGAGTTTGGTCTCAGGGTTAGACAGGCACCGGTATCATTAATGGTTACAGCCAGGACAAAGATGCGTAGTGGCGTGGCTGTCAGCATACCAATTACTGTTTCTGGAAGAATGCTGGAAACGCCAAGACTCAAATATGACAGTGCAAGTCTTGGAGACAACGAATCGCATTGTCTCGGTTTTATCAAGGGGCTCAAGGTAAAGTGCGAGTATGATCCATATACGCATGCGTATATCTGGAGAGATATTCCTAAAGCTAAGATAGCAGAGTTTGTGTCGGGCTTCATTTCTCACCCCTGGAATTTGAATTTTCAGCCTGTCGGTTTAGCTGATTGCATCAACAAGGATGAAGACTATGACTTGTGGGATGTCGCGATACCGCAGAAGAAGTCTGCGGAAAACCAGGAGACTATGAAAATTGAGCTGGCAGACGGATCATCAATATTTTCCACATATGAGGGCAGATTCATGGAGAATGACGATACCCTCAAGGATGCTCTTAAGGTGTATGGACATCATGTTCGCGTTGGTTCTGGCGGATGCACCAAGATTGGCTTGAGCAAGAACATGATTGAGTATCTTCGCAAGAACAGCACGCTACCCATAACAGACAGAACATATCTTATCAAAGACAGGAAACCGTTGTTGTTGATACACCTTCTCCGGAACACTAACAAAGACGATCCTAGGTTGCCGGATTATGTCTTTGCCTTGGGCCTTGGGTTCCCGGCCTCGGGAGCAAAAGAAAAAATTGCGAACTTTGTTGTCAACACCGTAGAGTTGAAGTCAAATCTTGCCGATAGTGATCAGATTGAACAGGAGGATGACGATGATGATGACGTTGGATGAGTTAAGAGTCAAATGGGATCATATGGACAACAGAAAGGAGAACTATCTGCTAGTCTCGGGCAATCATCCCATTTCTTTTCATGTAGGCTATGCGTTCACCCGACAGAAGAGTTTCGTTGTATACAACATAGACAGGGTTGAGAAACTTCCGTCTTCCAAATCAATTATCGTTACAACTATGGATCTCAATAATGGGAAGCACTCATTAACTTTCAACCTGGAAGATCCAACCTTGGAGGATGTCTTCACGTTGCTATGCTGGGATTTGATTGATTACTCAGATGACAAGAACAATGCTCTCCAAAAGTTGTTTGAGCGTTTCAGAAAATGGCAGAAGCTTCTAAAAGAATCAAAGCCGGATGGATTGTCAGATATTAAGGTGAAGGGTTTGGTTGGAGAATTGCTGTATCTGAGCAAAGCAATAGATTCTTACGGCGAAGATGTTGCCGTACATGGTTGGATTGGACCGGATGGGGCCGACCAAGACTTTGTCTATATGGATAAATGGGTGGAGATTAAGACAACCACATCTGATTCTAGTGAAATCAAAATCTCATCTCTTCAGCAACTTGACAGAAACGGGGAAGGATATCTGGTTGTTTACTTTATGGATCAAACATCTACCGAAGATCCTGCAGCGTGCTCTCTCAAATCCATGGTTGAGAGTGTGGAGAGCAAAATTAGTTCCGATTTTATCCGTGGGCAGCTTTGGTGCAAACTTGCCATGCGTGAATGCTTTAAACCTTTATTGGACAAGTATGTGAGTACGAGGTTCCATCTGTCATGCGAATCGACATATTGTTTGGACTCAGACTTTCCTAAGTTGACGCGAAACAATATTCCAATAGGCATTAACAATGCCAGCTATACGCTTTCTTTGCCGGTCATAGATAAATTCATAAAGAAATAAAGGCATGCATCATAAGGGGTAAATCATGGATTTTAATGAATACAAGCAGGATTTCTTAGAGGAAGTCAAGTCAACAGCCGCTTTTGAGAAAGAAGGTTCATGTGCGGCATTTGTTTCATTGGTCGCAGATAGTTTAAGTGACTGGAATGTGCTGAGTGATGTAATACCTGCATTTTATCAGGGTATCGGAAAGAACAACAGGAAACTTCGCGTTGATGCGTATACCTTTGTGGAATTTGATCAAACTTTGAATATCATAATAGCCGATTATACAGGCGTTATGGAGGACCGCACTCTCACAAAGTCTGCTGCAATGCAGATTTTTGACAGAGCCTATTATTTTCTGGATGAGGCAATTAGCGGAAGACTTGACGGCATTGTTGAAATGAGCACTGCAGCGGCTGACTTGGTTGACCTTATCAAGAACTATAAACTTAAAACCACCAGATATCGGATCTTCCTGTTTACAGATGGGAACATGAGTGACCGCATAACAACAATAGACAGCGTGTCTCTTAATGGGGTTGTTGTTGAGCGCCACATATGGGATCTGAACCGGCTGTTCCAGAGCAGCATATCGGAAGCTGACGAGAATATTGAGATTGACTTCACTGAATATGGCAATGGCCGCGGATTGCCGTATCTCTCCGCAAGCGAAACGAACAGCTCAAACTATCAGGGTTATCTTTGCATTATCCCGGGTGAAACTTTGGCTGATATCTACGACAAATATGGTAGCCACTTATTGGAGAGCAATGTGCGCAGTTTCCTTTCGACCAAGGTTGCTGTTAACAAGAAAATTCGAGAGACCATCTTGAAATGCCCCCATAACTTTTTTGCGTTCAATAATGGTATCTCTGCGACTGCTACAGAGTTAAAGGTGGAAGACAGGTGCATTGTTTATGCAAAGGATTTCCAGATAATCAACGGAGGCCAGACGACTGCTTCATTGTCCAGTGCAAGGTTCAAGGATAAGGCGGATCTGAGCAGAATTTATGTGCAGATGAAGATCACAATCATGAAGGGCAATGATACAGAGTTTGCTAGAAGCATCTCAAGGTCATCTAATACCCAGAACAAGGTGACGGACGCGGACTTCTTCTCTACACATCCGTTCCATATCCGCATGGAAAAGATATCACGCCGTCTCTTTGCTCCTGCAACTGGCGGTGCGCAGTATGAAACGAAATGGTACTATGAGAGAGCAAAGGGCCAGTGGCTGCAGGAACAGATGAAGATGACAAAGGCTGAGAAGGCCCACTTTGACATGGTTCATCCCAAGAGGCAGGTGTTCTCTAAAACTGATTTGGCAAAGTACAGGAACACATGGGATGAGTTGCCTCACATCGTCAGCAAGGGAGCCCAGTCTAATTTCATTAAATTTGCGGATACGATTGGCAAAGCGTGGAATGATAATGATGCGCAGTATAACGAGAAGTATTTCAAGGATACTGTTTCATTGTTGATTCTTTTTAAACAGACAGAAGCGCTGGTTTCCAGTCAGCCGTGGTATGAGCTTGGGTACAGAGCGAATATTGTTACATATTCCATAGCTTTGCTTCACAGGTTAATCAAACAGCAGTTTCCTGGAAAGGACCTTGACTTGTCAATTATTTGGGATACGCAGACAGTACCGGAGGCTGTCAAGAATGAGCTTATTGGTATCACAAAGTATGTCCTGGATTCAATAACCGCAGAGGACAGGCTTGTCCTGAACGTTACTCAGTGGTGCAAGAGAGATGATTGCTGGAAGAGAATGCAGACTTGTGATTTGATACTTAGCAATGGGATTACGAAGTATCTAATTTCTGAGACCGACAGAAAGGAAGCTGAGAAGGATGCAAAAAAAGATCAGAAGTTTGTATCAGAAATCGAAGCAATGTCCCAGGTTATAGCTATACCGGCTCAAACATGGGAGGCTATTTACAGGTTCGCCATAGACAGAAGAATTGGAAATCCCAAGATGCTTGAGGCTGTCTTGGTTGCCGCCAGTTATCCTAAGAAGTACCCCAATGGTAAAAAATCGTTATTATGCCTTGAGCTTAAGGATTTGGTAGAGGCAGAAGGGTTTAAGGCATAAAATGTATTCGGTTGTTGACTTGTTCGCTGGAGCTGGCGGATTAAGTCTTGGATTCCAGCTAGAGGGGAATTATCAAGTAGTAGCCGTTGTGGAGAACAATGAAAAGGCATTGTTCACATACCTGAGAAACCACAAGCCAGTACCCAAGATTGATAAAGACATTAGAAATTTAGATTTAGACCAGTACAGGGCTGATTTAGGCCATGTAGATGTGGTGATAGGAGGTCCTCCATGCCAGGGCTTTTCTAATGCCAACAGACAAAAGACCAAGTTCATAAGCTTGAACAATGGTCTTGTTAAAAAGTATGCTGATGTTGTGCTTAAATTAAGGCCTAAGGCATTCGTGATGGAAAATGTTGCGATGCTTAAGTCGGATGTCCATAAGTTCTTCGATTCCACGCTGGATCATGACACAATAGAGGAACTGGGGATTAGTCTGAAGCAAGAGAAGCAAGTCATTATGGAGTGCAATCCGGATGGAAATGACATGTTGGAGGTCCTAAAGAGCGAAGATGCTGTCTGCAACTATAAGTTAGCGGACAGCGTGTTTAATGGCATAAAAGTCATTCTTCGTTACAAGAATGACCTTGACAGACTAAACAATTACTTTGCCACATATGCTGGCAATATATCAAGAGCCTTATCAGAGTATAAAACTAGAATATATAATGGTAAAATAGGCAATATTGTTAATGGTTACGTTGATGATTTGCTTCTCATGTACAACTCACGAGAAGCAAGTTCAGAGAACTTTAATACGATATCGAAGTTTATTGATTTTTCCACAGCCATTAACCTGATGTCTGAGCTTTATGAAAACAAGGTTATTTTTGATTTTGTTGAAAGCGAGGGCACAAAAATAGAAATCAATGTTAACACCTATACAGTCTATGAGTATCTAACGAAACGTCTTGGAAAAGATTACAATTTGGGTGACGCGGTTTTAAATGCCAAGGACTACGGTGCTCCACAGGACAGAAGACGATTCATTCTGATAGGGATACTTCGTGACTTTAAGCCGGATAGCATGATAACATTCCCGGAGCGCACATACGACAAGCCGGCTACAGTGCGTGATGCCATAGGCGATCTTGAGGATATTGAACCATCCAAATCCGTGTCTGATAATCCGTTTGTTCGTACAGAGTTTTCTGACAACGAATACACCAGAGAATTGCAGAAAGGCATGCATGAGATATATAACCACATTAATCCGGACACAAGAGAAACTGCATTGAACAGGTTCAAGCATATAGAGCAGGGGAAGAACTTCCACAGTCTTGACAAGGAGTTGAAAGAAGACACCTATGCAGATCCCTCGCGGACACAAAACACGATCTATCTGAGGCTCAAGTACGATGAACCCTGCGGGACGGTTATCAATGTCAGGAAATCAATGTGGATCCATCCGGTAAAAGACAGAGCAATCAGCGTACGAGAGGCTGCACGCCTGCAGACATTTCCGGACAGTTATATCTTTAAAGGAACAAAGGATTCTCAGTATCAGCAGGTCGGAAATGCAGTGCCTCCCGTTCTCGCAAAGGCTATTGCGAGTGAACTGACTAAGATGTTAGGAGATTAGCATATGGCTAGAGTGAATGTTTTTAAAATGGAGAGAATTGAAAAAGAAAGGCCTACTGTCCAGGCTGAAGTTACATCCGGATATACTTCATTTGAAATAGATGGTGAGAAGTACTTTCAGATTGATATGTAAAAGTCAAGCACTTTTTTACATGGTAGGGTAAGAAGTTTTTACAAGGTACG
>JAJPZA010000045.1 GCA_021204625.1 Clostridia bacterium | reverse complement strand
CTCTTCCCCTTTCGATCGCCACTACTCAGGGAATCGATTTTTCTTTCTCTTCCTGTGGGTACTAAGATGTTTCAGTTCCCCACGTTCGCCCCATGCCATCGCATGGTGACGGGCCTTCAGCCCGCCGGGTTGCCCCATTCGGACACGTCCGGATCGTTACGTGTTTGCCGTTCCCCGGACATTTTCGCAGCTTACCGCGTCCTTCCTCGCCTGATGAAGCCAAGGCATCCTCCGTCCGCCTTTCTTTACTTCTTCTTAACTTCTGATGTATCACGCTCGATTGTTAATCTCTCGCCATATCTCTATGGCTCCTCTCGTGAAATTGTCTTCCGCTTTCATCACCCCACTCTCTGTCCCGCTCTCTTCGGAAACGTACATTTGGGACGTAGGCGACGCAGTCGCCGGTCTAAATGTACGGTTCCGACATGCAGAACCGCATGTACGGTTCCGACCTACGGAACCATGGAGTGTCGAAACGCTTAGACTCTCTTCTCATCTTTTTCTTTACCTCGTTATCTTTCCCATTACTTCAATGAACTTGCCGACCTTGTCAGCGTCCCTTTCGTCAGTCTCCGAACCGTCCGGCTGGGTTTCTAGCGAAATGGGCTGCAAAGGTACATATTTTTTCAATACCTCCAAATTTTTCTAATTTTTTTTCATTATAGAAAAAATTATAAATTTGCGCCGTTTTTAAAGAGGACTAAACTTAAACACTTATAAAAATATGGGACTTCTTGATGGAAAAGTTGCCGTGATTACCGGAGCGGCACGTGGAATCGGAAAAGCAATCGCTTTGAAATATGCCTCGGAAGGGGCTGACGTAGCTTTCACAGACCTCGTGATCAACGAGGCCGCCGAAGCGACAGTCAAGGAAATCGAGGCTTACGGCGTGAAATGCCGGGCATATGCCTCCAACGCCGCCAACTTTGAGGAGACGCACACCGTCGTCGGGCAGATCGCCGAAGAATTCGGCCACATCGACATCCTCGTGAACAATGCCGGCATCACCAAGGACGGCTTGATGATGCGCATGAGCGAGGGTCAGTGGGACGCCGTGCTCAATGTGAACCTCAAATCAGCATTCAACTTCATTCACGCCTGCGTGCCGATCATGGCGAAACAGCGCAGCGGATGCATCATCAACATGTCATCCGTGGTGGGAGTGAGCGGAAACGCCGGGCAGTGCAACTACTCTGCCTCCAAGGCCGGCTTGATCGGACTGGCCAAGTCCATTGCCAAGGAGATGGGTCCTCGCGGCATCCGCGCGAACTGCATCGCCCCGGGATTCATCATCTCCGACATGACCAACGCTCTTCCCGAGAAGATCCGTCAGGAATGGGAGGCTAGTATTCCACTTCGTCGCGGTGGCACGCCCGAGGACGTGGCCAATGTGGCTCTGTTCCTCGCCTCACCGCTCGCTTCGTATGTCAGCGGACAGGTAATACATTGCTGCGGCGGCATGAACTGTTAGGTTCCGCTTTGCGGAACCTAACAGTTCCGTCATACGATAACACCCCACCTCACTCCTCCCCTCACACCGTTGAGGGGAGGAAGACATAAGGAATTAAGCTTTGCGGAACCTAACAGTTCCGTCATACGATAACACCCTACCTCACTCCTCCCCTCACACCATTGAGGGGAGGAAGACATAAGGAATTAAAGAAGATGTGTTCGCCAAAATCAATTGTAATGTTAATGACTTGCGCATTCCTGATCGGGTGCGCAAGTTGTTCCTGCGGCCGACAGGCAAAACAGAAAGACGCGGAGAAGGAGGCTGTGGTCTACCGCCTCGGATTCAACCCGGACACTCTCGCCGTGGAGACCGGCCAAATCAAGTCCGGAGACTACTTCACCAACTGGATGACGAAGCTCGGAATGAATTCCGGCGATGCCTACAAGCTTTCCGTGGCGGTGGACACTGTCTTTGACGTGAAGAAACTGCGCTCGGGCAATGCGTGGCAGGCCTACTACAGCTTCGACGCCGACTCGGTGAAAACATTAGAGTACGTGGTGTACGAACGCGACAGGGAGACGGATGTGGTGTTCCGTTGCAGGGAGCCGCTCGCCGCCGCGATTTCCGAGAAGCCGGTGGAGACCCACACGAAGTACGCGGAGGTGACGATTGACCATTCGCTGTGGGAGGACATGATGCACGAGCACCTGACCCCGCTGCTGATTCTGAAGCTTTCAGACATATACGCATGGACCATCGACTTCTTCGCGCTACAGAAGGGCGACAGCTTCAGAGTGTGCTACGACGAGAAGATGTGCGACGGGAAGACCGTCTCGGTGGACACCGTGAGATTCGCTTCCTTCATCCACGGAAACAGCGATTTCAGAATCGTAATGTTCGATCAGGGCGACGACGGGAACATCTACTGGAATGAGAAGGGAGAAAGCGTGCGGAAAGCCTTCCTGAAGGCGCCGCTGAACTATTCGCGGATTTCCTCCGGCTATTCCACCGCACGGCGGCATCCCGTCACGAGAAAGGTGCAACCGCACACCGGAGTGGACTACGCGGCCCCGACCGGCACGCCTGTGGTGGCCGTGGGAGACGGCAGGGTGCTGAGCGCAAAGAATGAGGGAGCGGGAGGCAACGTCATCAGGATCAAACACAATTCCACCTACACGACGGCCTACCTTCATCTTTCGAAATATGCCGCCGGAATAAGGGCCGGAGCGACGGTGCATCAGGGACAAGTGATCGGATATGTGGGGGCGACGGGCCGCGTGACCGGGCCGCATCTGGACTTCCGCGTGTGGAAGAACGGC
>JAJPZA010000097.1 GCA_021204625.1 Clostridia bacterium | reverse complement strand
GTCGGGAACTTGCCCGCGTAGAACTCGATCAGCCAGGCGAGCGTCCTCTCGTAGCAGCCCATCGACGTGCGGTGGATGATGTACGGGCGGATCTTCATGCCGTTCTCGTCGATGTAGTACATGTCGAAATTCTCGGCGATCGCGCAGTCGAGCTGGATCGTCACCATCGTGTCCTCCTTGCCGTAGACGTTCTTCGCCTGGATGTCGATCTTCGGCCCGTAGAACGCCGCCTCGCCGTCGGCCTCGACAAAGTCCACGCCCTTCTCGTTCAGCACGTCGCGCAGCGCCTGCTGCGTGGTGTTCCAGTACTCCTCGTCGCCGAGGTACTTCTTCTTGTCTGCCGGATCCCACTTGGAGAGGCGGTAGGTCACCTCGCCCTCGAGCCCGAGCGTCGAGAGCACGTAGTATGAGAGGTCAAAGCAGTTCTTGAGCTCCTCCTTCGCCTGGTCCGGGCGGATCACGAGGTGCCCCTCCGTGATCGTAAACTGGCGCACCCTCGTGAGCCCGTGCATCTCGCCTGAGTCCTCATTGCGAAACACCGTCGAGGTCTCGCTCATGCGGTAGGGCAGGTCGCGGTAGGAGCGCTGCTCGTTCTTGTAGACGAAATACTGGAACGGGCAGGTCATCGGGCGCAGCGCGTAGACCTCCTTGTCCTTCTCCTCGTCGCCGAGCACGAACATGCCCTCCTTGTAGTGATCCCAGTGACCCGACATCTTGTAAAGGTCCGACTTTGCCATCAGCGGCGTGCGCGTCCTGACATAGCCCCACTCGTTGTCCTCGAGGTCCTCGATCCAGCGCTGGAGCTTCATTATCATCTTCGTCCCCTTCGGCGTGAACAGCGGAAGTCCCTGCCCGATCACGTCGACCGTCGTAAAGAGCCCCATCTCGCGCCCGAGGCGGTTGTGGTCGCGCTTCTTGGCCTCCTCCATCTTCTCAAGATGCGCTTTGAGCTCGTCCTTCTTGTCGAAGGCCGTGCCGTATATCCTCTGGAGCCGCGCCCGCTCGGAGTCGCCGCGCCAGTAGGCCATCGACGAACTTGTCAGCTTGAACGCCTTTATGCCCTTCGTCGACATGAGGTGCGGTCCCGCGCAGAGATCGACGAAACCGCCCTGGTCGTAGAACGAAATCTCCGCGTCCTCCGGCAGGTCCTCGATGAGCTCAACCTTGTACGGCTCGCCCCGCTCCTGCATGAACTTTATCGCCTCGGTGCGGGGGAGCGTAAATCGCGTGATCTCGTGTCCCTCCTTGATGATCTTCTTCATCTCCTCCTCTAAGGAATCGAGATCCTCGCGAGAGAACGGCTCCGCGTCGAAGTCGTAGTAGAAGCCCTCGTCGATCGCCGGGCCTATCGTCACCTTCGCATCCGGGAAGAGGCGCTTTACCGCCTCCGCCATGACGTGCGACGCAGTATGCCTGATAACACGAAGCCCCTCCGGGTCCGATGCCGTTATGATGTTAAGCGAGCAGTCGCCGTCAAGCTCCGTGCGCAAGTCGACGATTTTCCCGTCCACCTCGCCCGCGCACGCCACGCGCGCGAGCCCCTCGCTTATGTCCTTTGCTATCTCATATACGCTCTTTTTCTCGGCGTACTCCTTTGCGGAGCCGTCCTTTAAAGTAATCTTCATGATTGCCTCCATTTATGACCTAACGTCCACAGCAGTATTTATATTTCTTGCCAGACCCGCACGGGCAGGGGTCGTTGCGGCCTACCTTCTTGCCGACGACGACCGTCCCGGACTTCTTCTGCTCGAGGTAGAGCTCCCTCTGCTTCTCCTTTGAGAAGATGTCGTCCCACATCGGGAGGTTGTACAGCCAGTCTGCCTTCGCGTCGACCATGTTCTTGTAGAGCTTCTCCTTGTCAAAGGCGAGGGAGACGTGCGTGTCCTCCTCCATCGTCTCTATCGGGTTCGGCTCCACAAGGCTCGTGTCAATCCCGTCCAAAAATCCCGTCATCTCCATCACGGAAAGGCCATACTTCTCGGCGAGCTCCTTCACCGTGCCCTCGACCTTCTCGTCGGGGTTTGTCAGCAGTTTTTCGTATACTCCCTTTTCCAGGTCAAAATACCTCTCCCAGAATTTCTTCAATTTGTCCTGCGGGAGTTTCTCGTCGTAGGCGATTTTTCGCCATTCTTCCAATAATGCCATTGTGTGTCACCTCATATTTTCTGATACCCACGGATCGCTCCGTGCTCATTTCAGGGTTTGCCCCTGCGTATCATTATAGCAAACCTTAATCCTTTTTCAAGTTTTTTTTGCTATACCATTTGACTATGCGCGCATTTTCCATTATATTAGTCTATAACTATTTGCTAAAGGAGAATTTCCAATGAAAAAAGTCAGGCAAATCATAGCGATAGTCGGCGTCGTGCTGCTCGTCGCGCTCTACATATCGACGCTCGTCCTCGCAATCACGGACAACTCGAGCACGATGAACATGTTCATGGCCTCGGTCGTCGCGACGATCGTCGTCCCCGTGATGCTGTGGATCTACTCGTCCATTTACAAAATGCTCAAGGGAAAAGATGATGGGAACGGCGACGACGAACACAGCAAAAATTGAGGGCGGCCTTCGCCGCCCTCAATCTTCATCGGAATTAATCCGCATCTCTCTCGATGGCCCCTATGCACTCGACAATCTCGTCGCTGCCAAGGCCTTTCTTTTTCAGCCATTCAACTAGGTTCAAAATTTTCTCTCCCGTCATTGCCTTCATAATCTAAACCTCCGTTCCCTCGACTTCCTCTGCGTCAGATTCCGTAGTCTCGCCATCCTCGGTCTCCTCTGCTGATT
>JAJPZA010000226.1 GCA_021204625.1 Clostridia bacterium | reverse complement strand
AGGTGGATTCGGGACTTTCACCCGTTAGAACGTGCGCCCGCCGGGCGCACTGAAAAAGCACGGCATATTGGGCCGTGCTTTTGCGCTGTATACTGTTGCTGCGGGAATCATGCTCCGTACAGTTCGGAAAATGTGCCCTTGAGAGCCGGATAGAGCCTGCGGAAATTGGAGTAGCGGGTCTCGTATTTTGCGCTGGCTTCCGGGTCCGGAAGGATGGTTTCCTTCACGTGGACGATGGACCGGATGGCCTCCATTGGGCTGGCATATTCGCCGCACCCTACCATTGCAAGCATGGCTCCGCCGTATGAGGGGCCCTGCTCCGTCTCAACGATATCCACGGGCATGTTCATGACGTCCGCCACAATCTTTCTCCAGAGCGGGCTCTTGGCTCCGCCGCCGCAAAGCTTTGTGCGTGTTATCTCAACGCCGTTCGCCCTGGCAGCCTCCAGGCAGTCTTTAAGGGCAAAGGTCACACCCTCCAGAACGGCAAGGGTCATGTCCTTGCGGTCCGTGTCAGGTCTAAGGCCTATGAAGCATCCTCTGGCGTTCACGTCATTGTGCGGGGACCGCTCTCCCATGAGGTACGGCAGGAAATATACGTCATTGTCCCCCAGGCGGCAATCCAGGTCCTTCTGCTCCCTGGCGAAATTCTTGGTCTCAAGGATCCTCTCCATCCACCATCCGTTGCAGCTTGCCGCGGAAAGGATGCAGCCCATGAGATGGTACCCTCCGTCTGCGTGGCAGAATGAATGAAGCTTGTTCTCCTTGTCTTCGGCATATTCCCTGCAGGATACGAAGAGCGTTCCGGACGTGCCGAGGGATATGGTGCATCCTCCGTCCCCGGCAGTGCCCGTTCCTATGGCCGCGGCCGCGTTGTCTCCCGCGCCTGCAATAATCTTCACGTCTCCGAGGCCGAGGTCTTCCGCTATGTCCTTCTTTAACGAGCCCGTGACTTCGTAGCTCTCGTGGAGAGCCGGAAGCTGGGATACGGATATGCCGCAGATGCCGCACATCTCTTTGGACCAGCAGCGGTTTCTGACGTCCAGGAGGAGCATGCCGCTGGCGTCCGAGAGGTCTGTGGCAAAGGAGCCGGAAAGACGGTATGCTATGTAATCCTTGGGAAGCATTATCTTGGAGATCCGGGCGAAGTTCTCCGGCTCGTTGGCCTTGAGCCAAAGAAGCTTTGGAGCGGTGAAGCCTGCAAAGGCGATGTTTCCGGTATACTTTGAGAGGTTTGCCTTGCCAATGGTCTCGTTGAGGTACTTTGTCTCCTTTTCCGTGCGGCCGTCATTCCAGAGGATGCAGGGGCGGATGACCTCGTCCTGCTCATTGAGGATTACGAGACCGTGCATCTGCCCGCCGAAGGATATGCCGCGGACGGAGTCCTTGTCCTGACCGCATAGAAGATCCTTGAGGCCGGCGATTACGGCTGTGTACCAGTCTTCAGGAGACTGTTCGCTCCAGCCCGGATGAGGATATGAGACGCTGTAAAATTTAGTGGCCTCGGAGAGGATTCTGCCGCTGGATGATACAAGCAGGAGCTTCACGCTGCTCGTGCCGAGGTCTATTCCTATGTACGTGTTCATGATGTGATGTGCCCGTTATATTAAACCTGGATGTTTTCGCCGGTCAAGCCGGCATATGCGCCGGCCTTTGCTTCATTTGTGTCCTTGTGGGCAAGAAGCCACTTGTTTGCAGCCCAGAGCATCGGGTCCTCCGCTCCCTCCGGACGGGCGAGATTTGTGCCCTGGGGAAGAACCACTATCACACGGAACCCGCTGCCCTGCACGCCGCAGGGCGCGTAATGAAGGGTTGTGGCATATACCTCAACCGCTTTCCCTGCAGGCACCAGGAATGCCTTGACCTTGGCCGTGTCCAGTTTGCCGTCCTCCATGTCCTGCCTGCGCGCAAGCAGAAGGATTATATCCGAGTCCGGGATGTTTATCTCGCTGCTTGTGTGCCACTCCAGGCAGTTGAGCTTTTGGTTGTGGCCGTTGCAGTATCCGATCTGGATTGGCAGGCCGCCGTACAGCTCGCGCTGGATGATGCCTTTTGCCGGGCAGGCCTGCAGGTCTTTGTCCTCCGGAACGTACACGGTGCCGCCGTCCGGGCAGGGCTTGGTCTTTAAGATGTCTGCAAGAGCGGAGCAGTCCATATCAAGGGCTCTTCCGTACTCTTTGAACTCTTCATCCTGTATACTGTATAACTTCATAATTCGCCTTCTGCGTTTATATAGTATACAGCCCGGCATCTGGGATGCTGGACTGTACGCTGTTTTATATATGAAGAGGTTTAGACTTTGAAAGGATTCTCCGTGGGGTACGGCAAAGCTGCGGGCTGGTTGTAGCCGATCTTTTCCGCGCCTAGGAGCTTGAATACCTCGAAGAGGGCCTTGCCGTTGTCTCCGAAGGCTACGGCTGCATGATGAGGGAATGCGTTCTGGATGAGAACGTGGCGGTAGAATCGGCCCATCTCCTTGACGGCGAAGATGCCTGTCGTGCCGAAGGTCCTTGTGGGAACGGGAAGGATTTCGCCCTCTGCCACATATGCGAGCAGATGGTTGTCCGACGTGCTCTGGAGCCTGTAAATTGTTACAGGGCCGGGAACGATGTCTCCCTCTATGGTGCCGTTCGTGACCTCAACGGGAAGCGAGCGGGCCATTATCTTCTGGTACTTCATCTCAGGGTTTATGAGCTTGTATGAGCAGGTGTTGCCGCAGTGGAAGCCCATGAAGACGTCCGTGGGCTTGTAGCCGAACTGCTTTAAGATGTCCGCCGTGTAGATGTCCCTGGGCACTGTGTTGTTTATGTCCAGAATCGTTGCGGCGTCTCCGGAAACGCATACGCCTATGTACTCCGAGAGGGTTCCGTATATGTCCACTTCGCAGGACACGGGGATTCCGCGGCCGGCGAGGCGTGAGTTGACGTAGCAGGGAACGCACTTGAACTGCGTCTGGAAAGCGGGCCAGCACTTGCCGGCGAGAGCGACGTACTTCTTGGAGCCCTTGTGGGCGTCTATCCAGTCCAGAAGGGTGAGCTCATACTGCGCGAGGCGGGAAAGAATCTCCGGCTTCTTGTTGCCATTGCCGAGCTCTTTGGCCATGTCCGCGGCAACATCAGGAATGCGCGGGTCATTGGCATGGTTGTTGAATGACTCGAAGAGGTCCAGCTCCGAGTTCTCCTCTATCTCAACGCCGAGATTGTACAGCTGCTGCACAGGTCCGTTGCAGGCGAAGAAGTTCTGGGGCCTGGGGCCGAAGGTCATGATCTTGAGGTTCTTGAGGCCAACCAAAGCACGGGCGATGGGAACGAAGTCATGAATCATGTCCGCGCACTCTTCCGCCGTGCCTACGGGATACTCCGGGATGTACGCCTTCACGCCGCGGAGCTTCAGGTTGTAGCTTGCGTTGAGCATTCCGCAGAATGCGTCTCCTCTGTCATCCAGAAGAACAGCCGTGTCCTCCTCTGCGGCGGCGCAGAACATGACGGGGCCGCCAAAATTCTGGGCAAGCATGGTCTCGGAAATCTCGGGGCCGAAGTTTCCGAGATATACGCAAAGTGCGTTGCAGCCTGCGGCGGTTATGTCCGCCAAAGCCTGCTGCATGTGGATCTCGCTTTCAACTATGCATATGGGGCAGACGTAGATGTCCTTTGAGCCGTACTTCTTTTCATATGCGGCCGCAAGGGCGGCCCTGCGCCCTACTGACAGAGACTCCGGGAAGCAGTCTCTGGAAACGGCCACAATTCCTATCTTTATGTCCGGTATGTTATCAATCTTCATGAAATGGCCTCCTTGTTTTTGCACTTCAATTATATCATATCCGCAAGGCAAAGTATATATCCAAATGCACTTAATTGCATGAATTGCATTGTGCTGCATTGCATGGCCTGCGGCTGCAATTGTCACTCCCGGCGCGGCGCAGGCTCATGGTTTCCCGCTGTTCCCGCTTCCGCCTTTGTGTCATTATATGCCGGCTGATTCCGGCAGTATATAACTATTATGATTAAAATTACTGCTTTTTATGCTTTTTGGGGGTTCCCCGGCAGTCTGCCGGGCATTGCCTGCGGAGTTTGTGCAGATTGCATAAGGATTTTGCATACAGACAAAGAAACAGCCGGGGATTGGTCCGGCTGTTCTTTGTATTGCCGCGCGCAGGGTCATGCGCACGGCTTGGGGGATGGGATTGAGCTTGCTTGTTATGCCACGGATGATGTGAGGGCAGTGAAGTCATTCTCTGCGCCGAAGAAGCTGTCAAAGTGCATGCTTACGATGAAGCCGCCGTCGTACTTCACTGTGCCTGTCTGGTCTCCTGCGTCTGTGGTTATTGTTATGATGTTGCCTGCGTCCGTCTTCTCCGTCTTCCAGGTTGTGCTGGATGTTCCGAGGAAGCTCGTGACGGAAGTCGCGCCGCCGTCACGGAGAATGATTACGACATCCTTGCCGTTGAGCGGGCTGGATGAAATATACGCGCCTGTTATTCCGGTGAGGAATCCGACGTACGGGCCGGGAAGCATCATGCTTTCGCTCTCAATGTGCATGGCAACATTCTCGCCGGCTACCGAGACGACGTCCACGGTCCATTCCGGAGCGCCCTCTCCCCACACGAAGCTTATCTGCGTCTTGGCGTCATCGACGTACTTCCAGTCCACTGTGCCGTTTATCGGCGTGTAAGAGCTCTCGCAGTCAACTTTATAGTCATCATAGAACGTGAATGATACGGCTCCCAGGTCTGTGGGGATTGATGTGGCGTACACAACGCTTGTTGTAGGTTCCACGGGGGTCACCGGGTTGTCCGTTCCGGGTTCTTTCTGGGAATTGTCCGAGCATCCGGCGAGGGCGAATGCAGCTGCAGCCAGGGCTGCGGCCATGAGTGCAGCCGCGAAAATGGTTGCGGTCTTGCTCTTTCTTGTCATGGTGTCTCTCCTTTTGTGTGTGAGTTGTATATGCAATTCGGATTGCATTTGAAATAATGTCTTGTGCCTCCCAAGCGCAGGCCCTTGAAATAAGGGCCGCGCGCCAAAGGAGATACCGGGTCACGCTCCGCTGCAGCGGATGCGCGCCTTCATATATGCTCTGCACAGAATGCCCTCACGGAGCCCCCGTACAGACAACAGCCATGGAATATGGTTCATATATGCTGTATGCCAGTCTGTTTATGCCGGTCTTTTTATGCCGGCCTGTATGTGCCGGTCCGTTTGGACGGCCGGATCAGCCTGCTTTCTTGCAGAAGGAGCCGTAGATAGACGTCGCGCAGCCGGCTACGGAAAGGACCAGGAACACCCAGGCCACTACGGACATGGAAAGGGCCGAGACGGCGCTGGCGTTGTTGGCCTCGAGGTCTGAGAACCAGATGTAGCCCATGAGCTCTCCGCGGGCGAAGACCATTACGGAGAAGCAGGCTATGAGCAGGGCTGCCGCCGCGAAACGGAGCACGTCCGCAAGTATCATGTAGAGCTTGCCGCTTATAGTGTCCACGCAGTCCATCATGAAGGCAGCCGCTTCAAAGATCATGGCAAGGACGCAGAAGGTTATTATCATGCCTATGAGGTCCACGCCGTACACGCCGCCCTCCGCAGCGCCGAAGGAGCTGGACAGGCAGCAGAAGATTAGCCCCAGAATGGTGAAAAGGAATGCCGCCAGGATGGCTATTGTTGAGCAGGATATTCTGAATCTGAATTTCATCTCGTCACTCCTCCTTTCCATGGCCGGTATGGTCTTCGTCAAAGCCTTCGTCCTTCCAGGACGGGTCTTCGTATGTGGGGTCATTGGGGTCCGCCTCGCGTATCGCGCACTTGTCGCAGCGGCGGCACTTTGTGTCCGGGCTGTTGCAGTCCTGGCCGAATATGAGCGCCATGATGTAGAGAATCAGAGCCGCTATGAAGATGATGCCGCCTATGGCCTCAAGGGAGATGTATGTGGCGCGCCACCAGTTCATGACGTATACGGAGCGGGATTCGCCGGTCATGTAGTTGGCTATGTTGGAATGGGCGAATGCCCAGAGGGCGTGATGCACGCTGTCCTTTATCGCCTGCAGCATCACAGGGTCATTGGCGTACGCCGCCGCAAGGTCTGCAGGAGACCCCCAGTCCTTTGCCGCGCCGGAAAGGGTGGCGTCAAAGTTGGACGTGCCTACGGAGACGGCCTCTGCGAAATTCACATACTGGTATGAGTACAGAAGGTCTGTCACAAGGTATCCGTTGAATCCCCATTCGCCGCGGAGTATGCCGGAGATAAGTCCGGGGTCTGCGGATGAGAACCTGCAGCCCACGCGGTTGAAGGAAGACATCACGCCTTTGGCCTGGCCCTCTTCCACCGCTATCTGGAATCCGCGGAGCTCGTTTTCTCTGGCCTGCTGCTCGTTGAGGAACACGGCCATTCCGCATCTGTTGGACTCTTCGTCGTTGAAGGCGAAATGCTTTATCGTCACTATGAATCCCTTGCTCTGCGCGCCGAGCGACACGCTTGCCGCGCTGTGTCCGGTGAGGGACGCATCCTCGGAGTAATACTCCGCTATGCGGCCGTTGTACGGCGTGCGGTGCAGGTTGAGGGCAGGCGCCCACAGAAGGGGAAGGTTCACGAAGAGTGCGTCATTGCCCCACATGATTCCTATCTCATTAAGGAGGGCCTGGTCATACGTGGAGGCCTGCAGCTGGGCGCAGCCCATGTCGCTCCATGCGTATGATTTGTTGGGATCGCTGGCGTCGAACCAGGGAGCGTTGTATGCCGTGGGAATTGTCATCTGGAGGCCTGTGGGGCCGTTCTCCGCGAACTCGCCGCCCAGGAAACCTATGGAATCCATGGGAAGGTATTCGCTGTTGCCGTTTATGATGAAGGCTATGGCCTCGGTGAGGTCCAGCTCTTCCATAAGGGCGTCCCACTTCTCATCCTCGTACGGCACTACGGTGCCGTCCTCGTTGAACATGTCCGAGTACGTAAGCCCGTTGTCCTGGCCGTATTTCACATTGGCTGCGGCTGCGGGGTCGCTCCGGACCTGGTACGTCTTGTTGCCGAGCTGCTTCAGCATGTCCTTTGTGGCGGTGAGGTCCGTGTAGCCCTTCATGTTGTCCGCTGTCCAGAGGGCCGTGTTCCAGGAGCCGCCCCATGTCCAGTCCGCTCTGGAAAGATAGTTCACAGTCTTTCCGGCGCCAAGGTTGTTGAGGTCTCCGAGAGGCAGCTGGTTGGTTATGGCCGCGCCGCTTGCGGATGTCGCGAATATGTCCGTATTCTTCTCATCCCATGAGAATTCGTATGCGGCCTCTTTGCTGCCGGAGTCATCCATTATGCCGTTCGTATTTGAAGGAGTCTTGCCCTTGGCGGCGAGAATGTTGTTCACGGCTGCGTGGGCTCCCTCTTCCTTGGAGTTGCATCCCAGGGAGAAGTAATACCCGCTGCCAGCTTCCATAATGTATGTCTGGGCCTTGGTGTAATCATATGAAGCGAGAAGCTCCATGTTGATTTCCACAGTGACCTCTGCCTTGGAGCCGGCCTTGATGGTGTCCGTCTTGGCGTAGTTGAGAAGCTGCACGGAGGCCTTCTCAACCTTGTTGGCCCTGTCATATTCCGTATACGGGCTCTGGCCGTATACCTGCACAACGCTCTTGCCGTCCTTCTTGCCGGTATTGGTGACCTCCGCCTTCACTTCCGCCGTTCTGAAATCATCCGAGAAGGTCACGTCCGTTATCTTCTGTTCAAAGGTTGTATATGATTTGCCGTATCCGAAGGTGTACGCCATCTCCTGCCCGTACGTCCATCCGGACGCTGAGTCAAAGGCCCCGGCTTTGGAGGATGCCGCCGCGTCTCCGAGAACCGCGTCTTCGTAACGGGTCTCGTAATACTTGTAGCCGGTATAGATGCCTTCAGCTTCAACCAGGTAATACCCGGCGCGGATGTCTTCGCCGTCCTCATTCTTCGTAGAGCTGTTGGTGAAGTGGTACACGCCGAAGTTCTGCATTGCGGGGGATGACGTGGAATTGAGGGCGTACGTGTCCGCCAGATGCCCGGAGGGACTGGCGCCGTTTTTGCCTGTGAGAATGTCCGCCACTCCGCTCATTCCGTAATTTCCGGGGAAGCCGATCCACATGATGGCGTCCACTTCGTGGGCCGCTCCCGTCATGATCTCGCCGAGCTCCAGGGGATTGCAGGAGTTGATGAGCACTACGACTTTCCTGCATGCCTTTCTGGCTGCGTCTATGATGTCCAGCTCCTGCTTTGTGAGGGCCAGTGACGTGCGGGCGTCTGACTGCGTGAGCTGGATTTTGTACGAGGCGGCCGCCTCGAGGCCGAGCGTTCCGGGGAAATAGTCCCCGCCCTCTGAAGAGGGCCTGCCCACTACCACGATTCCCGTGTCCGTGTATGAGCCCATGAGGCTCATGTCCGGCTGGACTTCGTAATATGATTTGTATGTCGCGGGCGCCTTGACGTCTCCCAGGGATATCTGCAGGGAGTTCTTATTCTTCTGGACGCTGGACTCGTAGTAGTCGTTCATGGCAGAGTTGACATCAATGCCGTCCTCTTTGAGGGCCCTGAAGAGAGAGACGCTCTGGGCGGCGGATACGCTTCCGCCCATGCCCATTCCGTAATTGGTTCCGCTGGGGGCGCTTGCTATTCCGAAGAGCGTGACCTTGTCCGTCCCGGCCAGCGGAAGAGCCGTTTCGTTCTTGTTCTGCAGCAGAACGGATCCCTCCGCCCCTACCTGCGAGCCAAGCTTCACATGCTGCGCCTTGAGTTCTTCCGAATTCCTGTAATCCGGGGTGTACTGCGCATAAAGTTCCTTGTCACCGCCGGAAACCACCTTAGTGGTTATGGTGCCCAGCACCCTGTTCACCTGCGATGAGTTTGCTTCCAGGATTGAGCCAACAGTGTACGCAAAGACGAACACCAGGCAGAATGCAATCGCCAGGGTTCGCCAAAGGCCCATCCATTTGTATATGAACTTTCTCAAACCTGCCTCCTTATTCACTTTCCGTCCGTCCTCGCAAAACCCGTCATTTTCCGCCCCTTCCTGCCGCGCGTGAGACCTCCGGCCGCAGTGCGACATAATTCAAAAATGTGTATATCTACTATATATATGAACATTTTTTGTTCGGACTTTTCATCATCGTAGCATTGAACCGCAAAAATGCACATAGCAGTGAATCCAGCACGCATTGCCGGAATTTATGTAAAATCGTACTTTTGTTTTTGTCTCCGACATTCTCATTTGCTGCCGTAGCTTATGCAACAGATTTTAAAAAGTAGAAACATATGTTTCAGCTTTGGCCGTTCAGGTCCCGGTGCGCGGAAAAATCACCAATAGAAAAAGGCCTCCGCATGGGAGGCCTTTCCGGAAACGAATGAATGAAGGCATGCCGGCGTTTGCCGGCTGCCGGATATCAGAGGCTGCTGAGCGTGGTGTTCTCGTCTATCACCACAAGCTCCGTGCCTGTGAGCTTTGCGTACAGGCGGATGTCCTCTATGGTGAGGGCCGTGGATACTACGGCATGATGGGCTCCGCCCGCATAGATCCATGCGGATGCGCTGGTTTTGAAATCCGGGATGTGCTTCCACATGAGCTGGGCCACCGGGAGTTTGGGCATGGGAGCGGGCTGCTTTATGAGCTCTATTTTGGCGCACACGAGGCGGAAACGGTCTCCGAGGTCTATCATGGAAACCGCAATGGCGTCTCCCTGGATGCCGTCAAAGACAAGGCGCGCCGGAGGGTTCTTGCCTCCTATGCCTAAGGGGTGCACTTCTATCTTCGGCCTGGATGAGGCGAAGACGGGAGACACCTCAAGCATGTGTGATGCAAGCTCCAGCTCATTTGCCTGTGTGAGGTCATAGGTGTAATCTTCCAAAAAAGCCGTGGCTCCCTCTCTCCCTTCCGCCATGGCAAGAAGGACTGCCATGAGGGCTGAGGTCTTGTAATCTCCCTCCGGGCCGAAGCCAACCCCTTTGGCCATGAGGTCCTGGATGGCAAGGCCGGGAAGCTGCTCCATTCCGTGGAGGTCCTGGAAGGTGTCCGTTATGGCGGATATGCGCTCTGCGGCCATGAACTTCTCCAGGGCCACCTGGTATCTGGCCTGCTCGCGGACGGAGGCGACGTCATCCGTGTTCATGTCATAGCGGGTGAGATAATCCGCCATTTTGGCATCCGTCTCGGCTTCCGTAACGGCGGAAATGATGTCCGTGACGTCTCCGAGGCCGTAATAGTTGACGCTCCAGCCGTAGCGGATCTCGCTCTCCACGCGGTCCCCGTCTGTCACGGCAACGTCGCGCATGTTGTTGCCAAGCATGGCAACGCGCATGCCATGGGAAAAAGACATTGCTATGGCCACGTCCGCGAAGCGGCGGATCTCGGCTATGACGTCTTCATGCCTGTAATATCCTGCTACCACCTGGCGCCTGATCCCTAAGCGCGTGCAGATGAAGCCGAACTCCCTGTCCCCGTGGGCGGACTGGTTGAGGTTCATGAAGTCCATGTCTATGCTGCCGTACGGGAGCTTCTCATTATACTGCGTGTGCAGATGGAGCATGGGCTTTTGCAGAGCCTGGAGCCCGCGGATCCACATCTTCGCGGGAGAGAAGGTATGCATCCAGCAGATGACTCCCACGCACTCCTTGTCCGCCGTGGCCTTGAGGCAGATGTCCTCGCAACTGTCCGCGTCTATTACCGTAGGGCACCATATCAGCTGCACCCTGTCCTTGAGCTTTTCCGCAAGGAAGGACACCATCTCTTTGCTGTCCTTCGCAACCTGCACCAGCGTCTCTTCGCCGTACAGGTCCTGGCTTCCCGTTATGAAGTATATGCTTTTCATGTGATGTGTCTCCATATATCGTTTCTGCATATTTGTGTCATATGCCAGCCTTTATGGCGGCATGGTCATTTCTTGGCCTGTCCGTAGTATGCGTCCTTGCCGTGCTTGCGGAAGTAATGCTTGTCTAAGACGTACTGCGGAGCGCGGGTGGCAAGCGGGTTCACCCCAAGGGTTATGTATGCCATCTTGGCAACTTCCTCCACCACAACGGCATGGTACACGGCGTCTGCGGCGTCCGTGCCCCAGGTGAAGACTCCGTGGTTTTTCACGAGGCATGCGGGGCATGCAAGGGTGTCACGGCGCTCAAAAGTCTCGTTTATGATAACCCCGGTGTAATGCTCATAGGCCTCCTTCACGCGTTCCTCGGAAAGGTCCTGCGTGCAGGGAATGTCTCCGTAGAAGTAGTCCGCATGGGTGGTGCCGAATGTCGGGATGGGCAGGCCTGCCTGCGCCCAGGCGGTAGCATATGTGGAATGGGTATGGACTATGCCGGATATCTCCGGATGCTTGCGGTATATCTCCAGGTGCGTGGGTGTGTCGGAAGACGGGCGCAGGTCTCCCTCCACTATCTTTCCGTCCGGAGCCACTACAACCATGTCCTCCGGCTTCATCTCGTCATACTCCACCCCGGACGGCTTTATGACGATGAGCCCCGTCTCGGGGTCCCTCTCGCTGGCATTGCCCCATGTGAAGAGTATGAGCCCGTATTTTTTCAGGTCCATGTTGGCCCTGTACACTTTTTCTTTCAATGCTTCCAGCATAAGCGTTCTCCTTGCTCTCTGGCGTGTTGTATATATTAAATTCTGGCGTGTTGTATATATTAAATTCTGGCGTGTTGTATAAATCTGGCGTGTTATATAAATCTGGCGTGTTGTATAAATCTGGCGTGTTGCATATATTAAATATGGTGCGCGCGTGCGCGCGCGTATGTACTTTTTCAGACTTGGGACTTTCATGCGGGCAGGCATCGCCGGCTGCATGATTCCCAT
>JAJPZA010000225.1 GCA_021204625.1 Clostridia bacterium | reverse complement strand
CTTACGGCCTTTCTTATGTCCTTGTTTAAGAACGCGAGACGAGATCTTGATAAAGTTTCATCAGGGCGGCGACGCAGGAGGTCTCGGTGGTTTCCTTGACGTTGAAGTCGTAGGCGGCCATGACGGCGCGGTCGTTGTGCTGGTGGGCCTTTCGAAGCTCGGGCGGCATAGAGACCTCATCGTAGAGGTCGGCGAGGCTGCTGTCGGGATATAGGTCGCGGGCATCTAGGATGGCCTGTGCGGTTTCCTCAATCTTCTGCTTCTGCTCCTCGGTTGGCTCTGGCCACGGGAAGTTGTTATATACGATGTTGATAGAATAGCGGTACCTCATCTCCAATCTTCCGCACACGGCTCTCATCCAAGCCATGTGGACGTTCGAGGTCAGCACTCCAAAGTGGTATAAAGTTGCATTAGGGACAAACGACGCGGCATTACTTGCAATGACATCTTTATCAAGATATCCGATCGGAATATAGCGTCTGGTCTCAGATGATGTTGCTGGAATCATCAGGTAATCACTGTCAGGCTGCTTAATCTCCATAAATCTCGCGGGCTGATTTGCAAATTCTCTAGTTGCCGGCTTAACGCTGGCAAGCCTGAAATTTCTGACGGCTTCCACTCGCTCCAATACTGCCGGCATTGAACGAAGTTCCTGCGGTGTCGCAGAAATCAACCAGAGGCACCAGCGTCCATGCCCATTGATAAAATCATCGGATCCCATAAACGGGCGGAAGAATTTCTGTGCTTTTGGCTCCTTTTTTAGGAATTCATCTTTCTCTGCTTCAGTAAAGATCAAATTTCCTCCTTCAACGGGCTTACCTCCGCTCCGCATAGACGGAACATCACATAAAACAGTGTTTGAGCTTTCTATAAAAATGTCAGGTCCGTCTATCAAATACGCATTAATATTATTGACAATTTGAACCCTATCACCATCATAAATCGACTTTGGATGTGGATTTGGTGCGATGCTGAATCCAATTATGACGCAGTGGACATGAGCTTTGAGGCTTGCTTCACTGTCCCAGCGGAAAGTGCGGTAGGCGAAGTCTATGTGGATATTTAAGCGGTCGAAGAGGGGTTTCCATACGGCGGCGACCTGCTCTCCCTGTGTGATTGAGTTGGTGGAGACGAAAGCGGTGCGGATGGCTGTGTCCTGCATGAGTCGTGCGGCTTTGAAGTACCAGCCCGAAACATAGTCTATCTTGCCGGCGGTCTTGTACGGTTTGCCCTTCTCGTCAACATAGATGGAAAGAATGTCATCTTTCTGGTCTTTAGATTGAAGCGAGTAGCCTATGAACGGCGGATTGCCCATTATGTAGGAGAGTCGCGACGGCGGGATGACGGAAGCCCAGTCGATGCGGAGAGCGTTGCCCTCGACAATGTTTGTGTAGGACTTGAGAGGGAGGAAATCTAGGTGGAGCTGCACGATGGTCTCGGTCTCGTGGAGCATCTGGCTTTCGGCGATCCATAGGGCGGTCTTAGCAACGGTAACGGCAAAGTCATTGATTTCAATGCCGTAGAACTGGCCGATTCCGACCATGATAGGGTTAAGGTTCTCATCGCCGAAGGAGATCTGGCCGTGGCTGAGTTCGCGCAGCACGTCGTTCTCAATGCGGCGGAGGGAAAGGTATGATTCAGTGAGAAAGTTGCCGCTACCGCAGGCAGGGTCAAGGAAGGTCAGCGAGGCGAGCTTGCGCTGGAACTCTGTGAGTTTCTTTTTCCGTGTATTCTCAACGCTTATGGCTCGTATGTCCTCAAATTCTTTTTTGAGGTCATCAAGGAACAGCGGATCTATGACCTTGTGGATATTTTCGATGCTTGTATAATGCATTCCGCCCGAACGGCGGGTCTCCGGATTGAGAGTGCTCTCGAATACGGCACCGAAGATTGTAGGGCTGATCTCCGACCAGTTGAAGCCCGCGCTGGCCTTGTCAAGGAGCAGGGTGCGGATCTCGTCTGTGAAGGGCGGTATCTCGATGTCCTCATCAGCGAACAGACCTCCGTTGACGTATGGAAATTCAGCGAGAGCAGGATTGTCATATTTTAGATATGGGTCGCGGTCTGCCTCCTTAGTATCAAGGATTTTGAATAGCTCGACCAAGGCCTTGCGCATCTGACGCGTTTCGAAAGTCGCAAGGTAGTCATGGAACATCCCATAGTGCCCGAAGATGCCGGAATTCTCGGCATAGAGGCAGAAAACAAGCCTGACGCAAAGAACGTTTAGGCTATGCAGCGTATGGGGCGAGTTGGGGTCCATATACTGCTTTGCGAAGGCATCATAGATAAGTCCGACAATCTCTCCTGCGGCGATGCTGACCTCTAACTCACGTTTCAGGTGGTCGTTGTCTTTCTGCACAAGGAATTGGAGCCGATAGTATTCTGTTTCAAGGTTTTCGAGCAAGATCTTCTCCGGCTCGCCCTTGGGATTGTTCATGTCGTAGACCCATATCTCGGCGAAATTGCAGGTGATAACATAGCGCGGGTGCATGTCAACGGGCAACTCCACAATGTACCTCTTGGCCTGTTGGAACGGAGTGAGGAATGTGCCGTCTGACTGGCGTATGGGCTGATTGAGATTCTTTCCGAGGCCTTTCTGTTCGATCATCACGCGGGTTTCGGGGATGTATCCGTCTATGAAGCTGGTGTTGTCGAGGTGCACCTGATCTTCGAACTGAATGTATTTTTCAGGGTACTCCACTCCGTAGACATTTCTTAGAAGTGATGTCCAGAATTGCTGGCTTTCCCCCTGACCGTAGGGGGAAGGAAGATAAGAGGAAGAGAGGCGGTCTAAACTA
>JAJPZA010000154.1 GCA_021204625.1 Clostridia bacterium | reverse complement strand
TATTCAAGCATGAATATATCCACATCATATAAAGGCACTCTTGCTCCGGCAGGAGTGCTTTTATGGTAGGACTGTTTTGTGCTTTCAAAACCGCTGCTTTTGCCCTGCCGTCCATGCCTGGCAACTATTATACGTTTCTTTATTCGCCAAAGACTATTCTCAATTCACGCATTAAATCTGCCACGTCCTGCCAAGAAATAAAACGCCTGGATTTCAGCCCGTTGCAAGTCCGGAGCCGTCTTTGCGCATGTCCAAGCCTGCCTGCCATTCCTGCATAAAGACCCATTGGCGCATATTCTTTGCACAAACTTTTCACAGCCCGTATATGGAAATCCGCGCGCATGTGTGGTACAATGCTCTCATGTTTGCTTTTGCAGGCAGATAAGGACGGACAGGAAATGGAATACAGGATAGACGGCAAAAGAGTGGAGATATTTGCAGCCAGGAATGAGGGGAGCCCCGCAATATACATAAACACCTTTGAAGGCATGGGAGCTCAGGTCCGCGAGGCGCTGGAGAACATGGGCGCTCCGGACCATACCCTTGTGGCAATCTCAGATGTGGACTGGAACAAAGACATGGCGCCATGGGCCATCCCTGCCATATATCCGGGAGACACCCCTTGCACCGGAGGGGCGGATGAATACCTGCAGGAAATGCTGCGGGATATCATCCCGTTCGTAGAGCAGCAGACGGGAGCTCCGGCCTGGCGCGCTATTACCGGATATTCCCTTGCAGGGCTCTTTGCCATATACGCCATGTACAACACGGACGCTTTCTCAAGGTTCGCCACAATGTCCGGCTCCCTGTGGTTTCCTTCTCTTTTGGAATACATATCCTCGCATGAGATGAAGGTCAGCCCGGACTGCGTGTATTTCTCCCTTGGGGACAGGGAATGCAGGACAAGGAACAAGTACCTGTGCGCAGTGCAGAAGAACACGGACCTCATATACTGCAGATACAGGGATGCGGGCATCCAGACCACATTCGTGCTCAACAAAGGCAACCATTACCAGGATTCCATTCATCGCACTGCAGACGGCATATGCTGGATTCTGACCCGCAAATAAAGCACGGGAAATAACGCACAGCAAACAGCGCACATAAACCTTGTGACATGATACATGGCTCACATGCCATATGCGGCAGCGCAGGGCAGGGTGATCAGCGGAAGGCAATAAAACAGGCACAAGAGATTTTATATGAGAGAGACGGAAGATACATTGTACGGCATGCTGGAAAGCGTGGCGGAAAAGCATCCGGATAATCCGGCCATACTGCAGAGGGGCCGTAAGATTTCCTTCGGGGAGTTCCTGCAGATGGTGCACGGAATTGCCGGGATGCTGCCGGACGGAGTGAAGAGCTGCGGAATCGTAATGAACCATGGAGCGGAGATGGTGGCGGCCATTTTCGCCGTTCTGGAGAGAGGGGCGATGTACGTGCCGGCGGAGCCGGGATTCCCTCCGGGAAGGATTCATGAGATGATGTTCTCATCCGCCGTGGACGTCATAATAACGGAGAAAGAGTTTGCAGGGGCCTCGGAGGAATTTCCGGTTGTCTTCGTGGAGAAAGGCAGTATTCCCCTGGCGGAAAAGGACGCGTATGCAAAGGACAGGGCATACGGCGCAGGCCTGCCCGCGTATGTGCTGTACACGTCCGGAACCACAGGCCGGCCCAAGGGGGTCATGGTCTCAAACGGCAATGTCTGCAATTACGTGAGGGCCTTTGCAAACGAGTTCCATCCCGGGCCCGGGGACGTGATGCTGCAGCATTCCGTCTGCTCCTTCGACATCATGACGGAGGAGATTTTCGCTAGCCTTTTAAGCGGCGCGGCACTCGCCATTCCGGCATGGGAAGATGCCCAGGACATACGCGCCACAATGCGTTTTGTGCAGGATATGGGATGCACCATGATATCCGGCTTCCCGTACCTTCTGGAAGAGATAGACCTGTACGGATTCCTGCCGTCATCCGTGCGCCTTCTCATCTCCGGAGGAGACGTCCTCCGGGCCAGCTATGTGAAGGACCTTGTGCACAGGGTTGCGGTATACAACACGTACGGGCCTTCGGAGACTACGGTGTGCGCGTCATATTACAACTGCAGCAAGGGGGCCCCTTTGGAAGACGGCACCTATCCCATAGGCCGCCCTGTCCTTGGCGTGCAGATACAGCTTCTCGGCCCGGACGGAAATCCCGTTCCTGCCGGCGAGGAAGGAGAGATATGCATCTCCGGCAAGGGCGTGTCCCTGGGATATATAAACGCAGACGGAAAGCCCTTCCGCACAGCGGAAGACGGAACCAGAATGTACTTCAGCGGAGACGTTGGATACCTTCTCCCGGACGGCAATCTTGCCTTCTGCGGGAGAAAGGACAAGCAGGTCATGATCCTGGGCAAGCGTGTGGAGCCCCAGGAAGTGCAGAGCCGTATAAGCCAGTGCTCCTCCGTCCGCAAGGCGGTATGCCTTGCGCATACGGACACGGAAGGCCTTTCATATCTTGCGGCATACATAGTCCCGTCCGGGGACACCCTGGACATAAAGGCTTTAAAGGAAGAGCTCTCGCATTACCTTCCTCCGTACATGATACCGGAGTTCTTCATCCGGATGCCGGACATCCCTTTGAACGCCAACGGCAAGCCGGACGTCTCCAGATTCCCCGTTCCTCTTAAAGAGGGCAGGTGGCGCCCCAGGGACAAGGATGCGGAGAATGCGTCCGAGGCGCAGGACCTGCAGGATCTGGGTAAGGATTTCAAGGACCGCGTCTGCATAATGCAGGCCGGCGTGGACGGTCTGGAGGAGCTTCTGGACTGGCGCATGGAAGTGCTTCGCGAAGTGTTCTGGATGTCTCCGCATGACCCCCGTCTTCCTGCCTTAAGGGATGCAAACAGGAATTATTACGAGACTGCGATTCCCGCAGGATCCCATATAGCCTGCTACGCCGTCCTGGACGGAAAGAAGGTCGGCTGCGGGGGCGTGTGCCTGCAGAGGGAGTTGCCCTCTCCGGACAACCCTTCCGGGGTGAACGCATATATGATGAACATATACGCCCGCAAGGAATGCCGCGGCCACGGCATTGGCCATGCCATCCTGGAATGGCTCATATCCAAGGCAAAGGAGAAGGGAGCAGGCAAGATATACCTGGAGACCACAAGGGAAGGAAGACCCTTGTATTCATCACTGGGCTTTGAAGACATGTGGGAAATGATGAAGCTGGAGACATGACCGGCAATATCATGATGCAGGATGCCGCAGCCGCCGCTGCATGCGGCCTGGACGCAAAATGAGAGAAAAGGAAGCCATATACAACAATATAGCCTTCCTGGAGGAGTACAAGCAGCTGGACGCTTTCTGCAAAAGGCTCCTTGGCACGGAGGAAGGGATAACGGAATACATCCGCAGGATGGACGCCACTCCGCAGGAGAACAGGAAGGTGAAGGACTGGGACACTGTTGTGCGCAATCTCGTGTCCCTCAGAAAGGTCCGCAATCGCCTCGTTCATGACGTGGGCACTCTGGAGCAGGAGACGGCCACAGAAGCGGACATCCGTCTGGTGCAGGCATACAGCACACGCTTTGCAGAGCAGCGGGATCCTCTCACAAGCCTCCGCATGCGCAGGGAAGGAAAAGAGAAGAAGGAAAAGAAAGGGTCTCTTTGGAGCAGGATAAAGGCCTTCTTCACCGGCAGAAAATAGCTGCGCCGCCGTTTCCGACTGTTTGTCTGTTAATGCAAATATGTATTACATTGTAATACAATATATTATAAATTGCGGCGTATTCAGAGGGCAGAAAGGCCCGGAAGGAGATTGCGGCACAGGATGTCTGCCCTGCGGACAAAGATTTATCTGCATGCTGCATATCTGTTGCAGCATGTGATGCAGCGGGCGCAGAGAGCCCTGGAAAAAGGTGCGAGACATGAGATATTATAGGGGGTCGATTCCTATTCCAAAAGTCGAGGGCATATCCCTGCAGAAGAGAAAAGACGGAACTTTTGTGATGTACAGGTACACGGAGCATGTCACAGAGCCGGAAGAGAAGGATGTGGTGCGGACATGCACTATAGGCAAGAAGCCCTGGGAGTTATTTGATGAAATGTACCCCAATGAAAATTACCCCAGGCTGTTTCCGGATGACAGAAAATTTGATGACAGTATGCTGTTTCCGGATGAGTTTGAAGTCAATCCCGGAATCTTTGTGTTTTTAAAGCGCGTGGCGGAGAACTGCGGGCTTGCGGACCTCTTGAGGGCTTCGTTTGAAAACTGCTGGAAGGAAATTATGGATCTGGCCATCTACCTGGTGCAGTACCCTCACACGGGGTACAATCTGGACGAATATCTGGACAAAAGCCTTCTCATGAACGAAAGCTCCCGCACTGCAAGGCATATTACGGACAAAGTGCGCGGGGAGGTGCGCACCAAGGACATCCGCAGATTCGTAAGCGCCTGGGCCGGAAGCAACAGGTATAACGGCGGCGTATGGATTTACACGGACGCGTCTTTCTGGAAGAGGGTTACAGGAGGATTCTTCGGTGTTTCCGGATTTGACTACAGTCTCAATCCGGACGTGGAAGGGCCCGAAGGATATCTTCCGGTGCTGAATTTCGCGCTCGGAATGCGGGGCAGCGACGGGATGCCGCTGTTTTATACAGACACCGGATTTGACGCAGGCGTCAACATCTATGAAGCTGCTGCGGATCTTGCGAAGAAGCATCATGCAAAGCGGTTCTCATTCATGATCAGGGATGCGGAGTATTGCGGCGAAGCCGTTGAAAAGCTTGAAAGCCTGGGATGCGATTACGTTTTCAAAGTCATGGACAATCCGTCTCTTTGTGAAAAGTGCAAGCGCACGGCGGAAGAGGAGGGCCTGTTCTCCAAAAACACGGGAGTGCCCAATTTCCTTGACAGAAATCTTAATAAGCTGTATGCCACGGTAAAGGCGGAATGCGGATCCAGGGACGGGTGGATGTATGTATACCGCAACCTGGCTGAAGAACAGTTTGTGCGGCGGAGTGTCAGGCATGATGTGCTCACCCAGCAGGAAGATGCAAAGACATGTCTTGGGAAGGCTTTGGATGAAATGGAGCACAACCCGGAATACATGAATTATATCACTTTCAACTGGGCTTCAAAAGACGGGAAGCAGATCGCGGAAAGCTTTGCGGTTGACGAGGAAGCGGTAAGATTTGATGATTTCATGGCCGGAACAGAATGCTTTTTCTCCACTGCTGAAAGCGGCTCCCGGCGCTATTCGGAGCGTCTGGATGATGCCAGAGAATACAGCCGGATTGTTGAATCCAAAAGCCTCAATCTGAGGGATTCGCTGTTCGGATACAGTTATGAGCCTGACGACAGACCTGATGACTGCTGGAAGACCGGATGCAACGAAACAGAGTCCTTCATAAAGTTTGTGGCCTGCATACTCACGTACGGCATCCATGCCGCCATAGACAAGTCCGGACTTGTTGAAGCGGATGCGGCCGCCATTACGGCAGACAGCGCGCTGGCCTCCCTGCAGTCAATGTCCGCAACCCGCCGCGGCCGCGGCAGATTCCGCCTTGACGATCCGCTTGATTCCTTGCAGATCGAGCTGTTCAATGCCGCAGGCATGGAAGAGGAGGATATCATGAACGAGCTGGAAGAGGCCGGGCAGCGCTATGTCAGTAGGCATTCGGCGTGAGCCGCGCTTAAATCCGGAGCCGGAACCCTTGAGGAGCAATCCTCTCTGCAAGAGTCAATTAATACCATAATATGCACGATTCAAGCGCATAACTTGCATATGAAAAACCGGGCTGAAAGCGCCCGGGGGAAAAGGTGCGGAAAATGAAAATGAAATATTACAGGTTGCCTTTGCGGACTCCGGAAGTGAAAGGCATATCATTCCAGAAGCGCAAGGACGGAACGTACGTGCTGTACAAGCATACGGAGCATGAGACGGAGCCGGAAGAGAAGGATGTGGTGAGGACTTCAGTAATCGGCAAGCTGGTCTTAGAGCATAAACTCTTCTTTTACCCCAATGACAATTACCGCAGGCTGTTCCCGGACAACGGCCTTGTTGATGATCTGGCGTTCCCGGATGAGTATGAATTCAGTCCGGGCCTGTTCGTGTTCCTCAAGCGCACCGCAGAGGAATGCGGGCTGTATGACAAGCTGCGCGCCAGCTTTGATGAAGAGACTGTTCCCGTAATCCTGGACCTCGCCATTTATCTCGTCTCATATGCATCCCATATGGCCGACCTGGACGAATACATCAAGGATTCCCCTCTCATGACGGATGAATGGCATAACGCTGAGGACATCATAAAGGGCATCCGTGAGAAAATACAGATAAGGCAGATCCGCGGGTTCGTGAAGGACTGGGCTGCAAGCCAGGAGCAGGAGGACGGCGAAAAGCCGGACGTGTATCTTTACCTGGACACGTCTTTCTGGGGGAGGCTGTTCCGCGGAAGGTTCAGCCTGTCCGGCTCTGAAGCCCGTTTAAGGCCGGATGTGGAGGGCCCCAAGGGCTTTCTGCCTGAGCTGAACTATATACTGGCCTTGCGCTGTCCGGACGGCATGCCTCTCTTCTATAAGGACACAGGTTATGATGCCTCTGTGAACATATATGACGCCGGGGCGGATCTTGCCAGAAAGCACCGCGCAAAGAGATTCACTTATCTTTTGAAAGATCCGGACGTCACAGACGAAGCGCTGGCGAAGCTGGACGGCGCCGGCTATGATTATCTCTTCCATGTGCGGGACGATCCGGCAAAGTGCGAGGAGTGCTTCAGCACCGCGAACGAATATGAACTGTTCTATAAAGAAGTTGAGGGCGAAAACCATGAATTTGTTGTGGCTTACGGGTATGTGAGGGAGCCGTTCACGTTATGCGCCGAAGTTGAAACCACATACGGCTCACGAAAGGGGTGGATGTACGTGTACTACAACATGAACGATGTGCAAGGGGAAGAGGAGACCGTTGATCATGAAGTCAGCTGGCGCAAGGATCTTGCAGAGGAATGCATTGGAAAGACCAGGGAAGAGCTGGAGAAGACGGGCAACATCCCTGAAGACATTGAGTACTATAAATTCACATGGGGAAAAAAGGACGGGAAGGAAGTCGTTACCGGCTATGAGGTTGATGAAGATGCGGTGGAGCGCGGCAAATATCTGGCCGGCGTGACCTGCTACTTCACCACAACGGGCGGCATGGCCGAGCATGCCCCCGGCTTTGTGGATGATTCCGGGTATTACAGTTCAATAATTGAGTCCAACGGCCTCAACACGCGCGATTTCATAAGCCAGCTTTCAAGAGATGAGGACCTGGACCTTTGCTGGAAGAACAAAAACAACGAGATAGAGTCGTTCATAAAGTTCGTTGCCTGCATACTTCTTCATACAGTGCAGGCCGCCGCCGAGAAGGCCGGGCTTACCGAATATGATGACAGCATGCTGTCCTTATATTCCGCTCTGTCGGAGCTGACCAGGATATGCGCAACCCGCCGCACCCGCGGCAAGTTCCGTCTGGACTTGCCTCTGGACTATGTGCAGACAGAGCTGTTCAAGGCCGTCGGCATGTCCGCTGAGGATTTCGTGCAGGAGATGGAAGAGGCCGGCGAAAACTACTTCCGCAGAAATTCCTACTGACATCCGCACGCATGATTGCCCGCCGGCTATGCTCAATTCACACACTATGGAACATCTTCGGAAACGGATGGAAAAACCATAACGAGGAGCGAACAAATGACAGTATACTTTGATATGGACAACGTTCTCGCGGCCTTCCAGAAGGGCGTGAAGGATATGTGCGGCATGGAAATACATGACCAGGAACACCAGACCAAAGAGGAAGAGCTGGCCATGTGGGCCGCCGCACGCGGGATATCTCATTTCTATGACAGGCTGGAAATGATGCCCGGCGCAAAGGAGATGTTTGATTACGCCTATACCCGCCTTGGCCCGGAGGGCTGCCGGATCCTTTCCGCGGCACCCAAGGCAAAGCATGGCATTATAACGGCTGCAGAGGACAAGATTGCCTGGAGCAAAAGGCTCCTTGCTCCGGACGTTGTGGTGCATATAGTGTATTCCAAGCACGAAAAGAAGCCGTTCTGCCAGGGGAAGGACTGCATCCTCGTGGATGACCTTGCCTCCAACATAGCGGAGTGGAATGAGGCCGGAGGCAAGGGGATTCTTTTTACGGATGCCGGGAGGGCCTTGGAGGAATTGCAGAAGATCTTCCGTGATGCAGGGATAGAGTGAAATCCACAGGCGGGAGAGCAATCCCTGGCCATTGCGGGGCATATCTTTTACAGGGGCACATCCGGCTCTGCAGGAAATTTGCGGACGAGACGGAATCTGGCGGCACGGCATCCATCCGCTCCAGAGACGGGAACCTGTGCTGTGAATACTTCTTTCCAATGAATGACCCGGAGACAGTTCTTCTCATAAATTTCTGGCGCAGCCAGAAGGATCCGGACCTTCATCATGGTTCCACGCAGATGGAGACTATATCCGCCCTGCGGGAGAAAAGCAATTTCCACATGACAGCGGAGCGCTGTATAAGCGATGACGCAGACGCCTCTGCGGATGAATGGCATATAAGGCATTGGCGCGCCGCACACCAGAATATGCAATGCAAGCCGGCACGGCAAGCCGGCTTTTTGTATATGCCAAACTGGCTTCTTTGCGCCAATAAGGTAATTAAAAGCCGTAATTTTATAACAGACATATTTTTGACTTGACAAATGTGTTCAATGAGCTATAATTTAATTATAAATTAATAAAACATAATTTATTAAATTATAATTTATTAAATCGTAAATAAATTATGCCTTTACATTTTTGGGGTGCGCTATGTTTACCGGTCTTGGCCATGAGTTTATTGGAAGAGATGACGAGCTTAAAAGTTTTAATGAGGCATATGAGGATGATGAGGCCCAGCTTATAGCCATATACGGCAGGAGGAGAATTGGCAAAACTGAGTTCCTTTGGCAGTTTTGCAAGGACAAGCCTTATATATTCTATACATGTGACACTCAGCCGGACAACGTTCAGAGGGAGAACTTTTCCAAAGCTCTTACATGCTTTTCAGATGAATACAACTGGATGGAGCCGTTTCAGGACTGGACAAACGCTTTCAGGTTCATCGGCAGGATCAAAACGGACAGGAGGCTTGTCGTTATCATAGACGAGTTCCCTTTTATGGTTGACAAAAATAATGCAATACCGGGCATTCTGAAGACTGTTTGGGATACAGAACTCTCCAAAAGCAATGTAATGCTCATACTGTGCGGGAGCTCTGTGAGCTTTATGGTGGATGAGGTTCTGGGTGCGGAGAAACCTCTTTACGGGCGTTTCAGCTTTACGTATCCGATGCCTCAGTTGCCTTACACAGATGCTATGAAGTTCTTTACTAACTACTCAAATGAGGATAAGCTGATTGCTTATTCTATAACCGGAGGCGTGCCTTTCTATCTCGATAAGTTCAAGCAGACCCGGAGCGTTGAGGAGAATGTTGAAAGGCTGATGCTTGTGCCGAATGGAGCATTGAGGTATGAGGTAGAGCTTCTGATGAGTACTGAATTCAGGGATCCGACCACCTATATCTCTATAATCAAATCCATAGCGGCAGGAAACTGCAGTCAGAACAAGCTGTGTGGAGCCACAGGCATGGGAGCAGGGCCTCTGACTATCTATATGGACAAACTTATCAAACTTGGGTTTGTGAGGGCTGAGTACACTTTTTCAGCTACGGAGAAAGACAGAAGCAAGCCTTCCCTCGCACACTATATTCTCACTGACAACTTCTTTAAGTTCTGGTACAGGTTTGTCAATCCTAAGATTGACGACATACTGAAATGGAAGCCGGTCAGCATTTGGAACAGTTCAATCAAGAGCCATCTTCATGATTATGCATCCAAGACATTCGAGGATGTTTGTATTGACTACATGTCCCTGCTGAACATATACAACAAGCTTCCTTTTGTGTTCGCACGGATTGGAAGAGAGTGGTGGAATGAGAATGTCACTCAGCCGGACGGTACAATCAGGTGCGTTACAAAGGAAGTGGACATGATAGCTGCAGATGATACAGGGAAAAAATTCATATATGGTGAGTGCAAATTCAAGAATGAGAAGTTCGGCATGGATGAACTTAACAATCTGCGCAGCAAAGTGAAAAAGGAAGGCGACATTTATTATTATCTGTTCTCGCTGAGCGGGTTTACAGAGGATGTGCTGAGTGAGGCAAGCACCCATACTGTGCTCCTTACGCTTGATGATGTCCTGGACCCCGTCTTCTGAGGTCTGACATCCTGCATGCAGGCTCTGTCCGGTTGCATGCAGAAGGAATAACAACTGAATTATGCCGGCCGCACTTATGCGCATCCGGTATTTTCTTGCCTTCAGGCAACGCAAGGTTCTTGTTGTTTGCGGCCGCTGTGATGTCCGGGCTGCAATGTCCGGTGCCGTAAAATCCGCCGTTTGCCAAAATTCTGTTTACAATTCCCCGCATGCAAGTGTATAATGTCACATGTTAATATGACAAACGGGCTTTGGTCCGAACAAAGACAGGTTGGGCATGGGTATGGATGAAGATATGGAGAAGAAGGCCCCGGAAACAGAGGCCGCAGCTATAGACAGTAACGAGGACATGGAGGCAAGGCTCACTCTCAAGCCTCTGTCTTCAAACGCATTTGCGGCTTTTTGGCAGAAACTGTACCGCTCATGGATGGGAGTGTGGGAAGGCTTCAAGATGAAACATCCGACAGGAGCCGCCTGGATATACAAGATCGTGTTCTTCCTGGTGTTCTCCATAGGAGTAACCATCTGGCAGTATCTGGTCATCCTGTTCCTGCCGTACGCTTTTACATCTCTCAACAACGGATCATGGGGATGGGCTCCTTTCCAGATACTCGGCGTGGACTGCGCCATATTCGGAGACGCGGACGGGCTGGGATCTTTTATAGCGTATGAGATAGCCGTCTTCACGGCCCAGTGCATCAACTTCCCTCTCCAGCGCAACATAACATACCATTCCCACGGCAATCCGGTTTTCCAAGCTCTGTGGTATTTCATAGCCTGGGTGCTGATATCCGTATTCACAGGCGTTCTCTGGGGATTTGCCAACTGCGTCCTCACATACTGGAACGCTCCCGCAGGCGTTACATCCCTTGTCAAGACTCTCATAACCGGCATCATATCCCTTATAGTGATGTTCTTCGTCTTCATCGTGATTTTCCCGGACGCGGACAAGACAGTGGCGAAGAGGAAGAAGGCATATGAAGCCGCCAGGGCAGCTATGGAAGCAGACCCCGGAAACGCAGCCAGGAAGGCTGCATGCGCAAAGGCTGAGCTTGCATATACAAAGGCGCAGGAGATTGCAGATGTATACCACGCCGAGATGACGATACATGAGAAGGAGAACCTTGCCCAGGCTCTCATAGCCGGTTACGGCAAGGCGCGCAAAGACTTGGGAAAGGCAATAAACTCTACAGCGGAACAGGTATCCGAAGGCACAATGACCCAGGAGGCGGCGGACGCTGCCGTATCCAAGGCGCAGGAACTTGTAGACAGGTCCAGGGAATCCGCCATCCAGGCTGTAATTTCCAGGGACGAAACTGTTCCCGGACAGAAGGAGATTCTTGAAAGGGTCCAGGCGCAGAGGGCCGCCCGGGCCGAGGCCGAGAAAGCATCCAAGGCATCCTGATCTCACGGCACTGCCATATCACAAACACAAGGGGAGCGGAACCGCTCCCCTATTTCAGTGCGCCCGGCGGGCGCACGTTCTAACGGGTGAAAGTCCCGAATCCACCT
>JAJPZA010000012.1 GCA_021204625.1 Clostridia bacterium | reverse complement strand
ATATGCGCTCGTCGCTCACGATGACAGTGACGTTCGCCGTGCCGCCCCTCTGCTCTGGGCCGTAGGAGGGCATCCAGCTCACCTCCTTGCCCTCCACCATGCCTGAGTATGCCACCATCTTGCCCATCGAGAGCACGCCCTGCCCTCCGAAGCCTGCTATGATTATCTCTCTCTTCATTGCTTGTCCTCCATTCCAGTGTCCTTAAGGTCGCCCAGCTTGTAGTAGGGGAACATGTGTTCCTCCATCCACTTGTTGGCACTCTGGGGCGACATCTTCCAGCCTGCACTGCACGTTGAGACTATCTCCACAAGGTTAGAGCCTATGCCCCGCATCGAGTACTCGAACGCCTTCCTGAGAGCCTTCTTCGCGCGGTTGATAGCAGCCACGGTGTGCACCGCCTGCCTCGTGACGTAGGCAGTGCCTTCGAGGTGAGCCGCTATCTCGGTGATGTTGAGCGGGTAGCCGTGCAGGTCAACGTCCCTCCCGTAGGGGCAGGTGGATGTCTTCATCCCTAAGAGCGTCGTGGGTGCCATCTGCCCTCCCGTCATGCCGTAGATGGCGTTGTTGATGAAGATGATGGTGAAGTGCTCCCTGCGGTTGAGGGCGTGGATGGTCTCGCACGTGCCTATGCAAGCCAAGTCGCCGTCGCCTTGGTAGGTGAACACGAGGCGGTCGGGCCAGAGGCGCTTGAGGGCAGTCGCCACTGCTGGTGCACGCCCGTGTGCAGCCTCCTGCCAGTCGATGTCCACGTAGTTGTAGGCAAAGACGGCACAGCCCACTGGGGAGACGGCTATCGTCCTGTCCGTCAGCCCCATCTCCTCCACTATCTCGGCTATGAGCTTATGCACCACGCCGTGGCTGCACCCCGGGCAGTAGTGCATGGGGTTGTCGTTGAGCAGCGCGGGCTTCTGGTAGACTAAGTTTTCGGGCTTGGTTATATCTTCCTTTGTCATAGTAACTCCTTCTTAAGTGCTTCTACTACCTCGTCCGGGTCAGGCACAACGCCCCCCATCCTGCCGAAGTGCCTTACGGGCAGCGTGTCCTTAACCGCAAGGCGCACGTCCTCTATCATCTGCCCTGAGTTCAGCTCCACGCAGAGGATGCCCTTCGCCTGCCTTGCCCTCTTGGCTATAGCCTCCGAGGGGAACGGCCAGAGGGTTATGGGGCGGAGCAAGCCTGCCTTTATACCCTCCGAGCGAAGGGTCTCCATCGACTTCTGTGCTATGCGTGCCTGGGAGCCGAAGGCTACGATAAGGTACTCAGCGTCGTCGCAGCATATCTCCTCGTAGCGCACCTCTTTCTCACGGATGGTGGCGTACTTCTCTTGCAGCCGAAGGTTGCGGTTCTCCATCACGTGCGGGTCCATCTCAAGGGAGGTGATGATGTTAGGCTTGCGCCCGTTAGTCCTGCCCGTGGTAGCCCAGGGGCAGGAGGCTATTATCTCCTCCGCCGTGCGACGTGGGCGAGGCTCGGGCAGCACCACCTTCTCCATCATCTGCCCTACTATGCCGTCGGCAAGGATGAGGGAAGGTGTGCGGTACTGGAAGGCAAGCTTGAAGGCAAGCCCGACGAAGTCTGCCATCTCCTGCACCGAGGCTGGGGCAAGCACGATGATGTGGTAGTCACCGTGACCGCCTCCCTTCGTCGCTTGGAAGTAGTCGGACTGACTGGGCTGTATCGTCCCCAGCCCTGGTCCTCCCCTCTGCACGTTCACCACGAGGCAGGGAAGCTCTGCGGCAGCCATATAGGAGATGCCCTCTTGCTTGAGGCTTACCCCCGGGCTTGAGGAGGAAGTCATCACCATCTTGCCGCTTGCCGCACCGCCGTAGACCATGTTGATAGCCGCAAGCTCGCTCTCAGCCTGCAAGACCACCATGCCCGTGGTCTCCCAAGGCTTCTGCTCGCAGAAGGTCTCCAGTATCTCCGACTGTGGGGTGATGGGGTAGCCGAAGTAGCCGTCAACGCCTATCCTTATGGCGGCGTGCGCTATCGCCTCGTTTCCTTTGAGTAATACCGTGTCAGCCATATCATTGCTTAGTTCTATACACCGTTATGCACCCGTCTGGGCAGACGATGGCGCAGGAGGCACAACCAGTGCATAAGTCCTCATTCACCACCCCTGCGTAAGTGTAGCCCTTGTGGTTGACACGCTTCTTGCTCAGCTCTATCACCCCTTGGGGGCAAGCCACGGCGCAGAGGTTGCAACCCTTGCACCGCTCCGTGTCCACCACTATCGTGCCTACTGTCTTAGCCATCTATTGTCTCTCCTTGTTATTGGTTATACATGTCCTTGTATCGGAAGTCGAGTATGCTCAGGAGCATCTGTCGTGCCGAGGCGGCAGGGCTTTGGGGGTTACGCTCTATTGCCTCAAGGTAGTTGTTCAGAGCCTGCTGCCAGTCGCCCTTCTTGCGGTAGGCGTTGCCAAGGAGGTAGTAAGGCTCGTCGCTCACGCCTTTGCTCTCCCTTATCAGGGCGTTAAGCTCCCCTATGGCAGCCTCCGCCTTGCCCTCTGCTATCATCAGCCTTATCGCCTGCAACCGCTCGCCCATGCTCTTTCTCTTCTGTGGCAAAGGTAGCATTGAGCGGCTGCCCTATGTCCGACGCACTCTTAAAATATCATAAATATCGCCCCCAAAGTGCCTGAAGGGAGGGCGGGGCGATGACTTAATGCACACTGTGCCGCCACTTTGTGCAGGATAATGCCTACCTTCGCCCGCACTTAAGAGCAAGACACTATGGCAAGGAAGAAGAGCAAGAAGAGCAAGAAGAGCAGGAAGGGCAGGCTTGCGGCAGGGCTTGTCCTTGTGG
>JAJPZA010000232.1 GCA_021204625.1 Clostridia bacterium | reverse complement strand
GGCGGCATATTACAGCCGCCCCTCGTGTACCAAAAATCTATGAGATGGTTTGTAGTCTATTAAACACCTACGGCTATCATTGCGCTCATGGGATAGTATACTATCACTCCGGCAACACGTGCTTCGCAGGGTACGATTGTCTCGAGGTTGCGCACCTGTACAGCGTACTGCAAGAACGGCATCGGAATCTCGAGTGTGAGCTTATCGGGGCTGTTGGTGTAGTACAGGATAACACCCTGCCCGTCATCATCCTTGGAAGCATAGGGGTTGGTCTCGGTGCGGTCGCAGTTGAGTTCAGCGGCAGACTTGATTTCCTTAAGGTCGGGCACATTGTCCTTGAGGAATTCAAGAACGGTCTTCATCTCTGTCTGAGGAAGCCTTGTCATGGAGATATAGTGGAACACATCCGTGGGAAGCACAAGCGTGTCGGGCTTCTCCACGTCAGTTGTAAGTCTGGAAATCATGGCCCTCATACCCTTGACATCCTCTATAATCTCATCTGCTGTCTTGTCCATCCACTTTGTAGAGCCGCTTGCGCCTGTGGCAAGTGTGTACAGGGGGATTTCCTGCTTTGCAGAGAGGATGCCTAAGAGTTCGTGAGCGTCATCGCCCTTCCATGCAATCTCATTGATGGCACGGTCAATAATCTTCCTCGCATTTATAGCCTTCTGGACCTCGAGATGCTTGCCAGCAAGCTTTGAGGCTCTCATTTCCTTCACGGAATAGCCGTAGGATGCGCCAAGAGACTCGATTCTGACGGTTGTCGGCTTGCCAGTTACATCTGCTCTGGGCAGGTCTGTATCATAGTTGTCTATGATTTTAGCCCTGCCAGTCATGTCATAGGTATAGTATGTGATTGTCTCTGCGCCTTCGTCTGCGGAAGAAGATACAGGGAATAAATCAAGTGCTGAGGGATTGGGATAAATAACGTCATAGCTCCTTGTCTTGATATAATCAAGCTCACGGGCGAAGAACACGGATGCCGCTTCAGCACTGTCAAAACGCAGACTGCGTGCGAGCTCTCCGCCAAGGGCTGAGTTCAGAATGGCGTTTTTATCATCTACATTATAAGCATGCTTCTTTGTTGCCATGTATTATGTTACCTCCTAAAATCACACGGTCTGGTCATAGATTTCTGCCGGGGCAATCCATGCAGTCGTGTTTGCTGAACCGATGAAACGGCCGTTTATGGCAGTCCCCTCGTCTGTATCGTTAGTGAAATACCCTGCATTGTCTCCATCCTTTATGAAGCAGAGGGTATCGCCAAACGCTACCTCGGTGTCCTCGGGAACACGTACCCAGATGCGGCCATACCTCATAACCCCTATCGCCTTGCCGTTGCGAATATAGGTCATGCCTGCAAGGTCGTGCTCTGTGGTAAGGTTGTTTACCGTAGCACCAAGGAAATCGTTATCGGTTGACTCTGAAGTGGGGAGCGTGATAGTCTTGCCGGGCTCTGACCCTGCGACTACTGCCATACCGAACCTCATGACACCCGTATCTTCCTCGTTTGCAAAAGCATCTATGCGATAGACGCTAAGGTCAACAATGCCGCCTGCGACGGCAGGTATGGGTCTGAACCCATATGTTGTCTGTGCACTCATAAGATTATCTGTCCTCCTGTTACTTTACAATTTTCTTTATCATGCGCTGTCTAGCGGACATCGCAGTCTCGGGCTTAGCGTACACCTTCTTGCTGTCTGCATTGAACATCTGCTTGTACTGATAATCCACACCCTTCTTGTTGCTCTTAGCTATCTCCTCGCAGGCCATATCGCATGCCGCATTGAGATAAGCAAATCCCTTGCCGTCAAGCCTCATATTGGGGTAAGCTGTGTGGATAATGCGCTTCATGGTCTCCGTGAGCTGACGGGTCTGCCTGTCAACTGAATCGGCACGAGACTTCTTTGCCACATCTGTGCGCTTCTTTGAGGGGTAGTCCTCGGGGTCGCACCATTCAGCATTGCACTCGTCTTCCTCGAACTTGTCCTCTTCATTATCCTCATCGCTGAAGTCTTCGTCGTCGTCCTCTTCGTACTCGTCGTCTTCCGGCTCGTCCTCGGAATCCTCTTCCTCTGTGTAGTCCTCGTCCTCATAATCCTCATCATCGTCGGAATCATCGGTGTCGTCTTTGGGCTCATCATCCTCGTCTTCGTCGTAGTCTTCGTCGGAATACTCTTCCTCATCATCCTCGGAATCTTCGGAATAGTCCTCGGGGTCAATCTTCTTGGGCTGGTCTGCACCGTCTGCCTTCTGCTTGTTGATATCACGCTCTGCAAGCAGAGTGTCTATGATATCCATAAGCTCCTTGATATCCATGCCCTGACTGCCTATGACTTCGTTCACATCGTCCTCATTGTCTGGAACAATCTGGGCTTTGCGCTCTTCGTCACGGTCTCTCACTGCATTGACCCTGTCTTCTACGGACATATCCTCGTCATCGTCTTCCTCTTCCTCGGGCACAATTTCGGGCTTTTTGGAAAGCGAGCCGATAGTGACGGGCTGTCTCTTGGGGGCAGGTGCCCCCTTAGCTATAGGGGCTTCCTTGGGTGTCTCCTTGGGAGCTACCTTCTGGGGGGCATCATCGTCATCCTCGGTAGGAACCTTGGTCTTGGGGGCTTCCGCAGGTGCGTCCTTAGCAGGCATAGGTGCACTATTGGGAGCGATAGCCTTCGCAGGAACGGGAGCCTTTCCGGGCACTGCGGCCTTCTTCTCTTCTTCCTGCGGAACATCTTCATCGTCAGCGTCTACGGCCTTCTGGTCCTTAGTGGCCAGATACTTGGCTATCGCCTTGTTCAGCTCTTCCTCGGAGAGAACGCCGTCG
>JAJPZA010000195.1 GCA_021204625.1 Clostridia bacterium | reverse complement strand
TCAGATTCAGTTCACGCGGAGAAAAGGAACAAAGGACAATTCTTCACTCCGCTTGTAATAGCGTCTTTTATGAGTGGTCTGGCAACGCCGGCATGTAAAGATGAAATAACCGTCTTGGATCCAGGGTGTGGTTGCGGAATTTTATCCTGCGCTTTAATTGAACATCTGTGCAAACAAGACCATCGTATAAAGAGAATCCGTCTCGTTGGGTATGAGATTGATGAATTGGTAATCCCTTTTACATCATCTGCATTTGACTATTTGGAAGCATGGCTGAAAGAAAGATCGATAAAATTGGATTGCTCTGTGATCCGCGAGAATTTTGTGTTGGCGAACAGCTACTGTCTGCAAGAGATGTCTCTTTTTGGCGACAATCCGCTGAAATTTGACTACATAATCTCGAATCCGCCATATTTCAAACTGTCGAAAGAAGATCCGCAATCTCTGGCTTGCAGCTGTATAGTTGATGGTCAAGCGAATATATACGCACTTTTCATGGCCATATGCTCGCGAATGCTGACAGATGAAGGCCAGATGGTTTTCATCACTCCGCGCAGTTTCGCTTCTGGCAGGTATTTTCATTCGTTTCGAGATTTCCTGTTCGACAACGTTAAACTTAACTTTGTTCATTTGTTCAACAACCGGAAGGAGACTTTCGCGAAGGATGACGTGCTGCAAGAACTCGTCATCACCAAGATGGGGAAAAAGGACACCAGCCATATAATAGTTTCGACTAGCAACGGCATTTCGGACATAACGGAAGCGAGACAGAAAGAATACATTGCTGATGAAGTTGTAGACATCCATTCAAAAGAAAAGATAATATATTTGGCCCAAGATGACAGAGACGAGAGAATCCTAAGTCTTTTCAGATCATGGGACGGGAACATGAATAAATACGGAATCAACATATCTACAGGACCGGTTGTGGCTTTCAGACTCTACGATAGCATCACTGAAGATGAGGCCAAAGATTCCGTTCCTCTCTTCTGGCTTCACAATGTTGTCAAAATGCTTGCGGATCACCCTGTAGTCAAAGACACCAAAGGACAGTACATTAGAATTACATCTCAGTCAATACCTTATCTTCTCCCTAACAAGAACTACATTTTCTTGAGAAGGATGAGTTCAAAGGATGACAACAGCAGACTTATCGCCGCCCCTTATTTCGGCAACGCGTCAACCTACAAGTATGTTGGTGTAGAAAATAAACTCAATTACATCTATAAGGTAAAAGGACATTTGAAGCGGGAAGAAACGGTTGGATTGTCGGCGCTTCTCAACAGTGATCTCTTTGATTCTTATTTCCGTACGTTTAACGGGAATATAAATGTCAGTGCCACTGAACTGCGCTCAATGCCGCTCCCTCCGATAGAGACAATCAGACAGATCGGCGGAGAAATAATATTGAGAAATGATTTCTCCGTCAATTACATAAACACAATTATGTCAAATTACTTTAATATTTGATTATGGGAAAAGTAGAAGAAGCGAAAGAGATATTGAAAGCCATGGGCCTCGGTAAAGAGCAGCAGAATGAACTTTCCGCATTGGTCTTGCTGGCATTGTGCGGCCTGAAAGAAGAAGATGACTGGAAAGATGCCGCCTCGCGGAACATGAGGGTTACAAAGGAGATAATGACCTTTGTTAATGAGAATTACAAGAAAGACAGCCCATATGCGCCCAACACGCGGGAAACATTTCGCAGACATGTACTTCATCAATTTGTCCAGGCTGGAGTGGCGAAATATAATCCGGGACAGCCCGATCTGCCAGTAAACAGTCCCCATGCACATTACGCGCTTTCGGATGAGGCACTATATGTTGTCAAATCATATGGGACATCAGAATGGGACTCCAATGTCAGCCGCTTTGAAATTGAGGTCAACACCGCTCGCAACAATTATGAAAATGACAGAGAGATATGTAAGGTACCCATTATTATTGACGGCGAAAAGCATCTTCTGTCCCCGGGAAGACACAATGAATTGCAAGTTGCCGTAATCAATGAATTCGCTCCTCGCTTTGCACAAGGCGGAAGACTGCTTTATCTGGGAGACACGGAAGACAAGGATCTCTACATTAAATCGACCGAACTGAATGCATTGAAAATCAACATCACGGAACATTCCAAACTGCCGGATATCATTATTTGCGATGACCTTCAGGAGTGGCTTTATCTTATTGAGGTCGTCACTTCGCATGGGCCGGTGTCTCCTAAAAGAGTCCTAGAACTTGAGTCCCTAACCAAAGATTGCGCTTACGGTATAGTGTACGTGACTGCCTTTCCGGACATTACGGAATTCAAGAAGCACCTCGCCGACATAGCGTGGGAGACTGAAGTCTGGCTGGCAGACTCTCCAGATCACATGATACATTTCAACGGGGACCGATTCATTGGCCCAAGAAGATAGTTAAGCAAATGAATGTGTGTTGTTTGTGCTAGAATTTATGTTAATATAATTGAACTTTAAATATATCTGCCGGTCCGTTGGATGCTTGGCAGTTGGATATTTCCGGGATTTTGGGCAAAAGGGTTATGTAAATGATGTTTTAAGAAGGTTTGTGTTGTAATTTGTAAGACATTGTATCGTACGACGAAGATTAATGTATACGGATTTTTTGTAAATTCGCGGGCGTTCGCTGAAAACGTTTAAAACCGCATAAATTATGGAACTACCTTTTGCTGAAAGTTATAGAATCAAGATGGTGGAGAGCATCCACCGGTCCACGCGCAAGGAGCGCGAGGCGTGGATCCGCGAGGCGAAGTACAACCTATTCAGCCTCAAGAGCGAGCAGGTCTACATCGACCTTCTGACCGACTCCGGGACAGGCGCGATGAGCGACAAGC
>JAJPZA010000102.1 GCA_021204625.1 Clostridia bacterium | reverse complement strand
AGTGCATGTCAAGTCCGTGGCTGTCGTAGATTCTGGAACGGTGAACGAGCCTAAATCCTTCGTGCCGCACCATGCCAGCAGGCTGTACCGCCCGGGATCAACGTCCACCTCCATCTCGTAGCCCTCGGCGGCGAGGGCAGAGCCCTCCTCCGTCCTCTGCCACACCACATTGCCCTCGGCGTCCACTAAGTAGAGCGTCACGCTGCTCACCTCGTGGGCGAAAGCGTCGGCATACTTCATGTTGTAGTCGTAGCGGAACCTCACCTTGTAGTGCGTGGAGCAGTCCCCCTCGTCGTCGTAGATGAGGCTGTTGCAGGCGCACAGCGCCAGGCAGCAGACCGCCCCCGCCAGCAGGACCGAGCCCGCCTTCCTTGCGTATGACCGTATTCTCATATCTTCTGTTTTTGTTTGTTTCCTCTGTCCTTATAATATATCATGTCGGGCACAGCCCTTGTTGTTTTCCTCCTGGGGCGGGAGGACCGTCTTCTGGTCTCTCCCGCGGGGGTCCGCCCCACTCTTTGTGCCGGGGCGGAGGCACTTTCTTTTTTTATGTTGTACTTTTAGTCCCCTTGACTAAAGCCGGTCCAGCGGAAGCAAAGAACCGCCGGACCGGCGTCCTTGCGAGTCAGCTACCCACAAACTGACAGACAAGTCTCTTGGATAGGATGTTTATATACACTCTCACACATCATTAAAGTCCTACAGTCTGCTCGACAACTTTCCAGGACACGATGTTGATTCGGGCACCGACATAATAATACTTGTCTTCGGGGTTTGGAACGATTACCTCGTTCGGGTCGTATATTCCCTTGCCCACATTCTCCAGAGATTGGATGTCGACAACGTAGTGGTGGTTGCGCACCACACCGTAGTTGGCCTCCTTTGGTACGATATCGCCGTCACTATCTACGGCATAGTCATTGTTCAGGTGCTGGATGGGAATGTTGTAGTACATCTCACCGCCAACGTAACCCACACCGTCAGTCGCGTAGACCAACAGATCATCCCCAGTCAGTGGCAAATACTCTTCTTCATCAGCGTCATATGTATTCAGTGGCTCATACTCTTCATCTTCGGAATTGTATGCGTAATATACTATAACATTCTCATCATCATCTTCAGCCTTGAGTATGAAGTTTACATTTCCGTCGTTTCCGTGAGTAAGCGTCACGTCGTCCATGTCTATCTGCGTGTACTTGGGGTATGGGTCTCCATTGCCCACTGATTAATCATAATCCTCATCACCAACATTTACCATAGTCATCGTTTAGTAGTTCAGACCACTACCCTCCTGCAGAATGCTGAGAATGTACTCTTTGAAGTGAGCCGGTGTGAAGAGCATGCCGTTATAGCGTACTAAGGTGAGTCCGTCCTCACCAGTCGGATAATCGTCACCGTTCTCATCGCAGATCCTTGCCTTCACCAGTATGCTTGTGATGGCGGAGGAGTTCTTGTGCTGGATGATCTTGTTTGTGCCTTCGCTGTTAGTCGCCGTGTTGGTGTTCTCCGCACAATAGTCACTTGCGCCGATTTCCAGCAACGGGCTGTCTGACGTATCTTCCAGATTCACGTACTTCAGATATTTGTTGAGCCATGTAGCAGCGCTTTCCTCGTCGTCAGGCGTATTTCCATCAGCGCTCTCGGGATACTCAGAGTCATCCTTGTCATAGTTGTATGACATGCCCCAGTAGCTACGGTGGTCGGTGGGATCATTCCAGTTCACGTCAAAGTTAAGGAAGTTATCTGTCCAATCAGTGATGTTCTTCATGATGTAGGACTGCCTTGCCGTGGCATTGAGCTTCCAGCCCAGCAGTTCCACATAGATAGGCTCACCAGAGATGTCGTCATCGTCTGCCTGGTTAGGATCTCCTGCTATGGTCTCCTCCAAGGAGTAAATCGTGTGTGGGTCTCCGTTGGTATCCGTAACATCGTTGACATTCTCCGCTAATTCGTTGCTGACGTTCAGCGTGACCTTTACAGCCAGACGCTCGACGTATATCTCAACGGGATCTGACATATCCAAATCGACGGGCTCTGTCTTGAAATCATCCTTCGTAAGCTCTGTGATGAAGTAATGTTTAAAATCGGGACTACTTAAGTCACTGAAGTAACTGGTCGTGCTCATGGTGAAATAGCCCTCTCCATCCTGGATGCCTACCTCATCGTCGCTTGCCAGTTTCTCCTCCATCTCTTCAAGAGTCTCGGGAGCAGTGAAGTCATCGGGTTTGTTGAGCACAGTCACCACGTACTTCGGATAATTCTTCTCGGTCAGACCCTTGAGGATTATCACGGTCCCGCTGGTGTACTCGATGTTGTCGATGGGATCATAATCAGTACTTGCGGCACCGTCTTCCCAAACCTCGCCAGTGCTTACGAAGTAACCCTCATCGTCATAGAAGTAGAAGTGGGCGTCATTTACGGCCTGTTCTGACTTTCCATACTCGAACGGGCCGAAGTTGTCTTCATCGAGATCTGCGGAGGTCGCCCTTGTGGATGATCCCACGTCGGAGATCTTCACGGTCACGTAGGCCTTGTCCCCCTCGAACACTTTCTGCTCTGAGCCCGAAATGGCGAGCTCGTCACTGGAGCAAGCGCACAACAGGGCGCCTGCAGCCAGACTGATAATTAAACTTTTCGTCTTCATTGTTTTTGTTAGTTTAAAAAGATTCATTCTCACATTAATAAGTTCACATATATATATAGTTTGTTTCCGCTCTCAATATTTGCTGATGTAGTCCAGACAGTAGTCAGCCTCGCTCACGCCCTTCGCCTTCGCACTCTCGAGCAGAGGACGGGCAGCGTCGTAGTCGCCCTCCATCGCAGCCACAACACCGCGGTTATAGTCGGCCTCGCCGCT